>JAEKKH010000316.1 GCA_019510465.1 Burkholderiales bacterium
GCCCGCCGCTGATCCGACGACGACACCGTACGCCTTCCCGCAAGGTCATTGATGGTCGGGGCTGCGTGCTTGCTTGCTCGGAGCACGACACGCGCGCAGGGCACTACTTGCCGATGCAGAACCGCCCGAAGATCTCCCCCAGCAGGTCGTCGGCGGTGAACTGGCCCGTGATCTCGCCGAGCGCGCCGTGCGCGAGCCGCAGTTCCTCGGCGAAGAGATCGAGCGCGGCGTCGCGCTGGTCGGCGTGGGCCTGGGCGAGCAGCAAATGCTCGTCCGTGCGCGCGAGCGCCTGCACGTGACGCGTGCGCGCGATGAACACGCCGTCGGGCACATGCGTGGCGCCGGCGCGTTCGAGCAAGGCGTCGCGCAACGCGTCGAGCCCGGCACCCGTCTGGGCTGAGAGTGCCAGGGCGCCCGCCGGCAGCGGGTGGTCGGGCGCGAGGTCGCGCTTGTTGTAGACGTGCAGCGGCTCAGCCGCGTGCGCGCGCGCGAGCGCGTCGGCGATCGCGGCGTCGTCGGCCTGCGCGGCGGGATCGTCCGCGCGGCTCAGGTCGTGCAGGAACAGCACGGCGTCGGCGTCGGCGATGGCCTGCCAGCTGCGCTCGATGCCGATGCGCTCCACCTCGTCGCTGGCCTCGCGCAGGCCGGCGGTGTCGATCATGTGGATCGGCACGCCGTGGATCTGGATCGTCTCGGTGATGCGGTCGCGCGTGGTGCCGGCGATCGGCGTGACGATGGCCAGTTCGGCGCCGGCCAGGGCGTTCAGCAGCGAACTCTTGCCGACGTTGGGCGCGCCGGCGAGCACCACGCGCAGGCCCTCGCGCAGCAGCGCGCCCTGGCGTGCGCGGGCCATGACGGCCGCCAGGCGCGCGCGGATGTCGGCAAGCTGCGCGCGCGCGCCGGCCTTCTCGAGGAAGTCGATCTCTTCCTCGGGGAAGTCCAGCGTCGCCTCGACCAGCATGCGCAGGTGCACGATGCGCTCGGCCAGCGCGGCGATCTCCTTGGAGAACGCGCCTGCCAGCGAGCGGCCGGCCGAACGCGCGGCGGCCTCGGTGCTGGCGTCGATCAGGTCGGCCACGGCTTCGGCTTGGGCGAGGTCCAACTTGTCGTTGAAGAACGCGCGCGCCGTGAATTCGCCCGGGTTGGCCAGGCGCAGGCCGATGCCGCGGCCGGCCTCCAGGCAGCGCGCCAGGATCAGTTGCAGCACGACCGGGCCGCCATGCGCCTGCAGCTCCAGCACCTCCTCGCCGGTGTACGAGTTGGGTGCGGGGAAGTGGATCGCCAGGCCCTGGTCGAGCGCCTGGCCCTGTGCGTCCAGGATCGGTCCGTAGTGCGCCACGCGCGGAGTCAACGGCTTCGCGCAGACCGCCGCGATCAGCGCCGACAGGTCCTTGCCGGACGCCCGCACGATGCCCACCGCGCCGCGCCCGGGCGCCGTGGCGATGGCGACGATGGGGTCGGTCAGGTGCGCGAGGTCGGCGGCGGCGTTCATCCGGGTTCGATTGTCGTCAAATGAAGGACGCCGCGGTCGGCGCGGGGCCGAACGCGGCGTCGTCGGGCGACAGGCGGGAGCTCAGCCCTTGACGATCTTCGCGTCGGTCGCCTTCAGGCCCTTGCCCTTGTCGCCTTCGATGCCGCGGTTGATCATCCACTGCTGCAGGATCGTCAGCGCGTTGTTCGTGACCCAGTACAGCGTCAGGCCGGCCGGGAACGAGAACAGCGCCGCGCTGAAGGCCAGCGGCATCAGCCACATCATCTTGGCCTGCACCGGGTCGGCCGGGGTCGGCTGCAGCGAGACCTGGATCAGCGACGTGGCCGTCATGAGGATCGGCAGGATCGCGTACGGGTCCATGATGGACAGGTCGTGGATCCAGCCCATCCAGGGCGCGCCGCGCATCTCGGCCGACGAGGTCAGCACGGTGTACAGCGCGATGAAGATCGGCATCTGGATCAGGATCGGCAGGCAGCCGCCGAGAGGATTGACCTTCTCCTCGCGGTAGATCTTCATGATCTCCTGCTGCTTCTGCTGCGGGTTGTCCTTGTAGCGGACGTTCAGCTCCTGGATGCGCGGGTTGACGGCCTTCATCTTGGCCATCGAGCGGTACGCGTTGGCGTTCAGGCCGTAGAACGCGATCTTGAGCAGCACCACCAGCGCCACGATCGACCAGCCCCAGTTGCCGATCACCGTGTGGATCTTGCTCAGGAGCCAGAACAGCGGCTGCGCGATGATCTTCAGGCGCCCGTAGTCCTTGACCTGCTCGAGGTTGGGCGCGAGCGGGGCCAGCAGCTTCTCTTCCTGCGGGCCGGCGAACAGCGTCGCCTTGACCGTCTGGCTGGCGCCCGGGGCCACCGTGCCCATCGGCGTGAACATCGCCGTGAAGTACGTGGGCTGGCCGTGCACGCTCGGGTCGAACTCGCCCACGCTGTAGCTGCGCGAGGTGCCCGGAGCCAGGATCCAGGCCGACGAGAAGTAGTGCTGGATCATCGCGATCCAGCCGTTGGTGGTGGCTTCCTTGGAGTCGAGCGCGCTGACGCCCTTGGCCTTGGCCTTGGCGATGTCGGAGAAATCGATCTTGTGGAAGGTGTCGTCGCGATACACCGCCGGGCCCGTGTACGAGCTCGGGCCGTTCAGGTAGCCGCCTTCGGGCATGCGGCCGTCACGCACCAGCTGCAGGTACAGGTCGGGCTTGACCGGCGCGCCGGAGTGGTTCACGACCTCGTGCGCGACGTCGATCGCGTAGCTGCCGCGGTGGAACGTGTACGTCTTGACCAGCTGCACGCCGTTGACCTCGGGCGACTCGAAGCGCACCACGAGCTGGTCCTTGCCGTCGGCCAGCGTGCGCTCGCTGCTCGCCAGGCGCATCACGTTGTGCGCGAGCGCCTCGCCGGGCAGGCCGGCCAGGCCGGTCTGGGCGGCGTAGAACTGCGCGGCGTTGGTGTCGAACACCTTCACGTCGGTCTTGGGCGGCACGACGTCGTGCTTGCCCACCAACGCCTTCATCTGGCGCCAGATCTCGCTGTGGTTGTCGACCTCCTGGTACTTCAGCAGGTCGAGGTCGACCAGGTCGCCGCCCAGCGTGCTCATCCTGGCCTTGACGACGTCCGTCTGGATGACGACGTCCTCGACCGGCAGGTTCGCCGCGGCGGCCGACGCCGCGCCCGAGGCCGGCGAGGCCGCGGCCGTGGCGAGCACCGCGTTGTCGACGGCCGGCGCCGAGGCCGACGGCGAAGTCGCCACCGGCTTCGTGGCGGCAGGCTTCGGTGCCAGGAACGACGTGTCGCCGTGATAGACGCGCCACTTGTCGTAGAGCATCAGCAACGACATCATCAGGACGACCAGCAGCAGGGTGCGGCGGAATTCGGTCATGTGGGGGTGTTGGAGAGGTTTGTCTTGTCGGCCGCGGTCGTCGCGGGCGGTGCGGAGCCGGGATCACGGTCCAGCAGCGCGCTGAACAGGCCCGCAGATGGGGTCGCCCTGGTTCGGTTCCAAGGCATATTGTCGGGGACTTCGTCGCAGCCGCCGTGACACCACGGGTTGCAACGCAGGATGCGCCAGCCGGCCAGCCCGGTGCCGACGATCGCGCCATGCTTGTCGAGCGCCTGGACCGCGTAGGCCGAGCAGGTCGGCGTGAAGCGGCAGCTCTGGCCGACCCACGGGCTCAGCAGCAGGCGATAGGCTCGCACCAGGCCGATGAGCGCGGCACGCGGCAGGCGCCACAGCGTGTTCAGGGCGCGCATGACGGCCCCTGCGCGGAGCCGGCGGGCGCCGGTCTCGCCTTCGAGCCTTTGCCGGACCGCGCGTCGGACGCGCCTGGCGGCCGCGGCTTCAGGCGGTCGCGCTCGCCCCGCATGGCGCGTTCGAACAGCGCGCGCAGCTCGGCGCGTGCGGCCTCCTTCAGGGCATCGGAGGCGGCGCTCGGGAACTGCTTCGCGTCGAACGGATGGCGCTGGCGCACCACCCACAAGCCGGGCTCGAGCTGCGCCGCGCAGGCCGCGGCGATGTGGCGGATCTGCCGCTTCATCAGCGTGCGCGTGACGGCGCGGCGCGCATGGCGCTTGGGCACGACCAGGCCGAGCCAGCGATCGATGCCGCCGGCGCACGTCGGGGTTTCCACCAGCGATTCCGGGCACTGAACATGCAAGTCGTCCACATCGCTTTCCCCGGCGCCGGAGCCACCTGTGGATAACTCTGTAGACAAGCTGGCGGTAACCGGTGCATGGCCACCTTCGCCCGTATCGGCGGCGGCCGACGCCACGACCCCGGACCCGCCGGGCGGACCAGCCGGCGGCCGGCGCAATGGCAGCGGCCGGCCGGCCAGGTGGTGGACGGCGAAATGGGGGCTGCGCAGACGCATGGGCGTCGCGAGCACGCGCACGTAGTCCACCGGCCGGACGATCCGGCCGAGCAGCGGGGAGTCGAGGTCGGCTGCGGTCATGGCCGCCGGCCGGGTGTGCCGCGAAGCAGGAAATCGACGCAGATCGAAGGCGGCGCTCCCGGGGGGGAGGGCTGCGTCCGGGCATCGGCAGCGGCGTGGGCCGCTGTGCAATTCCTGATCGGCGAAGCGTTCAGTCCGGCGTCTGGAATCAGACGGCCAGACGCTTGCGACCCTTGGCGCGGCGCGCGGCGATGACGCTGCGGCCACCACGGGTCTTCATGCGGACGAGGAAGCCGTGCGTGCGTGCGCGGCGGACTTTGGAGGGCTGGTAGGTGCGCTTCATGATGGAAATTCTCCGGCGAACCTGAGATTAGAGCAGAGAAAGCCGTTGTGAGTCAATGACTTGCCACGTGCGGCCGTGCGTTGCGGGGGGATTGACCGCGTGCGTCTTTCTGTGGATAACCGTGCCTTCGCGCCTGAAGTCACGGGTAGAATCGGCCGGCTTGAGAAGAACTTGTCCACAATGTCCGTAGACCTTTGGCACCGGAGTTGCGAACGCCTCGCGACCGAGCTGCCCGAACAACAATTCAGTACCTGGATCCGGCCGTTGCCGCCGGCCGACTTCACCGACGTGGGTGACGGCGCGGTCGCGCTCGTTCGCGTGCCCAACCGCTTCAAGCTCGACTGGATCCGCTCGCAGTACGGCTCGCGCATCGAGTCCGTGCTGACCGAGCTCGCCGGCAAGCCGGTCCGGCTCGAGCTGGCCCTCGCGCCGCGCGAGACGCCCGCGCCGGGCCACGCCGCGGTCTCGTCCGGCAGCGGCTTCATCACCGCCACGCCGCCGCAACGCCTCGGCGCCGTGTTCGACCAGGCGCTGCCGGCCGCCGCCACGCAGGGCGGCATGTCCAACGGCCATCCTGCCGCCGTGTCTCCCCAGGCGCGCCCGATGCACGCGGCCCCGGCCATGAACTCGCACCGGCTCAACCCGGCGCTGACCTTCGACACGCTGGTGGCCGGCCGCGCCAACCAGATGGCCCGCACCGCGGCGCTGCACGTGGCCGGCGCGCCCGGTGCCATGTACAACCCGCTGTTCGTCTATGGCGGCGTCGGCCTGGGCAAGACGCACCTGGTGCACGCCGTCGGCAACCAGCTGCTCAAGGACAAGCCCGACGCGCGCGTGCTGTACCTGCACGCCGAGCAGTTCATCTCCGACGTCGTCAAGAACTACCAGCGCAAGACCTTCGACGAGCTCAAGGCCAAGTACCACAACCTGGACCTCCTGCTGATCGACGACGTCCAGTTCTTCGCCGGCAAGGAGCGCACGCAGGAGGAGTTCTTCAACGCCTTCGAGGCGCTGCTCTCGCGCCGGGCGCACATCATCATGACGAGCGACACCTATCCCAAGGGTCTCGCCGACATCGACGAACGCCTGACCAGCCGCTTCGACTCCGGCCTGACGGTGGCCATCGAGCCGCCCGAGCTCGAGATGCGCGTGGCCATCCTGATCCGCAAGGCCGAGGCCGAAGCCGCCCAGATGCCCGAGGAAGTGGCCTTCTTCATCGCCAAGAACGTGCGCGCCAACGTCCGCGAGCTCGAGGGCGCGCTGCGCAAGGTGCTGGCCTACTCGCGCTTCTCCCAGAAGGAGATCAACATCGCGCTGGCGCGCGAGGCGCTCAAGGACCTGCTCTCGATCCAGAACCGGCAGATCTCGGTGGAGAACATCCAGAAGACCGTGGCCGACTTCTACAAGATCAAGGTGGCCGACATGTACTCGAAGAAGCGCCCGGCGAGCATCGCCCGCCCGCGCCAGATCGCGATGTACCTGGCCAAGGAGCTGACGCAGAAGAGCCTGCCCGAGATCGGCGAGCTGTTCGGCGGCCGCGACCACACCACCGTGCTGCACGCCGTCCGCAAGATCGGCGG
>JAEKKH010000032.1 GCA_019510465.1 Burkholderiales bacterium
TCTTCCGGCGTCCACCAGTTGCGCAGCTTGCCGTCGCCGTCGTACTGGCTGCCCTGGTCGTCGAAGCCGTGGCTGATCTCGTGGCCGATGACCGCGCCGATCGCGCCGTAGTTGGCCGCGTCGTCGGCCTTCATGTCGAAGAACGGCGGCTGCAGGATGGCGGCCGGGAACACGATCTCGTTCTTGCTCGGGTCGTAGTACGCATTGACCGTCTGCGGCGTCATGCCCCATTCGGTGCGGTCGACCGGCTTGTTGTTGCGCACGGCCTGGCGGTGGTAGTCGAACTGCGCGGCGCGCACGCTGTTGCCGACGGCATCGCCCGCCTTGACCTCGAGGGCCGAGTAGTCGCGCCAGACGTCCGGGTAGCCGATCTTGACGGCGTACTTGGCCAGCTTGGCATGCGCCTCCTTCTTGGTGGCGGGCGACATCCAGGTCAGGCCGTCGATCGACGTCGAGTACGTCTTGAGCAGGTTGTCGACCAGCTCGACCATGCGCGCCTTGTAGGCCGGCGGGAAGTACTTGGACACGTAGGCCTGGCCCAGCGCCTCGCCCATCGCGCCGTTGACCGCGGCGACGCCGCGCTGCCAGCGCGGCTTGTCCTGCTTCAGGCCGGTGAGCGCCACGTCGTGGAACTGGTAGCTGGCTTCGCGGAAGGCGGCCGGCAGCTTGGTGGCCATGGCGTCGAGCAGGCGCACGCGCATGAAGGCCTTCCAGACGTCGATCGGCTCGCCCTTGAGCATCCTGGCCAGGTCCCAGGTGTAGCTGGGCTGGGTGATCGAGACGAACGGCGGGTCGGCCAGGTCGGTCGCGGCGAAGAAGGCCTTCCAGTCGACGTTGGGCGCCTTGGCCGAGATCTGCTGCAGCGTCATCGGGTTGTAGGTCTTGACCGGGTCGCGGTTGGCTTCCTGCGACCACTGCGCCTTGGCGATCTTCATCTCGAGCGCCATCACCGCCCGGGCCTGCATGACGGCGTTCTTGTCGCCATCCAGCGTCAGCAGCGTGCGCACGTAGGCGAGGTAGGCCTCGCGCGCCTTGACGAAGCGCGGGTCGTCCTTCAGGTAGTAGTCGCGGTTGGGCAGGCCCAGGCCGCCCTGGTAGGTGCCGGCGGAGTAGATCGTCGGATCCTTCGAATCGGGGCCGATGCCCATGTTCAGCGGCACGTCGACGAAGCTCACCCAGTGGCCCATCAGCAGCACCAGGTCCTTCTTGTTCCTGACCGCGGCCAGCTGCGCCTTGTACGGCTCGAGCGGCCGGGTGCCGGCGGCGTCGATGGCCGCGGTGTCCATGTAGCTCTTGTAGAAGTCGCCGATCTTGGCGTTGACCGTGCCGGCGGGCTGCGGCCGGGAGGCGAGCTCCTCGATGATGTCCTTGACGCGCTGGTCGGACAGCTCGCGCAGCTGGTAGAACGTGCCCCACGAGGCCTTGTCGGCCGGGATCTCGGTCTTCTTCAACCACGCGCCGTTCATGGCGAGGAACAGGTCGTCCTGCGGGCGCACCGACGGATCCATGCCCGACTTGTCGAGGCCCGATTCCGAGACCGCGGGCGCGCTGGCGACGGGTGCCGCGGCGGAAGCGGCCGCATCGGCGCCGATGGAGACTTGCGTGGCGAATGCCAGCGACAGGGCGACCACGAGCGTGGCGGGGCGGAAGGGAGTCAAGGCACGTCCTCGGATGTTGTTGGCAGTGAACGGCCGGTCGCCGAAAGCGCCCTCGTGGGGCGCGGCCGCGACGGGCCGGGGCCACCTGATGTGGCGGTTGCGCGCCCACGCTGTCGGGCAGCACGGGCAGCGGCGGATCAGTGTAGCGACGTGGATCGCCTCACCATGCCAATGGTTCCCCTGACAGCCGCGCGGCGCCCGCGCTTTGCGACGAACTGCAGCGCAATGGCCTCGAAATACGGCGGCCCCGCGGCGCGCCTCAGGGTTGACCCGAGTTCTGCCGCCGGCCCGGCGCCCGCCATGGCACCGCACGGGCGCGCTGCGGCGCGTCGAACGCCGCGATGGTCGGCGCGAAGCACTCCGTGACGAGCAGCGGCGCGCCGCGGCGCGTGAACACCGAGCAGCGCGCCCACACCTCGCGCCGGCCCCAGTCGGCGCCGGTGGCTTCGCGCCAGCGCCGGTGCACGGTGGCGGCGACGCCCGAGCCGGGTGCGAAGCGCGCGAACTCGAACTGCGAGCGGTGCGCGGGCGGCAGGCCGAACAACAGGTCGGCCAGCGCGCGGTTGCCCAGGCCGCGGATCGCCTTCCACGTGCCGCGCGCATGCACGGCCTGCAGCACCGAACGCGCATACACCACCGGTACGCCGTCGGCCAGCAGGATCACCTCGCGCCCGTGCGCGCCGGCGCCCGCGGGGCAGCCCAGCCGCTCGGCCTCGGCCGGCTGCAGGCGCACCGGGCCCTGGCGCAGCACGCGCACGGTCAGCCTGCCGCTGACCGATGCGATGCGCGCGCTCAGCGAACCGTCGACCTGCAGCCACGCGCCCACCCGGCGCGAGGACGGCATCGGCTGGATGCCGCTCTTCTCAGTCAATACCTGTTTCATGCGGAGTCATGTCGAGGATCGCACCCGAGCCGAACCGAGCTTCCCCTCGGGGGGCAGCGACGGGAGGAGCGTGGGGGCCACGGGAAGCGAGGGTCGCACCCGAGCCGATCCGAGCTCCCCCTCGGGGGGCAGCGACGGAGGAGCGTGGGGGCCGTCAGATCGCGCGTCCGATCAGGATCTTCTGCACTTCGGACGTGCCCTCGTAGATCTGGCACACGCGCACGTCGCGGTAGATGCGCTCGACCGGGAAGTCGGTGGTGTAGCCATAGCCGCCGAACACCTGGATCGCCGCGGAGCACACGCGCTCGGCCATCTCGCTGGCGAACAGCTTGGCCATCGCCGCTTCCTTCAGGCAGGGCTGGCCCGCGTCCTTCAGGCTCGCGGCGTGGTGGATCAGCTGGCGCGCCGCCTCGATCTGCGTGGCCATGTCGGCCAGCTTGAACTGGATCGCCTGGTGCTCGAAGATGGGCTTGGCGAAGGCCACGCGTTCCTTCGCATAGTGCACGGCGGCCTCGAAAGCCGCGCGCGCCATGCCCACCGCCTGCGACGCGATGCCGATGCGCCCGCCCTCCAGGCCCGACAGCGCGATCTTCAGGCCCTGGCCTTCCTCGCCGATCAGGTTCGCCGCCGGGATGCGGCAGTTCTCGAACAGGATCTGCGCGGTGTCGCTGGCGTGCTGGCCCATCTTCTGCTCGATGCGCGCCACGACGTAGCCGGGCGTGTTCGTGGGCACGAGGAAGGCACTGATGCCCTTCTTTCCGGCGGCCTTGTCGGTGACGGCCATCACGATCGCGATGTCGCCGTTCTTGCCGCTGGTGATGAACTGCTTGACGCCGTTGAGTACGTACTCGTCGCCGTGCTGTCCAGTTTCACGCCGGGCGGTCGTGCGCAGGCCGCCGGCCTCGGAGCCGACGTGCGGCTCGGTCAGGCAGAACGCGCCCAGCAGCTCGCCGCGCGCGAGCGGCTTGAGGAAGCGCTCCTTCTGCGCGTCGTTCGCGAACGCCATCATGATCGTGTTCACCGGGCAGTTGGTGACGCTGATGATGGTGGACGTGGCGCCGCAGCCGGCGGCGATCTCCTCGAGGATCAGCGAGACGGACAGGTAGTCCAGCCCGGCGCCGTCCCATTCGGTGGGCACGGCGATGCCGTAGCAGCCGAGCTCGGCCAGGCCGCGCAGTTCCTCGCGCGGGAAGTGGCATTCGCGATCCCACGCGGCGGCGTTGGGCGTGATGCGATCGCGCACGTAGGCGCGGACGGCGTCCTGGACGGCGCGGTGGTCTTCGGAGAGGTGCATGGCGGTCTCGTCGTCAATCGTTGTCGGTCGGTGGTGCGCCACCAGCCGCGGCGCAACCGGGACGGCTCGCTACCAGGCGAGCGGCGTGCCGTCGTAGTTCAGGAAGCTGCCGGTGCGCGACGGCTCGAGCGCGGCGAGCGCGCGCCGCATGCCGGCGATGGATTCGGCGGCGTCGATGTCGGCGCCGGCGCCGCCCATCTCGGTGCGCACCCAGCCCGGATGGAACGCGACGCACAGCGCGCGGCCGGCCAGCGCCAGCGACGCGTCCTTCATCACCGAGTTGGCCGCGGCCTTGGACGCGCGGTACAGCCAGCCGGACGCGCTGGCGCGCAGCGCGATCGACCCCATGCGCGACGACACGATGCCGATGCGCGCCGCCGGATGGCCGCCCACCGGCGCCGCGAGCGCGTCGGCGACCTGCGGCAGCAGCCGCATCACGCCCAGCACGTTGGCGTGCATGACGGCGTCGAAGTCGGCCGCCGTCGGCGTCTCGAGCCCCGTCGTGCGCGGACCGTAGACGCCGGCGACGTGCAAGACCGTGTCGAAGGCCTCGCCATCGATCTGCCACGCCAGGCCCGAGGCGCTGGCGGCGTCGGCCACGTCCAGCTTCAGGGCCTTGGCGCCGAGCGCGGCGATGGCCGCGAGGCCCTCGTCCGACCGCGCGGTGGCGGTGACGCGGGCGCCGTCGGCGCGGTACTGCCGCACGAACTCCAGGCCCAGGCCGCGCGAGGCGCCGATGATCAGGACATTGCGGGCGGTGGCAGGGGTCATCGACGGGCTTTCGAAGGCGGGGATCAGCGCGCGGCGCGGCGCTGGCGCCAAAGCGTGCGCGCCCCGACGGCCAGCAGGAACACGAGCATCAGCGCGTACATCACGAACTTGGCCTGGGTGGCGAGGCTGGCCCATTGCACCAGCTCGGGCGACAGATCATCGCGCGTGCGCAGGATGGCGAACTGCAGCGCGTTCTCGATCGTGTCGGCGCCGGCTGCCAGCCAGGGCCACATCGTGGCGCGCGCGGCGTCGATGCGCAGCATCACCGCGGCGACGAGCGCGCACAGCAGCCAGGGGAAGACGAGGTCGACGGCGCGATATGCCGCGTAGCCGGCCAGCCCCTGGGGGCCCAGCGCATGGAACGCGGCGAGCACGCCCGACAGCGTGTAGCCCGCGGGCCGCTCGTCGAACGGCGGGGCGCCGGCCAGCGCCGTGAAATGGGCGCTCGCGGCCGGGCTGAAGGGCAGCTGGAACAGCGCGATGCAGGCGAACACGCCGATGGCGATCGCCTGCAGCACGCGTGGACGCATCAGCCAGCGGTTCATCGCATCAGGCGTCCGCAGGCCATGGTCAGCGGGCGTGCCGCACCAGCACCGTGCCGCGCGCGATCACGGCGGCGACGTCGCCCACCAGGGCCTTGCCCTCCAGCTGCGCGATGACGCCGTCGAGGCCGGTGTTCCATTCGGTGCTGGAGACCACCCAGCGCAGGGCGACGTCGCTGTCGGCGAAGATCGGCTCGCGATAGGCGAAGTTGAAGTGCAGGCAAAGCATCGAGCGCGCGACGCCGTCGTCGGCGCGCGAGAAGTGCGTGGCGGCCAGGCCGCTCATCAGCGCGGAGGTGTGCTGGCCGCTGGCGATCACGTCGCGCAGGCCGGCGCGCTGCGCGGCCTCGCGGTCGTGGTGCACCGGGTTGCGGTCTTGCGTGAGCGCGGCGAAGCGGGCGATCTCGTCCCGCGTGTAGCGGGCGGCATGGTCGATGCGTTCGCCCACGCGCACGAGCGCGGCGATGCTGGCTTCTTCGGCAATGATCGTGGAGGCGTCGGTCATGGGGGACAGGGGTGAGCTTGATCGGTTCTGGACGACCCGCGCCGCCGCCCCGGAGGGTGGCCGGCGGCGCGGCGCGATGCGACGGCAGCCAGTGTGCCGCATGCGCCGGGTCGGTCGGAGTTACATCCGCGTATCAAGCTCGACAGTCGCTTACAGCAGCTCGACCGCCATCGCCGTGGCCTCGCCGCCGCCGATGCACAGCGCCGCGACGCCGCGCTTCCTGCCCTGCTTGCGCAGCGCGCCCAGCAGCGTGACGACGATGCGCGCGCCCGAGGCGCCGATCGGGTGGCCCAGCGCGCAGGCGCCGCCGTGCACGTTGACGATGTCGTGCGACAGGTCGAATTCCTTCATCGCGGCCATCGTCACGGCGGCGAACGCCTCGTTGACTTCCCACAGGTCGACCGACTGCGCCGACCAGCCCGTCTTCCCGAGCACCTTGGCGATGGCGCCGGCCGGGGCGGTCGAGAACCACTCGGGCGCCTGCGCATGCACGGCGTGCGCGGCGATGCGCGCGATCGGCTTCGCGCCACGCCTGAGTGCCTCCGACTCGCGCATCAGCACCAGCGCCGCGGCGCCGTCCGAGATGCTGGACGCGTTGGCGGCGGTGATCGTGCCGTCCTTCTTGAACGCGGGCTTGAGCGACGGGATCTTGTCGAGCCTGGCCTTGAACGGCTGCTCGTCGCGCTGGACGACGATGTCGCCGGCCTTGCCCTGCAGCGTGACGGGGGCGATCTCCCAGTCGAACGAGCCGTCCTCGTTGGCGGTCTTCGAGCGCGTGGTCGAATCGATGGCGAACTGGTCCTGTGCCTCGCGCGTGAAGCCGTACTTGGCCACGCATTGCTCGGCGAACACGCCCATGGCGCGGCCGCGGTCGTAGGCGTCTTCCAGGCCGTCGAGGGCCATGTGGTCGAACATCTGCGCGGCCCCGTAGCGCACGCCCTTGCGCGCGAACAGGAGGTGGGGCGCGTTGGTCATGCTCTCCATGCCGCCGGCCACCATCACGTCGGCGCTGCCGGCCAGCAGCATGTCGTGCGCGAACATCATCGCGCGCATGCCGGAGCCGCACATCTTGCTCATCGTGACGGCGCCCGCGGAGTCGGGCAGGCCGGCGCGGCGCACGGCCTGGCGCGCGGGCGCCTGGCCCTGGCCGGCCATCAGGCAGTTGCCGATCAGCGCCTCGTCGACGGCGTCGCCGGGCACGCCCGCGCGTTCGACCGCGGCCTTGATGGCGACGGCGCCCAGCTCCCACGCGGACAGCGCGGCGAAGTCGCCCAGCATGCCGCCGATGGGCGTGCGGGCGGCGGAAACGATGACGATGGAATCGGACATGGAGGGCTCCTTCAGGGATGGTGGGTCAGGTTGCCGCAGGCTGCATGGCCTGCGTTTCGAGAGGGGTCGAGGCGGCACGAGCGGCGGCGCGCCGAGCGCTGAAGCGGCGCGACGGGTCGTACGGGAAGACGTCGTGCACGTAGCCGGCCAGGATGCGCTCCTTCTGCTGCTGCCAGTAGCCGGCGTCCAGCAGGTCGGCGTGGTGCGCCATGAACACCTGGCGCACCACGGGGTTGCCGAGCAGGAACGGGCCGAAGGTCTCGGGGAAGACGTCGCGCGGCTGCACGGCGTACCAGGGCTCGCCCGACATCTCCTCCTCCTCGTTGCGCGGCGCCGGCACGCGCCGGAAGTTGCAGTCGGTGAGGTATTCGATCTCGTCGTAGTCGTAGAACACGACACGGCCCAGGCGCGTGACGCCGAAGTTCTTCCACAGCATGTCGCCAGGGAAGATGTTGGCCGCGACGAGGTCCTTGATCGCGTTGCCGTACTCCACGACCACCTGCTCGATCTGCGCCGCTGTCGCGTCGCCGAGGTAGATGTTGAGCGGCACCATGCGGCGCTCGATGTAGGCATGGCGGATCACCAGCGTCTGCCCGTCGTCCTCCAGCTGGCTGCCGCAGAATTGCTTCAGTTCGGCGATCAGCTCGTCCTCGAAGCGGTGGCGCGGCAGCGCGACGTTCGAGAACTCCAGCGTGTCGGCCATGCGGCCCACGCGGTCGTGCTGCTTGACGAGCAGGTACTTGCCCATCACCTGCTCCGGCGTCGTGTCCTTGGGCGGCGGGAAGAAATCCTTGATGACCTTGAACACCACCGGGAACGACGGCAGGTCGAACACGAGCATCACCATGCCCTTGATGCCGGGCGCGATGCGGAACTTGTCGCTGGAATGGCGCAGGTGCTGCAGCAGGTCGCGGTAGAACAGCGCCTTGCCCTGCTTCTGCAGCCCCACCTGCGCGTACAGCTCGGCGCGCGTCTTGCGCGGCATCAGGGTGCGCAGGAAGTGCACCGTGCCGCTGGGCACGCCCATGTCCACCATGAAGTAGGCGCGCGCCGCGCTGAACAGCAGCAGCAGGTCTTCCTCGCCGATCAGCACCGTGTCGATCAGCAGCAGGCCGTCGTCGCCGTGCAGGATGGGCAGCGCGAACGGCAGCTCGGTGAAGCCGTTGACGATCTTGCCGACCACGTACGCGCCCTTGTTGCGATAGAACAGCGTCGACAGCACCTGCACCTGGAAGTTGGCGCGCAGCCGCGCGTCCTTCAATTCGCCCAGCAGCGCGCGCACCACGTCGGCGACATCGCGCGCGAGATCCTGGAACTCCACCTCCAGCTGGAAGTTGGTGATGACGCGCACGCAGGTCTCGTGCAGCGTCTCGCGCGTCGGGTAGTAGGCGCGGTAGGTCGGCGTGGCGCCGGGCTCGTCGTTCTCGAGGTAGTCGGTGGACAGCGCGGGCCGCACGAAGATGAAGTCGTTGCGATAGTCGCCGCGCTGCAGGATCTTGGTCGTCACCGAGTTGAAGAAGGTCTCGCAGCACTCGGGCTGGTGATGGTCGATCAGCAGGCCGATCGTGTGCAGCTTGACCTGGTGCCACGTCTCGCGCGACAGCTCGGCAGCGCGGAACTCGCGGTGCAGGCGCTCCACCGCCTCGTCGACGCGCAGGTCATAGAACGCGATGCGGTCGCGCTGCGCGTCCAGCTGCCCCTGCCAGTCGGCCTTCTCGAAGCGCGCCTTCGCCCCGCGCGCCGTCGCGGTGAACAGCCGGTAGTGGCGGTCGAAGCCCTCGACGATCGCCCGGGCGATCGCGAACGCTTGCGGGTCGTCCAGCTGGTGCGGGAACATCGCGGGCCTTCCGGGATCCTCAGGCGACCGGCAGGTAGCGCAGGCGCAGGGCGAACAGCGCGCGCTGGTACTCGGGGCCGACGTCGTCCATGCTGGCGACGGTGAAGCTGAGATCCTTCAGCAGCCCGTTGTGCAGGCCGTAGACCCAGCCGTGCACGATCACCTGCTGTTCGCGCACCCAGGCGTCCTCGACCACCGTCGACAGGCACACGTTGCGCGCCTGCTCGATCACGTTGAGTTCGACCAGCGCATCGACGCGCCGCGCCTCGGGCACGGCCTGCAGGAATTCCATGTGCGCATTGCGCACGTCCTGCACGTGGCGCAGCCAGTTGTCGACGACGCCGACGCGCGAGTTGTTCAGCGCCGCCGTCACGCCGCCGCACTTCGAGTGGCCCACGACGATGATGTGCTTGACCTTGAGGGCGTCGACCGCGAACTGGATCACCGACAGCGCGTTCAGGTCGGAGTGCGCGACGACATTGGCGACGTTGCGATGCACGAACACGTCGCCCGGCAGCAGGCCGATCAGCTCGTTGGCGGGCACCCGGCTGTCGGCGCAGCCGATCCACAGGTATTGCGGCGATTGCTGCGTCAGCAGGCTCGTGAAGAAGCCGGGGCTGCGCTGCTCCAGCTTCTCCGCCCAGCGCACGTTCTGCTCGAAGAGGCCGGAGAGGTCTTTGTCGTTGCTGTTGTCGTCGGGCATGGGGATCTGCAGTCGTTGAGGCGGTCGTCCAGTTTACGAACCGGCGGGTTTCATCGCGAGGACAGGTCGAGCGCAGGGACTTCGCGCGCCGCTTCGCCCGGCCAGCGCACGTTCGCGGTGACACCGGGCTTGTCGGCCACGAACTCGGGCGCGGTGCCGGGGCGCACGATCATCATGCCGCCCTCGCGCACGCCATATGCGGGAGCGCGCGCCGCGCCCGCGAGCAGGGGCGCCCGCCAGGGCTCGCTGTCCAGATGCGGGCAGAAGGTGCCGGGCAGCCAGCCGAGGCCCGCCCGCACGCCGCCGCCGGGCACGCTGTCGGTCACGTAGTCCTCGAACCAGCAGTTCGCGCCGGCGCTGATGCCCGACAACACGGTGCCCGCCTGCCAGGCATCGTGCAGCGCGCGGTCGAAGGCGAACTCGCGCCAGACCGCGATCATCGCGGGCGTGTTGCCGCCGCCGACGTACACCAGGTCGGCGGCCTTCGCCTCGGCCGGGTAGTCGCGCTTCATCTCGTAGGGGAAGAATGGCAGCGTGGTGACGTCGCAGCCGAGCTTCGAGAACATCTTGTACGCCTTGAACTGCCCGCGCTCCGCGTCGCCGTGCGCGAGGCCGAGGAACACGACGCGCGGGCGCTCGCGGCGGCGCGACTCGGGAATCAGCGTCAACAGGTGGCGTTCCTGCACGCCCCGCTCGTCGTCGACGAGGAAGCCCCCGCCGCCGATGCACGCGACCGCGCCCGCACCGGTCACGGCAAGGCCTCCGCGCTGCGCGCCGGGGGGCGAACGCCTTCTGGCGGCCGGGCGGCGTTCATGTGCGCTCCATCGCGCTGGCCGCCGTGGCGGCGAGCGCGGCGCCGATGTCGGCGTCGCGGCGCGCGACCTCGGTGCGGTACGTCGCCCACACGACGCGATCGATGACCTTGCCGTCCTTGATGGCGCTCTGCGGCAGCGTCGCCTCGCGCACGTAGCCGCACTTGCGCGCGACGGCCTGCGAGGCCTCGTTGGCCGCGAAGATCGGCGCGTGGATGCGCGTGAGCTCGGGCACGGCCGCGAACGCCCAGTCGGTGACCTGGCGCACCGCGTCGCTGGCGATGCCGCGCCGCCAGTGCGCCTGGCCGATCCAGTAGCCGATCTCGGCATTGCAGCGCAGCCAGCCGGCATCCGGACGAAGGCCGATGCAGCCCACCAGCGCGCCGTCGGCGGCGATCGCCCAGACCCACCCGAACTCGCCCGACTGCGACTCGTGCGTCGCCCATGCGGTGGCCGCGGCCGGCGTATAGGGCTGCGGGAAGCCGTCGAACAGCGAGCGCGCGACGGCCGGATCGTCGGCGTGCGCGACGAGCGCCGGCGCGTCCTGCGGCACGAGCGCGCGCAGCAGGCAGCGCTCGCCCTGCAGGATCGGCAGCGGTGTCATCGGAGCCCCTCCCGCGCCGGGTACGGCGCTCCGTCCCCCGAGGGGACCGCGGGCCTCCTTGGGGCGGCCCGGCGCACGGCCCGCGAACCCGACGACCCCTCCCGCGCCGGGTACGGCGCTCCGTCCCCCGAGGGGACCGCGCGCCTCCTTGGGGCGGCCCGGCGCACGGCCCGCGAGAATATGGGCGGCCTCATGCAGGCCTCACATCGTCTCGGAGAACAGCTCGCGCCCGATCAGCATGCGGCGGATCTCGCTGGTGCCGGCGCCGATCTCGTAGAGCTTGGCGTCGCGCCACAGGCGGCCCAGCGGGTACTCGTTGATGTAGCCGTTGCCGCCGAAGATCTGCACGCCCTCGCCGGCCATCCACGTCGCCTTCTCGGCGCACCACAGGATGACGGAGGCGCAGTCCTTGCGCACCTGGCGCACGTGCGCCGCGCCCAGCGCGTCGAGGTTCTTGCCCACCGTGTAGCAGAACGCGCGGCCGGCCTGCAGCACCGTGTACATGTCGGCCACCTTGCCCTGGACCAGCTGGAACTCGCCGATCGACTGGCCGAACTGCTTGCGGTCGTGGATGTAGGGCACGACGTTGTCCATCACGGACTGCATGATGCCGATCGGGCCGGCGGCCAGCACGGCGCGCTCGTAGTCGAGGCCGGACATCAGCACCTTGGCGCCGCCATTGAGCTGGCCGAGGATGTTCTCGGCCGGCACCTCGACGTCCTGGAACACGAGCTCGCCGGTGTGGCTGCCGCGCATGCCCAGCTTGTCGAGCTTCTGCGCGACCCCGAAACCCTTCATGCCCTTCTCGATCAGGAAGGCGGTGACGCCGCGCGCGCCCAGCTCGGGCTCGGTCTTGGCGTAGACGACCAGCGTGTCCGCGTCGGGCCCGTTGGTGATCCACATCTTGCTGCCGTTCAGGACGTACACGCCGCCCTTGTCCTCGGCCTTGAGCTTCATCGAGAGGACGTCGGAGCCGGCGCCCGGCTCGCTCATCGCCAGCGCGCCGACGTGCTCGCCGGAGATCAGCCGGGGCAGGTACTTCTTCTTCTGCGCCTCGCTGCCGTTGCGCTTGATCTGGTTGACGCACAGGTTGGAGTGCGCGCCGTAGCTCAGGCCCACCGAGGCGCTGGCGCGGCTGATCTCCTCCATGGCGATCATGTGCGCGAGGTAGCCCATGTTGGCGCCGCCGTACTCTTCGGGCACCGTGATGCCGAGGACGCCCAGCTCGCCCATCTTGCGCCACAGGTCCATCGGGAACTGGTCGCTGCGGTCGATCTCGGCCGCGCGCGGCGCGATCTCCGCCTGGGCGAACGCGTGCACGGCGTCGCGCAGCGCGTCGATGTCTTCACCGAGCATGAAATTCAGGCCGGGCAGGTTGCTCATCTCTCGTCTCCTGGTGGGCGCCTCTCGGGACACCGCGGATCGGTGGGTGGGAAATGGTCGCCGATTCCGGGCGGGCGCGCATGCGCGTCCGCCCCGGCCAGGCGTCGGAGCCCGCAGTTTAATTGACGTTTACGTAAACGTAAATCGAGCAGGCTTTCACGCGCGCACCGCGCGCTTGGCCGCGGGCACAGGCGCCGCGGCGCCGCGGGCGGCCTCCAGCAGGCGCTCGCAGCGCGCCTCGTGCTGGGCGATCTCCTCCAGCGTCACGCGGATGTCCTCCAGCTGCAGCTCGATCTGCTGGCGATGCGAGCGCAGCACCGTCAGGAAGGCCTCCAGCTGCGGCTTCGTATCCGAGGGCGAGTCGTACATGTCCACCAGCTGCTTGATCTCCTGCAGGCTCAGGCCCAGGCGCTTGCCGCGCAGCGTCAGCTTCAGGCGGGTGCGTTCGCGCTGCGAATAGACGCGGTTGCGCCCGGCCCGGGTGGGCTCCAGCAGGCCCACGTCCTCGTAGAAACGGATCGCGCGCGGCGTGACGTCGAACTCGGCCGCCAGCTCGGTGATCGTGAAGCTCCTGGCCGCGCCTTTGGCGGCGAGTGTCTTCGCCGCCTTGTTCCTGGCGGCCGTACTGGGAGAGGCACTCATTGGCGCCCCCTTGGCGCGGAGCGCCTTCCCCCCGAGGGGGAGCATTCGCATTTCGGAAGGCCGGGCATGCTCATTGGGTAGACTGACGTTAACGTAAACGGAAGTCTAGTCCACCGGAGCCCGCATGGCCAACGCAGAAGAATCGAAACTGGCCTACCCGCTGGGCGACACGCTGCCCGCCACGGGCGAGGCGATCGACATCGCGCCGGGCGTGCGCTGGCTGCGCATGCCGCTGCCGTTCGCGCTCGATCACATCAACCTGTGGCTGCTGCGCGACCGCGCCGACGACGGGCGCGAGGGCTGGGCCATCGTCGACTGCGGCGTGGCCAACGACGCCACGCACGCCGCGTGGGAGCAGGTGTTCGAGCAGCGGCTCGGCGGCCTGCCGGTGCTGCGGGTGATCGTCACGCACATGCATCCCGACCACATCGGCAACGCCCATTGGCTCACCGAGCGCTGGGGCTGCCGCCTGTGGATCAGCGCCACCGACTGGTACGCCGCGCGCCTGGCGAGCCAGTCCACCACCGGCTTCGGCGGCGACGACGCGGCCGCCTTCTTCGGCGAGCACGGCCTGGTCGACCCGGAGGCGATCGCCAAGGTGCGCGGGCGCGGCGGCTACTACGCGGCCATGGTGCCGCAGGTGCCGCGGCGCTTCCGCCGGCTGATGGACGGCCTCGTCCTGCGCATCGGCGACCACGATTGGCACTGCATCGCCGGTCATGGCCATGCGCCCGAGCACATGTCGCTGCACTGCCCGGCGCTCGGCGTGCTGATCTCGGGCGACATGCTGCTGCCGCGGATCTCGACCAACATCAGCGTGATCGACCTCGAGCCCGAGGCCGATCCGCTGCCGCTGTTCCTCGCGTCGATCGAGCGCCTGCGCGCGTTGCCCGCCGACACGCTGGTGCTGCCGTCGCACGGCAAGCCGTTCAAGGGGGTGCACGAACGCGTCGACCAGCTCGTTCGACACCACGAGCAGCACTTCGACGCCGTGGTCGAGGCCTGCCGCGCGAAACCCTGCAGCGCCGCGGACCTGCTGCCGGTGCTGTTCCGCCGCCAGCTCGACCTGCACCAGACCACCTTCGCGATGGGCGAGGCCGTCGCGCACCTGCATGCCCTCGTCGGCAGGGGCCGGTTGCGCGGCCACCTCGACGCGGACGGCATCCGGCGCTTCTCGGCCACCTGAACGCCAGCTTTACACGGCCGCGGGAAACTGGCGCGGGAAAAAACAAAGCCGATCGTCGCGAAACGATCGGCCCTGCTGCCGGTTATGTCCGGCTTTCACTCCCTGATGCTCCCCTGTCCCTGTCGGGTGATGACAGCATGCAAGTGTTAATGTGCCCGCAGACTCGACCGTCGCCATCCCCCTTTTGGGGGTGTTTGGGCTTGTTTTCCCACTTTGGCGGGCTTCATGCCCGCTTTACGCGCATTCAGCCCAATACCGGTACCGGTACGTCCTTGAGCGTGCTGCGCATCCTCTCGTAATCGGGCACCACCGAGCGCACGACGTCCCAGAACGCGGCGCTGTGGTTCATCTCGCGCAGGTGCGCGAGTTCGTGCGCGACGACGTAGTCGATCACCTGCAGCCCGAAGTGCACGAGGCGCCAGTTCAGGCGGATCGAGCCGTCGGCCGACGCCGAACCCCAGCGCGTCTGCGCCGAGCTGAGCGACAGCCGCGTCATGCGCACGCCCAGCGTCTGCGCGAAGTGCTTGCAGCGCTCGTCGAAGATGCGCAGCGCCTGGCGCTGCAGCCAGCTCTGGACGACGTCGCGGATCTGCTCGGGCTCGGCCGCCTGCGGCAGGCCCACGTGCAGCACGAGGCGGGGCACGCCGGGCAGCGACTGCCCGCCGGCATTGAGCACCGCGCCGGCCACGCGCGGGTCGAGCACGATGATGACCGTCTCGCCGAGGAACGGCAGCGTGGTGCCGTCGCGCCACTCGATGCGCGCGGCCTCGACGCGGCGCGCGCGTTCGCGCTGCTCCTGCAGCTTGCGCAGGATCCAGCCGGACTTCGAGCGCACCGCCGTGTCGATGTTCTGCAGCGACACCCAGCGCGGCGCATTCACCTGCAGCCCCTCCGCGCTGACCACGAAGCCGATGCTGCTGCGCCGCGCGCGCCGCAGCGCGTACGCCACGCGATGCTCGCCCAGCTGCAGCTCGCGTTCGGCCTGCGGGTGGCGGAAGTGCAGCGGGGAGGCGTCGTCGCGCCGCGTGGGGGGTGGGGTATGGGCCGGGATGCCGGGCCGTCCAGGCGACACGCCGCGCTCCGGCGATCGCGGCGGCGCCGACGGCGTCCCGGCCGACGGCGGGACGTCGAAGAGCGAGAGCTGCGAGAGGTCGTCGGCCGGGCCGGGTCGGGACATGGACGCGAATTGTAGGGCGTGGCGGCCCGCGCCCGCGACAATGCGGCGCCGCCCCCGGCGCTGACCACCCGACAGGATCCCGCTTGAAGCGTCGCCATTTCTCCGCCCTCGCCGCCGGTGCGATCATGGGCGCGGCCCTGCCCCGCGCGGCGCTCGCGCAGGTCGAGGCCCCCGCGATCGCCACGCCGCGCGACTACACGGCCGTCGCCCCGCCGGTGGCGGTCGACGCGCCTGCCGGGCAGGTGGACGTCGTCGAGTTCTTCAGCTTCGCCTGCCCGCACTGCTTCGCCTTCGAGCGTCCGCTGCAGGCCTGGCTCTCGCGCCAGCCGCCGCAGATCCGCTTTCGCCGCTCGCCGGTACCGTTCCAGCGCAACTTCCGCAATTTCCAGCCGATGTGGTTCGCGCTGGAGGCACTCGGCCTGGCCGGCACGATGCCGCGCCCGATCTTCGACGCCGTGCACCGGGACGGCCTGCGCCTGGACACGCCGGCCGACATCGCCGCGTTCATGGCAGGCCACGGCGTCGACCCCGACCGATTCATGAGCGTGTTCAACGCGCCCGCCACCGCCGCGCGGGTGGCGCAGGCGGATCGGCTGTTCGACGCCAGCGGCGCCGCCAGCGTGCCGACGCTGATGGTGCAGGGCCGCTTCCTGACGTCCCCCTGGATGGCGCGGGGCGGCGCCCGGGCCCTGGACGTGGTGGAGGCCCTGGCCGCCCGGATCCTCGCCGAAGGCTGAGCGGCACGACTCGGCCGCGGGCGTGCGCGACGGGGAACCTCCGCCGTGCAGCCGGAACCAAGAGTGGTCACAATGCCCCCTCCCTTCCTGCCGCCGGCGGCTCCGCGACGGAGCGCCCGCGCCCGAGCTCCCTGAAAGGATTGCCTTGCAACGCCGCCACTTCTCCACGCTCGCCGCCGCCTCGCTCGGCCTGGGCCTGACCCGCCTCGCGAACGCCCAGGGCGCGATCACCCCCCAGGACTACAAGCCCGTCGCCACCCCGGTCGTCATGTCGGCGCCGGCCGGCCAGGTCGACGTGGTCGAGTTCTTCAGCTACGCCTGCCCGCACTGCAACGACTTCGAGCCGGTGCTCGAGGCCTGGCTGCGCAAGAAGCCGGCCGGCATCCATTTCCACCGCTACCCGGTGCGCTTCCTGCAGAACGCCGCCAACTTCCAGCCGATGTACTTCGCGCTCGAGGCGATGGACCAGGTCGACGCGATGCAGCAGAAGATCTTCGACGCCGTGCACAAGGAGGGCCAGCGCCTGGACAAGCCCGACGCCATCGCCGCGTTCATGACGAAGAACGGCGTCGACGCCAAGCGCTTCATGTCGCTGTTCACCTCGTTCAGCGTGCGCACCAAGGTACAGCAGGCCAACCAGATGATGGAGACCTTCGGCGTCGACTCGGTGCCCACCATCGTGGTCGCGGGCCAGAACATGACCTCGCCCGCGCTGGCCAAGGGCGAGGAGCGCACGACGCAGGTCGTCGAGTTCCTGGCCGCCAAGGCGCGCGGCGGCCACTGAGCGCGGCCCCGCGCGGACGTCAGGCCGGCGTGCCCGTGTAGGCCTCGGGGTCGAGGCGGCGCATCTCGGCCTCGATCCAGGCTTGCACCTCGCGCATCATCTCGTCGGGCTGGCGCCCCTGCGGCGAGATCGGCTTGCCGATGGAGATGGTCACCACGCCGGGCTTCAGCCAGAAGCTCTTGCGCGGCCAGCAGCGCGCCGAGTCGACGGCGATCGGCACCACCGGCACGCCCACCGCGATGGCCAGGCGCGTCGCGCCCGCCTTGTAGGTGCCCTGGCTGCCGCGCGACGTGCGGGTGCCTTCGGGAAACATGATCACCCACTTGCCCAGCTTGCTGAGGCGCCGGCCCTGGTCGGCCACCTTGTTCCAGGCCTCGGTGCGCCGGCTGCGATCGATGTGGATCATGTCCAGCCGCGACATCGCCCAGCCGAAGAACGGGATGTAGAGCAGTTCCTTCTTGAACACGTAGGCCAGCGGGTGGGGCATCACCGACGGCAGCGCGAAGGTCTCCCAGGTGGACTGGTGCTTGGACGCCAGGATCACCGCCGCGGTGGCCTGTTCGGCCGTCGGCAGGTTCTCCATGCCGATGACGCGCGCCTTCACGCCGCAGATCCAGCGCGACCCGTGGTGCGCGAGCTTCACCCAGTTGATGCACCAGGTGTAGACGGCGTCGCTGTTCAGGAACGGCGAGCAGACGACCACGACGAAGCCCCACGGGATCACGGTGATCGCCATGTAGGCCAGGAACAGGAGCGAGCGGACGACGGAGAGGGCCTTGGTCATGCCTTGGTGTTGTTCTCGTGGAAATCGGGACTCAGTTGCCGGTGACGTGCTCGGCGAACGCGGACAGGTCGGCATGCACCACCGTGCCGGGCACCGCCTGCAGCCAGGCGGCGATGGTGGCGTCGTCGGCCTCCGCGGCGCGGCCGCTGCGCACCAGGTGCGGCTGGCAGCCGGCGGCCCGGGCGGCCTCGAGGTCGCGCAACGTGTCGCACACCATCGGCACGGTGTGGAGCTCGACGCCGTAGCGCTCGCCGATGTCGTGCATCAGCCCGGGCGCGGGCTTGCGGCACTCGCACTGCTCGGTGGCGGCGTGCGGGCAGAAGAACACGGCGTCGATGCGCCCGCCCTTCTCCGACAGCAGCTTCATCATGTGCTGGTGCACGGCGTTGACCGACGTCATGTCGATCATGCCGCGGCCGATGCCCGACTGGTTGGTCGCCACCACCACGTGCCAGCCGGCATGGTTCAGCCGCGCGACGGCCTCCAGGGCGCCGGGAATCGGCTGCCATTCCTCCGGCGCCTTCACGTGGTCGCTGCGGAAGATGTTGAGGATGCCGTCGCGGCCGGTGATCACGAGCTTGGGGGCTTGCATGGGCATGAGCGGAACCTCAGTCGGGAAGGACGAACGGCTGCGCTGCCTTGCCCGGCGAGGGCCCGGCCGCTCCCAAGCGTGCCAGCCGCGGGCGAGGCGTACGCCAGCCCGCGGGCCTGCCGCAGGTCCGCACGCACCTCACGGGGGCGGGGAACGGAGCGAGCGTGGGCCTCATTTCAGGCAGACAAGCGCGAAAGGTCGGCCACGCGGTTCATCACGCCGTGCAGCGTGGCCAGCAGGCCCAGCCGGTTGGCCCGCACCTTCGGGTCGTCGGCATTGACCATCACGTCGTCGAAGAACCTGTCGACCGGCGCGCGCAGCGCGGCCAGCGCCTTGAGGCTGCTGGTGTAGTCGCCAGCCTCGAACAGCACGTCGGCCGACCGGCGCACCGCGGCGACGTCCGTCCACAGCGCGCGCTCCGCGTCCTCGGAGAACAGCGCGGCGTCGGCCCTGGCCTCGATGGGCTCGGCGCTTTTCTTGAGGATGTTGGCGATGCGCTTGTTGGCGGCGGCCAGCGCGGCGGCCTCGGGCAGCGCGGCGAACGCGCGCACCGCCTCGAGGCGGCGCGGGATGTCGGCCAGGCGCTGCACGCCGAGCGCCAGCACGGCGTCGACCTCGTGTGCCGAATAGCCCTGCTCGCGCAGGCTGCCGGCGAGGCGGTCGACGATGAAGGCCGACACCGCGGCGCGCGGATCGGCGATGAGCGCGCCGAACGCCGGCACGGCGAGCGCCAGCAGCGTGTCGAGGTCGAGCGGCAGCGCCGCCTCGACCAGCATGCGGATGACGCCGAGCGCGTGGCGGCGCAGCGCGAACGGGTCCTTGTCGCCCGTGGGCACCTGGCCGATGCCGAACAGGCCCACCAGGGTCTCGAGCTTGTCGGCCAGCGCGACCACCAGGCCCGCGCGGTTGCGCGGCAGCGCGTCGCCCGCGAAGCGCGGCTTGTAGTGATCCTCGATCGCGTCGGCGATGGTGTCGCCCAGCTTGTCGTGGCGGGCGTAGTAGCCGCCCATGATGCCCTGCAGCTCGGGGAACTCGCCCACCATGTCGGTGACGAGGTCGGCCTTGGCCAGGCGCGCGGCGGTGTCGGCCTGGTCGACCAGCCCATGGCCGCCGAGCTCGGCCGCGATCGCGCGCGCGATCTGGCGCACGCGCTCGACGCGCTCGCCCTGGCTGCCCAGCTTGCCGTGGTAGACCACCTTGCCGAGCGCCGGCACGCGGTCGGCGAGCGACTTCTTGCGGTCCTGGTCGAAGAAGAACTTCGCGTCGGCCAGGCGCGGCCGCACGACGCGCTCGTTGCCCTGGATGACGGCGCCCGGGTCTTCCGGCCGGATGTTGCTGACGACGAGGAACTTGTGGGTCAGCTTGCCCGCGGCGTCCAGCAGCGGGAAATACTTCTGGTTGGCCTTCATCGTCAGGATGAGGCACTCCTGCGGCACGGCCAGGAAGTCCGTCTCGAACTGGCAGGTGAGCACGTTCGGGCGCTCGACCAGCGCGGTGACCTCGTCCAGCAGCGCGTCGTCCTCGATCGGCTTGAGGCCTTGCTTGGCGGCCGCGGCGGTCAGCTGGCGCACGATCTCGGCGCGGCGCTCGGCGAACGGCGCGATGACGGCGCCCTCGTCCTTCAGCTGCGCGGCATGGCTGTCGGCGTCGCGCACCGTGATCGTGGCGGACTTCGCCTCGAAGCGATGGCCCTGCGTGACGCGGCCGGCGCTCAGGCCCAGGACGGTGACGGGCACCACGTCGGCCCCGTGCAGGGCGACCAGGCGATGGGCCGGCCGCACGAAGCGCACGTCGCTCCAGCCGTCGGCCAGCTGGTAGGTCATGACCTTGGGGATGGGCAGCCTGGCCAGCGTCTCGTCGATGGCCTTCTGCAGGCCCTCGGCCAGCGTGGCGCCGGCGACGGTGGAATCGACGAACAGGCTCTCGGCCTTGCCGTCGGGCAGGCGCTTGAGCGAGGGCACGGCCTCCGGGCCGAAGCCGAGCGCCGCCAGCTTCTTGAGCAGCGCGGGCGAGGCGTTGCCGTCCTTGTCGAACGCGACGGCCGCGGGCATCAGCTTCTGCTGCAGCGCGCGGTCGGCGGCCTTGGCGGCCACGCCCTGCACGTGCACGCCGAGGCGGCGCGGCGACGCGAACGACGCGGCCAGCGCGTTGGCGCCGACCAGGCCGGACGCGTGCAGGCTGGCCACCAGCGTCGAGGCGAACGACTCGCCCAGCTTCTTCAGTGCCTTCGGGGGCAGTTCCTCGCAGACGAGTTCGACGAGGAGGTTCTTGCTGTCTTGCGCGCTCATGGTCAGGCTGCCTGCTTCTTCTTGTCGATCTGCGCGATCACTTCGTCCGCCCACGCCCTGGGCGCCATCGGGAACCCGAGGCGCGCGCGGCTCTCGAGGTAGCTCTGCGCGACGGCGCGCGCCAGGTTGCGGATGCGGCCGATGTAGGCGGCGCGCTCGGTGACGCTGATGGCGCCGCGCGCATCCAGCAGGTTGAACGTGTGGCCGGCCTTGAGCAGCTGCTCGTAGGCGGGCAGCGCGAGCTGGTGCTCCATGAGGTGCCTGGACATCTTCTCGTGCTCGCCGAACGCGTGCAGCAGGAACGTGACGTCGGAGTGCTCGAAGTTGTACGTGCTCTGCTCCACCTCGTTCTGGTGGAACACGTCGCGGTAGGTGACGCCCGGCGTCCACTCGAGGTCGAACAGGCTCTCCTTGCCCTGGATGTACATCGCCAGGCGCTCGAGGCCGTAGGTGATCTCGCCGGTGATGGGCTTGCAGTCGATGCCGCCCACCTGCTGGAAGTAGGTGAACTGCGTCACCTCCATGCCGTTGAGCCAGACCTCCCAGCCCAGGCCCCAGCAGCCCAGCGTCGGGTTCTCCCAGTCGTCCTCGACGAAGCGGACGTCGTTCTTCTTCAGGTCGAAGCC
>JAEKKH010000402.1 GCA_019510465.1 Burkholderiales bacterium
GACGACGTGATCGAACAGATCACCAAGCATCTCAACCGGCTGATCGAAGTGGTGAAGGTCGTCGACCTGACCGAAGGCGCGTACACGGAGCGCGAGCTCATGATGGTGAAGGTGCGCGCAGTCGGCAAGGAGCGCGAGGAAATGATGCGCATGGCCGAGATCTTCCGCGGCCGCATCATCGACGTCACGGACAAGAGCTACACCATCGAACTCACCGGCGACCACGGCAAGAACGACGCTTTCCTCGAAGCGATCGACCGTAGCGCTATCCTCGAGACTGTCCGCACCGGTGCCAGCGGCATCGGGCGCGGCGAGCGCATCCTGCGCGTGTAGGGGGTGAAGATCCCCTCAGTTCCACTGTTCTAAACCAAGGCACGAGGAGAAGGTAATGCAAGACTTGCTGGGCTTCGAGAAGATGGTCACCCCGATCGTCATCCGGATACTGTATTTCCTGGGGTTGCTGGTGGTATTGATTTCCGGTGTGGGCGCGCTCTTCAGCGGCGGCTTCAGAGGCATTCTTACCGGCTTCGCGATCCTGATTTTTGGCGCGATCATGGTTCGCGTCTACAGCGAATTGCTGATCCTGCTGTTCCGCATTCACGACAACCTCGTGTCCATCAACCAGCAAATGAAGGACCGGAATCCCTCCGGCCAACTGTGAGTGAACGCACCCCTGCGCAGGGGGTGCCAGAGATTAAATAGGAAAGACGCATCATGAAGGTTTACTACGACAAGGACGCCGACCTCAGCCTCATCAAGGGCAAGACGGTCGCAATCATCGGTTACGGCTCGCAAGGCCATGCGCATGCGCAGAACCTGAACGACAGCGGCGTCAAGGTCGTGGTCGGCCTGCGCAAGGGCGGCGCCTCCTGGCCCAAGGTCGAGAAGGCCGGCCTCAAGGTCGCCGAAGTGGCCGACGCCGTGAAGGCCGCCGACGTGGTCATGATCCTGCTGCCCGACGAGCAGATCGCCAACGTCTACAAGAACGACGTGGCACCGAACATCAAGGAAGGCGCTTCGCTGGTCTTCGCGCACGGCTTCAACGTGCACTACGGCTTCGTGCAGCCGCGCGCCGACCTCGACGTGTGGATGGTCGCTCCCAAGGCCCCCGGCCACACCGTGCGCAGCACCTACACGCAAGGCGGCGGCGTGCCCCACCTCGTGGCCGTGCACCAGGACAAGAGCGGCAAGGCGCGCGACCTCGCGCTGAGCTACGCCACCGCCAACGGCGGCGGCAAGGCCGGCATCATCGAGACCAACTTCCGCGAAGAAACCGAAACCGACCTGTTCGGCGAACAGGCGGTTCTGTGCGGCGGCACGGTCGAGCTGATCAAGGCCGGTTTCGAGACGCTGGTGGAAGCCGGCTACGCGCCCGAAATGGCGTACTTCGAATGCCTGCACGAACTCAAGCTGATCGTCGACCTGATCTATGAAGGCGGTATCGCCAACATGAACTACTCGATCTCGAACAACGCCGAATACGGCGAGTACGTCACGGGCCCGCGCATCGTGACCGAAGAGACCAAGAAGGTCATGAAGCAAGTGCTCAAGGACATCCAGACCGGCGAATACGCCAAGA
>JAEKKH010000392.1 GCA_019510465.1 Burkholderiales bacterium
CTGGTGCCCGAGAAGTCGCACAACTTCTCGCTGGGCATGGTCTTCGAGCCGATCAAGAACGCGACGGTGTCGGTGGACTACTGGAAGGTGACCATGACCAACATGATCGCCAACCTGCCGGAAAACGCTTACACGGACGATCCGCTGAAATACATCAACCTGTTCGTCCGCAACCCCGATGGCAGCCTGGCGTACATCAAGAACATCACGATGAACCTGGGAGGCCAGAAGGTCGCCGGAATCGACGTCAGCGCCAACTGGCTGATCCAGGCTGGCAACCTGGGGAACTTCAACCTCGGCCTGGACGGCACCTACCTGACCCAGTTCGACAACCAGATCGACAAGGGCGGGCCGTGGGTCTCGAACATCGGCAGGTTCGGCCTGGCCAGCAATGGCACGACCAGCAGTTTCCCGATCCTGTCCTTCCGCTGGAAGCACGTCCTGCGCGTGGGCTGGGCGGGCGGAGACTGGAAGACCCAGTTCACCGAGTCCTTCAACTCCTCCTACCGGGACCAGAACCTGACCCCGGTGCCCGCGGCGAATCACCACACGATCTCGTCGTACTCGTTGGTGAACTGGTCGACCAGCTACACCGGCATCCCGTACGTGACCCTGGTCGCCGGCATCAACAACCTGTTCGACCGCATGCCGCCGGCGACCAACAGTTCGCTCTACGCCTACGGCTATCTGAGCAGCGCCGCCAGCCCGCTCGGCCGTACCTGGGTCGGTAGCATGACCTACAAGTTCTAGGCGCCGAACGAGGCGACCCGAGGACGCCACGTGGCGTCACCGCCCCCGGCCATCGAGGCCGAGGGGCACTCGAGGTCATCTCAAGGCCATTGCTCTCACGAGGCAAGAAGAGGACCTGTGAACAAGCAGCATCGTTTGCCCAGGACGCCGGACGGGCCGCGTCGCGATTTTCTGAAGCTGGCTTCATCGGCATCTCTCGCCGCTCTGCCACCACGCGGCGTCGCCCGGAGCAGCGATCCCTGGCGACGAGCCCAGGCGATCATCGACAGTTTCGCCGAACCTGTCGCCTTTCGCGACCAGGACTTCCTCATCACGGCCTTCGGCGCGCAGGCCTGCCGCGTGCAATCCGCCACCGCCTGGATTTCCTTTTCCGAAGAGGCCACGGTCGACACGCCCGCGCCGGGTTCCAAGGATTGCCACGCAGCCATCAAGGCCGCCATCGCATCCTGCCACGCCGCCGGGGGCGGCCGGGTCGTGATTCCCGCTGGAGACTGGTATGTCGCCGGCCACATCGTCCTGATCTCGAACGTTCATGTTCACCTGAAGGCCGGCGCCCATGTCTACTTCAGCCAGAACCCGGCCGACTACGCGAAGACCGGCGACTTCGACTGCGGCAAGAACGGCAAGTTGACCCTCGTGCGCTGGGAAGGCAATGACCTGCTCAACTACTCGCCCATGGTCTACGCCTACGGCCAGACGAACATTGCGCTGACCGGCGAGGACTGGACCAGCATCCTCGATGGCCAGGCCGGGCTCCGCTTCAGCGACGGCCCGGACTGCTGGTGGTCATGGAAGGGGCGTGAGCATTCGGAGCACGGCGTGGACA
>JAEKKH010000393.1 GCA_019510465.1 Burkholderiales bacterium
CAACCTGACCGGCCAGGTGCGCAACATCGCGGAAGTGACGATCGCGGTGGCCAACGGCGACCTGTCCAAGAAGATCACCGTGGACGTGCGCGGCGAGATCCTCGAGCTCAAGGAAACCATCAACACCATGGTGGACCAGCTGCGCTCGTTCGCGGCCGAGGTCAGCCGCGTGGCGCGCGAGGTGGGCACCGACGGCAAGCTGGGCGGCCACGCGCAGGTGCCCGGCGTGGCCGGCACCTGGAAGGACCTGACCGACAACGTCAACTCGATGGCGTCCAACCTCACCGGCCAGGTGCGCAACATCGCCGACGTCGCCACCGCCATCGCGCGCGGCGACCTGAGCCGCAAGATCACGGTGGACGTCAAGGGCGAGATCCTGCAGCTCAAGGAAACCATCAACACGATGGTGGAACAGCTGGGCGCCTTCGCGTCCGAGGTGACGCGCGTGGCGCGCGAGGTCGGCACCGAGGGCAAGCTGGGCGGCCAGGCGCAGGTGCTGGGCGTGGCCGGCACCTGGAAGGACCTGACCGACAACGTCAACTCGATGGCCAACAACCTCACCGGCCAGGTGCGCAACATCGCCGAGGTGACCATCGCGGTGGCCAACGGCGACTTGTCCAAGAAGATCACGGTGGACGTGCGCGGCGAGATCCTGCAGCTCAAGGAAACCATCAACACGATGGTGGAGCAGCTGCGCTCGTTCGCCTCCGAGGTCACGCGCGTCGCGCGCGAGGTCGGCACCGAAGGCCGGCTGGGCGTGCAGGCGGTGGTGCCGGGCGTGGCCGGCACCTGGAAGGACCTGACCGACTCGGTCAACACCATGGGCGGCAACCTCACGTCCCAGGTGCGCAACATCGCCGAGGTGACCACCGCCGTGGCGCGCGGCGACCTGAACCGCAAGATCACGGTGGACGTCAAGGGCGAGATCCTGGAGCTGAAGAACACCATCAACACCATGGTCGACCAGCTCAACGCCTTCGCAGGCGAGGTCACGCGCGTCGCGCGCGACGTGGGCACCGAGGGCAAGCTGGGCGGCCAGGCCCAGGTGGCCGGCGTGGGCGGCACCTGGAAGGACCTGACCGACAACGTCAACTTCATGGCCTCCAACCTGACCGAGCAGGTGCGCGGCATCGTCAAGGTGGTGACGGCCGTGGCCAACGGCAACCTGAGCCAGCGCCTGACCGTGCAGGCCAAGGGCGAGGTCGCGGCGCTGGCCGACACCATCAACAACATGACCGACACGCTCGCCACCTTCGCCGACCAGGTGACCAACGTGGCGCGCGAGGTCGGCGTGGACGGCCGTCTCGGCGGCCAGGCCAACGTGCCGGGCGCCGCCGGCACCTGGAAGGACCTGACCGGCAACGTGAACCTGCTGGCGGCCAACCTCACCACGCAGGTGCGCGCGATCGCCGAGGTCGCCACCGCGGTGACCAAGGGCGACCTGACGCGCTCGATCCAGGTCGAGACGCGCGGCGAGGTCGCCGAGCTGAAGGACAACATCAACACGATGATCTCGAACCTGCGCGAGACCACCGAGAGCAATCGCGAGCAGGACTGGCTCAAGACCAACCTGGC
>JAEKKH010000394.1 GCA_019510465.1 Burkholderiales bacterium
ACGCCAAGCTGCGCGCACTGGCCCAGCGCCACGCACGGGCGCTGGGCGTCACGGCCGAAACCTTCGAGCAGGCGGCGGACACCGCCCGCCAGCGCCTGGCGCAGATGACCGAGGCGCTGGAGCTGCACCTGCCGCGCGATTCCCGCGCGCAGCGCCTGCTGGCGCCGCTGACGCCCTCCGTGCACGACTCGCTGACGGCGCATGAACTCGCGCCCACCCAGGTGCTGGAGCGCACCGAGGTCGGCGCCCGGCCCAGCGCCGCCCAGGCCAGCGAGCTGCTGGCTGCCGGCATCCAGGAGATCACAGACGCAATGGTCAACAACGTGCAGCTGAACGCCGTGCTGCGCATGATCCTGGAGACCATCTACCGCGCCCTGGGCCTGCGCCGCGTCATCTTCTGCCTGCGCGACGCGCGCGGCCAGACACTGACCGGTCGCTTGGGCGTGGGCGACGATGTCGAGCGCCTCGCGCCGCTGCTGCGCGTGGACCTGACCCAGCAGCCGCCCGACCTGCTGGCCGCCGTCTGCCTGAAGGGCGCCGACACCTTGATCCAGGACGCCCGTGCCGCCAACATCGCGGCGCGGCTGCCGACCTGGTTCAAGGGCGAGATGCACGCGCGCAGCTTCCTGCTGCTGCCGCTGATGCTCAAGGGCGCGCCGCTGGGGCTGATCTACGCGGACCACGCGCAGGCCGGCGCCGTGCAACTGGGCGACAAGGAACTCTCCTTGCTCCGCACGCTGCGCAACCAGGCCGTGATGGCCTTCCGCCAAGCCGCCGGCTGACGCGCCGGCCCCGGCCCCGGCCGGAAACTCCACCTGGAAAATATCGGCCCGCAGGTTCGGGCGGTTTTCGCTCGCCTGTAGGGCGATTCCGACAAATTGCGGGGCGCACTGCTGACAGTGTTTCATGCTGCGATGGCGAATACTAGGTTTGCACCGTGGAAAAAACCCGGTTCGGGTTTCGCTGTGCAACCTCGTAGCCCGGCATTCAAGAATCACAGGAGCACGTATGAATAGGCAATCTAAAAACGGCAGGGATTCTCGTCCCCAATACAGGGGCGCCATTGCCGCACTGGCCGCACTCGCTCTCGCCGCCTGCGCCTCACCGCCGCCGCCCAAGGAGCAGATGGCCGTCGCCAACTCCGCGGTGGGGCAGGCCTCCGGCAGCTCCGCGGATGCGCCCGCCGAGCTCACCGCCGCCAAGGACAAGCTGACCCGCGCCAACCAGGCCATGGCCAACAAGGACTATGTGCTGGCCCGCCAGCTCGCCGAGCAAGCCTCCGCCGATGCGGCCCTGGCCCAGGCCAGCGCCCGCTCCGCGCGATCCAACCGCGCGCTGACCGAGGTGCGCGAAAGCATCCAGCAGCTGCAAGCCCAGCTGAACCGCTCCTGAGACATCACAAGACCGAAAGGACTGCCATGAAGTTCCTCGCCACCTCCCTCACCCTGGCCGCCGGTGCCCTGTTTGCCGGTTGCGCCAGCGGCCCGACCATCACCCCGCAGCTGCAGCAGGCGCGCGCCGACGTGAGTGCCGCCCAGGCCGACCCCGCCGTGCTGAAGTACGCCGCGCTGGAT
>JAEKKH010000033.1 GCA_019510465.1 Burkholderiales bacterium
CACGCGAGGCGCGCCGGCGTGTCGGCGGCGATGGCGTTGGCGTCGATGCGCGTGGCGAGCGTCTCGAGCAGCCAGGCGCGCAGCGGCGCGGTGGCGGCGGGGGCGTCATGCATCGCATCCTGCAACTGGCGCTGGGCGGACGCATCCAGGCTCGCGACGTATTGCGGCGTCCACGGCCACGAGGTCAAGCCCAGCACGCAGGCGACGAACGGCGCCGGCTCGCCGCCCAGGAGCAGCGATGCCTGCGCGGCCGGCAGCGCGGCGATGCGCTGCTGCGCGCTGCGCGCGATGCCGTGCACGCTGTGGCGCAAGGCTTCGTCGACGAGCCCGGCGTCCGCCGGAATGCCCAGCTCGGCCAGCTCGGCCAGCAGCGGGGCCACGGCGCGCTGCTGCGCGGGCGTGAGGCGTTCGACCAGCCACGCGCGGTCGCCGGGCTCCAGCGCGTGGAGCGCGAGTGCGGCTTGGCGCAGGTGCGTCATCGCGGCGCTCCCGGCGCGTGCGCGGAACCGGGCTCTGCCAGCCAGGCCTGCAGCGACAGCAGCAGCTGCTCGCGCTCGGCGCCGGACAGCGGACGCGCGCCGGCGGCCGGCCGGCCGCGGCCGCGCCGCGCCACGAGCATGGCGAGAGCCACCAGGCCCAGCACGGCCGCGAGCGCGAGCGCCAGCCAGGTCGTCGTCGACGGGATGGCCGTGGCATGCGACCTGGCGACCGGCGCGGGCGTGGGGGTGGTGGCGACGGCGGACGTGGCCTGCACGCCCGACGCCGACTCGGCCTGCGGCGCGATCGCCTGCACCGTGACGACGTCGCCGCGTTCGCGGTTGAATCCGATGGAGGCCGAGACGATGTCGCGCACGCGCTCGATGTCGGCGTCGGACATCGCATGGCGCACGACCACCGCCACCTCGAGGCGCTTGAGCGCGCCGGCAGGGGACGTCACCTGCTCGGTGCGCTTGCCGACCTGGTACTCGGTCTCGGAGGTGGTCACCTGCGCACTGTTGGCAGGCGTCGCGCCTTCGCCGTCGCGCGAGTTCTGGCGCTCGCGCACCACCACGCCGGTGGGCACGGCGTCGGCGCCGCCGCCGTGGGCCGGCAGCACCTCCTCGGTGGTCACGCGCGTCTGCTGCTCGACGAACACCGCGTCCACGCTGACGACGACCTGCCCCTTGCCGAAGCTGCGATCGAGTACGGCTTCGGCCTTCTGCGTGAGGTAGCGCTCGGTGCTGCTCTTCAGGTCGAGGCCCGCGGCGCCCGCGCCTGCGAGCGCATCGACGCCGTCGCCGGCGGCCTGGCGCGACAGCGGCACGCCGTGCTGGTCGAGCACCGTGACGTCCTGCGCCAGCACCTCCGGCACCGAGGCCGCGACCAGGCGCTGGATGCCTTGCACCTGCAGCGGCTGCAGCGCGCGGCCCGGCTTGGCGACGACGGTGACCGACGCCTTCGCGCGCTCGCGCTCCTTGCGGAACAGCCCCTGCTCGGGCAGCGCGAGGTGCACCCGGACGCTTTCCACTTCGTCGATGGACAGGATGGTGCGCGTCAGCTCGCCCTGCAGCGCGCGCTGGTAGTTGATCTTCTGCACGAAGTCGCTGGCGCCGAACTCCTCGTTGTTGAAGACCTCGAAGCCGACCGCGCCGTGCAGCGGCACGTCGCGGTTGACGAGCGCCAGGCGCGTCCTGCCGACCGCCGCCTCGGGCACCAGCAGCGCGCCATCGTCGCCCACGCGGTAGGGCACCTTCATGCGCTCAAGCTCCGCGGCCATGCTGGCCATGTCGTTCTGGCCCAGGCCGGTGAACAGCACGTCGTACGGCTCGTGCAGCAGCCACGCGGCCGCGAGCGCGGTCAGCAGAAGGATGAGGACGACGCCGGCGACCAGGCCGCGGCGCGCGGAGCGGCCGAGGCCGTTCCAGAATTCGGAGAAGGCATTCATCGCGTCACACCTGCATGCGCATCACTTCCTGGTAGGCGTCCAGGAGGCGGGATCGAACCTGTACCGCGAGGTGGAAGGCGAGCTTGGCCTCCTCCATGCGGATCATCACGTCGTGCAGGCTGGCGGCATCGCCCGCGGCCAGCTGCTGCACGCCTTTCTCGGCGCTGGCCATCTGCGTGTCGAGCGCGCCGAGCTGGTGATCGAACCAGGCGGCGAAGTTGCCTCCCGGCGCGGCGGCGGCCTGCGCCTGCACGCCGGCGGCGTCGCCCGTCGCGTCGATGGGCGCGGTCGGCAGGATGAAGTCGTTCACGACTGGCCTCCGATCTCGAGCGCGTGCGAGGCCATGGACTTCGCGGCGCCGAGCGCGGCTACGTTGGCCTCGTAGGCGCGCAGCGCGGTCATGACCGTGAGCATCTCGGCGGTGTGGTTGACGCCGGGATAGCGCACGTCGCCGTTGGCGTCGGCGTGCGGGTCGGCGGGGTCGTGCACGATGCGCGGCGCGGCGTCGGCCTCGACGACGGCCGCGTGCGGCAGGCCGCCTGCGCGCGCGAGGTCCTCGACGCCCATCCAGTGCTGGAACGACGGCACGACCGCCTGGCTCACCACGCGCAGCGGCTTGAACGGCGCGGTGCCGGGCGCGGCGCTGGTGTCCATGTTGGCGAGGTTGAGGGCGGCGGTGTCGAGGCGCAGCTTCTCGACGTCCATGCCGGCGGCGCTCACGTTGAAGACGGCGCGGTAGTCCATCAGCGGTCTCCCGAGGACATGGCCAGGCTGACCAGCGCGTACTGCTGGCTCAGCACGTGCGTGAGGGCCTGGAAGTGCAGCGCGTCGGCCGACATCGCCGCCACCTCGGCGTCGAGCTGCACCGGCTGCGTGCCGTGCTGCACGGCGAGGTGCGCGGCGGGCAGGTCGCGCGCGTCGAGCGAGGACAGCGTGCCGTCCGCGATCGCCGAGCGCACGTCGCCGAGGTTCTCCTCGAACGTCACGGCGAAAGGCTGGAATCCTGGCGTGCCGGCATTGGCGATGTTGGCGGCGTGCGCCGCCTGGCGCATGACGCCGGCGTCGAGCGCCGACTTCACGAGCGAGAGGGTCACGGGGTCGATGAGGGACATGGACGGGCTCCTTGGCTGCTCTGGATCACTGGACGATCAGCTCCGCGCGCAGGGCGCCGGCCGCCTTCACGGCCTGGAGGATCGAGATGACGTCGCGGCTGGCCACGTGCATGCGCGCGAGCGCCTGCACGAGGTCGCCGACCGTGTTGTGGCTGGCGTCGACGAAGGCCGCGCCCTTGTCCTCGACGCCCAGCTGCGTGTTGGTGACGGCCTCGGTGCGGACGTCGCGGCCGCCGCGTCCCACGATCAGCGGCTGAGACACCGAGGTCTCCGACGTGACCGTCACCTTGAGGTCGCCCTGCGACACGACGACGTGGTCGATGCGAACGTCCGAGCCCGCCACGACGGTGCCGGTGCGCTCGTTGACCACGACGCGCGCCTGGCGGTCGGGCTCGACGGCGATCGTCTCGAGCGTGACGATGAACGGCGCCACGTTGGCCGCATAGGCGGTCGGCACCGCGATCTCGATGCCGCTCGCGTCGCGCACCTGGGCCACCGGGGCGCCGACGCGCTCGTTGATGGCCGAGGCCACGCGGCCCGCGGTGGTGTAGTCGGGCTCGCGCAGCACGAAGGTCAGGCGCGACGTGGCCGCCGTCGCGCCGTCGTCGGCCATCGCAACCTCGACCGTCGCGCCGCCGGCGACCGTGCCCACCGTCGGGTGGTTCTTCTGCACCTGGTTGCCGTTCGCGTCATAGCGGTAGCCGCCCACCGACACCGCGCCCTGGGCCAGCGCGTACACGCGGCCATCGGGGCCCTTGAGCGGCGCGAGCACCAGCGTGCCGCCGGCCAGGCTGCGCGCGTCGCCGATGGAGTTCACGGTGATGTCGATGGCGTCGCCCGAGCGCGCGAACGCGGGCAGGCTCGCGGTGACCATCACGGCCGCGACGTTGCGGCTCTGCACGTCGCCCGGATCGATGGTGACGTCGAAGTGCGACAGCATGCTCGCGAGCGATTGCCGCGTGGCCTGGTTGCGCGCGGAGTCGCCGGTGCCGGCCAGGCCGGTGACCAGGCCGTAGCCCACCAGCGCGTTCTCGCGCACGCCGGCGAGGCGGCCCAGGTTCTTGATGCGCACGGGTTCGGCGTGCGCGGCGCCCGCGGCGAGCACGGCCAGCGCGGCGAAGGCGGACAGGAGGAGAGGGCGCATCGTCAGATCCCGAAGAAGGTGAGCAGCCGTTGCCACCAGCCGGGCTTCTGCTGGTCGTTGACCGTGCCGTCGCCGGCGATCGAGAGCCTGGCCTCGGCCACGTGCGTGGACAGCACGGTGTTGGCCTGCGTCACGTCGAGCGGGCGGACGCGGCCCTCGATGTGGATCTTCTGGCGCTCGCCGTTGATCTCGAGTTCCTGCGTGCCGGCGATGCTGAGGTCGCCGTTGTCGGCCACCGCCACGACAGGCACCGTGAGCTGGGCGACGACGCGGCCGGAGCGCTGCGTCTGGCCCGTGCCGTTGAAGTCGTTGTCGGTGGTGGCGTGCGCGCTGTGCGTGCCGTGGAACGGCGAGGTGTGCGGCAGCGGCAGCGTCAGGCCGACGCCGACGTCGGCGTTGCGGCCGGTGGAGGTGTCGGCGGAGCTGACCGCGCTGGCGTCCTCGTAGACCTGCACGGTGATGAGGTCGCCGACGTGGTGCGCCTTGCGGTCGGCCGTCAGCGGCTGGAACTTCTTCTCGTCGTAGAGGCTCTTGCCGTCGGCGGCGTGCGCCAGGGGCGCGGCCGCGAGGGCGCACAGCAGCAGTCCGAGCATTCGGGGAGACATCGCTTACTCCAGTTCGACGACACGGCGGTCGGTCAGGGTGCCCACGACGGGGGCGGCGCTCGTCGCGGTGCGCACGTGCACGCGCGCGCCGACGCGGGCGGACTGCACCAGCACGCCGGCCGATTCGAGCTCGAAGGCGCCGTCGCGCAGGCGCACGGTGACGGGGTCGCCGGCGAGCGCCTCGTCCAATGCGGCGACATCGGCGGCCGCCAGTGCGTCGCCGGCCCGCAGCGCGCGCTGCAGCCGGCCGGCGGGCAGCGGCTGGCCGGCCAGGTCGAGTTCGCCGGCATGGCGCACCGGGCGCTCGCAACGGGCGAACGACGCGGCGGCCAGCGGCGTGCCTTCGGGCAGCGGCGCATTGGCGCACCAGCGCGCCACGCTCAGGTCGACGCGCAGCGGCACGCCGATGCTGCGCTCGAGGCGCCCATCGACGCGCAGCTCGACGCGCAGCGCCTGTGCGCCGTCGACCGGGGCGAAGGCCGCCGCGTCGGGCCGCAGCTCGAGCGCGCCCGCTGGCGCGCGCAGCGCGGGCACGCGCGCATCCCGGCACGTCACGCGCGCGCGCGCGCCGGGCGCGGCCGCGTCCAGGCGTGCGCGCGCCGCGGCCAGCGCGGCGTCGCACAGCCGGGCGGCGGCCAGGTCCTGTGCGGCGCGCTCCACGCGCACCGTCGCGCCGCCGAAGACGCGCCAGCCGGCCGGCAGCGCGGCCTGCACCTGCGCGCGGGCGAGCACGAGCGGCTGGCCGACGCGCGGCGCCGGCGCGACCGGCAACGCGGCGACGGCGGCGGCGCCTGCGCCATCGGGCACGGCCACGTCGCCCACCGTCACGACCTCGCCCGCGACCGATGCCGTGCCGCGCAGCGCGAGGTCGCGCGCGCCCGCCCAGGCGCCGCCCGCGCCGACGAGCGCGAGCAGGATGGATGCGGAGGCGACGAGGCGGCCAGGCATGGTCACTTGCGCAGGTTGTTGCTCATGCCGACCATCTCGTCGGCGGCCTGGATCACCTTGACGTTCATCTCGTAGGCGCGCTGCGCCATCATGAGGTTGACCATCTCGTCGACCAGGTTCACGTTGGACTGCTCGATGCCGCCCTGCACGAGCTGGCCCGCGCCCGCGTCGGTGGCGCGCACGGGCGAGGCGTCGCCGGAGCTCGGCGTGGCCTGGTACAGCGCGTCGCCCATCGCCTTCAGGCCGGCGGCGTTGGCGAACACCTGCAGCGACAGCTGGCCGACCTCGACGTCCGCCGCGCCCGCCTTGCGTATCGACACCTTGCCGTCGGTGCCGACGACCAGGTCGCCAGCCTTGGCATCGACGCGGATCTGCGGCTTGAGCACCTGGCCCTGCGCGGTGGCGAGCCAGCCGTCGGCGTTGACCTGCAGCAGCCCGCCGCGCCAGTACGCGGTGCTGCCGTCGGCGGACTGGACCTCGAGGAAGCCGTCGCCCTTGATGGCGAGATTCATCGCCGTGCCGTTGGTGGCGACGGTGCCGGCGCTGAAGTCCTTGAACATCGACGCGACGCCCACGCCGCTGCCTTGCGCGAGCGCGGCGGCCGGCGTGTCGTCGGCGCCCGCGGGTGCGGTCGCGTGCGCGCCGTGCGCCGCGACGTCGCGGTACATGAGCTCCTGGAAGTTCACGTGGCCGCTCTTGAAGCCGGGCGTCTGCGCATTGGCGAGGTTGTTCGAGATGGTGTCGACGGCCAGCTGCTGTGTCTGCATGCCGGTGGCCGCGATGTAGAGGGCGTCGTTCATGAGCCGAGGTCTCCCAGTTTGCGAATGGCCTTGTCCATGGCCTCGTCGTATCCCTGCACCACCTTGGCCATGGCCTCGAAGTGGCGCGTCGTCTCCATCAGCCGCACCATCTCCGCGGACGAACTCACGTTCGAGGCCTCGCGCTGCCGGCTCAGGACCTGGACGTTGTCCAGCGGCTGGGTCGAGTCGCCGTCGGCCGGCCGGTACAGGCCGCCGCCCAGCGGCACCAGCTTCGCAGGGTCGCCCACCCGCACCAGCTGGAGGCGGCCGACGGAGCGCTCGCCCTGCCAGGCCTCGCCATTCGCGTCGATGCGCAGGTCGCCGCCAAGCGGCGTGACGTGCAAGTCGCCGCGATCCGACTGCACGGCCTGGCCGGCGTCGTTGACGAGCCGGCCCTGGCCGTCGACGTGCAGCGACGCCTGGCGCGAGAGCACCGGCCCGGCGGCGGAGTCGAACAGGAACAGGCCGTCGCCCTGCACGGCGAGGTCCAGCGGGCTGCTGCTGGCGCGCAGCGCGCCCGCGGCCATGTCCAGGCCGGTGTCCACGCCCGGGTCGGCACCGGCCTCCAGCATCGCCGCGGTGAACGGCCGCTGCGCCTGGACGACGCGCTTGTAGCCCGCGGTCGACGTATTCGCCAGGTTCTGGCCGATGTTGGCGACGCGCTGCATGTCGTGGTCCATCGACAGCGAGGCGATCTCGAATGCGTTCAAGCTTGGCTCCTCGGTTGCTCGGTTGCTCGGTTGCTCGGTCGGCTAGGCGACCGCGACCGTGCCGAACGATCGCAGCGGCACGTTGTTGGGGATCTCGGTGATGCCCAGCACGCGCATGTGCGGGATCGCGCGCTCGGTCAGCGCGCGCACGTGGCGCCGCAGCTCCGGCGCGCACAGCAGCACGGGCAGCAGGCCCTTCTTCATCATCTGTTCGGCGTGGCTCACGGTGCGCGCGAGGAACTGCTCGGCCAGGCGCGGCTCGGCGGCGAGCGTGCCGCCGACGGTGGCGTCGCGCAGCGAGTGCTCCAGCGCGGGATCGAGCGTGAGCACCTCCAGCGTGGTGGCCTCGCCCATGAGCTGGCGGCAGATGGCGCTGCCCAGGCGCTGTCGCACGTGCTCGGTGAGCGTGGGCGCGTCCTTCGCGCTGCGTCCGGCGTCCACCAGCGTCTCGATGATGGCCTCGATGTTGCGGATCGAGACCTTCTCGCGCAGCAGCGACTGCAGCACCTTCTGCACGTCGCTGATGGTGAGCACGGTGGGCACCAGTTCCTCGACCAGGCCCGGCTGCGCCTGGCGCACGCGCTGCAGCAGCTTGTCCGTCTCGCCACGCGTGAGCAGCTGGGCGCATTGCTGGCGCAGCGTCTCGCTCACGTGCGTGATGAAGACCGTGGGCGGATCGACCAGCGTGTAGCGGTGCGCGCGCGCCGCCTCGCGCTGGGCGTCGTCGATCCACAGCGCGGGCAGGCCGTAGGTGGGCTCGTGCGTCTCGGTGCCGGGGATCAGCCGGGTGTCGCCGCTGGGATGGATGGCGAGCACCTGGCCGGGCCGGATCTCGCCGCGCGCGCAGACCACGCCGTAGGTCGAGAGCTCGTAGGCCTGCGTCGCGAGCTTGGCCGACTGCAGGAAGCGCACCGCCGGCAGCACCATGCCCATCTCGCGCGCGAACTGGGTGCGGAAGGTCCTCACGCGTTCGGCCAGCACGGACGCGTCGCCGATGGCCAACGCCGCGAGGCCGCTGCCCACGTGCACCTCCACCGGCTCGACGGCCAGCACGGCGGCGGGATCCTCGATCGCCGCACCGGCAGGCGAGGCGCCGCCCGGCGCCTGCGCGGCCGCGCCGGCGCCCGCCGCCGACGCGCGCCGGCGCGCGCGCAGCGCGACCATCAGCACGCCGCCCAGAAGCATGACGATGGCGAGCACGGGCAGCGCCGGGATGCCGGGCATCAGCGTCAGCAGCGCGAGCGCGACCATCACGAGAGCCAGCGCCTTGGGCGCCGACGTGACCTGCCGCACGACTTCGGAGGCGAGGTTCGCGTCGGAGGCCGAGCGGGTGACGATGATGCCGGTGCCCACGGCGATGACCAGCGCCGGCACCTGCGTGACGATGCCGTCGCCCACCGTCAGCAGCGTGTAGGTGTGCAGCGCCTGGTCCCACTTCAGGCCGCCCTGCATCACGCCGATGACGAGCCCGCCGACGATATTGATCAGCATGATGACGATGCCCGCGATGGCGTCGCCCTTGACGAACTTGCTGGCGCCGTCCATCGCGCCATAGAACGAGGCTTCCTTTTCGAGGCGGCGGCGCCGGCGCTGCGCTTCCTCCTGGTCGATGAAGCCCATGTTCAGGTCGGCGTCGATGCTCATCTGCTGGCCGGGCAGGCTGTCGAGCGTGAAGCGCGCGGCCACCTCGGACACGCGCTGCGCGCCGCTGGTGATCACCACGTACTGCACCACCACCAGGATCAGGAAGACGATCAGCCCGATCACATAGTTGCCGCCGACGACGTAGCCCCCGACCGCGCCGATGACGTTGCCGGCGTCGCCCTTGGCCAGGATCAGCCGCGTGGCCGCCACGTTCAGCGACAGGCGGAACAGCGTGGCCACGAGCAGCAGCGACGGGAAGGTGGACAGGTCGGCGGGCCGGTCCATGTAGAACGTCAGCAGCAGCAGCAGGAGCGCGAAGCTGAAGTTCAGCAGGATGAGGAAGTCCAGCAGCCCGGACGGGATCGGCGCGAACAGCACCGTCAGCACGCCCAGCAGCAGCGCGACCAGCACGAGGTCGGTGTGGCGCGACATGCGCGCGGCCAGCGTGCTCATCGCGCACCTCGCAGGGGGGCGGCCTGGCGCTGGCGCTTCGCCGCGTTGATCCACACGAGGATCTTCGCGACCTGGCCGTACCAGCGCTCCGGCACGTAGCCGCCGTCCTCGGTCTCGCGATAGAGCGCGCGCGCCAGCACGGGGCTCGGCACGATGGGTACCTGGTGGCGGAACGCGACGTCGCGCATCTTGGCGGCCAGCCCGCCCGCGCCGCGCGCGATCACGCGCGGGGCCGCCGAGACGCCGTGCTCGTAGCGCAGCGCGACGGCCACGCGCGTCGGGTTGGTGATCAGGACGTCGGCCTTGGGGATGTCGCGCAGCGACTGGCTGCGCTTGAGCAGCTTGGCGCGCAGCTCGCGGATGCGCTGGCGGATGCGCGGGTCGCCCTCGCGGTGCTTGTGCTCGTCCTTGATGTCGCGCCGGCTCATGCGCATCTGGCGCGCGAATTGGCGCCGCGTGAAGACGTGGTCGATCAGCGCGATGACCAGCAGCACGATCATCAGCTTGACCAGCAGCGCGCCCACCAGCGTGGCGAACGCGTGCGGGAAGCGCGACACGTCGACGCGGGCGAAGGCCAGCAGCCGCGGGACCGCGGCGCGCACGGCGGCCCAGGCCACGCTGCCAACGAGCGCCAGCTTCAGCAGGCTCTTGCCCGTCTCGTACAGGCTGCGCAGCGAGACGATGCGCTTGAACCCGGTGGCCGGGTTGATGCGGTTGAAGTCCGGCTTGATCGGGTCGACGCTCAGCACGAATCCGCTCTGGGCGATGTTGGCGAGCAGGGCCGTCGCGACCAGCGCCAGCAGCAGCGGGGCCAGCGCCGAGAGGCCGCCCGAGAAGGCGCGTGCCAGCAGCCGCGCGGCGTCGTCGACGCTGTCCAGGCGCGCGCCGGCCGAGCGCAGCAGGTCGGCGCTCAGCTGCGAGAAGCGCCATGCGGTCTGCTCGCCCATGGCCATCAGGGCCAGCGTGGCGACGCCCAGCATGGCGACGGCGTTGACGTCGACGCTCTTGGCGACCGAGCCTTTCTCGCGCGCCTTCTCCAGCTTGTAGGGCGTCGCGGCTTCGTTGCGGTCGAGATCCTGGTCGGCCATCAGCGCAGCACCTCGTCCCAGAACTGGAAGATCGACGCGAAGGCGCGCCGCATCACGGGCGCCAGCGTGGTCGCGGAGAACGACAGCGTCAGCAGGCCCACCAGCAGCTTCAGCGGCAGGCCGACGAAGTACACGTTCATCTGCGGCAGCACGCGCGAGAGAACCGCCAGGGCCGCCTCGATCAGGAGCAGGGTGAACATCACCGGCGCGGCCATCGCCACGGCCAGCGAGAACATGGCGCCGAACTGGCGGACCACGGCGGCCGGTGCGACGCGCAGGTCGATCGCGCCCGGCGGCATCTGCTGCGCCGAGAACGCGATGCCGCGCAGGAACGCGTGGTGCCCGTCGACCGCGAAGAACGCGACGGCCGCGAAGCTGCTCATGATCGCGCCGATGATGGGCGTGTCGCGGCGCGTGACCGGATCGAACACCTGGCCGGCACCGAAGCCGATCTGCAGGTCGAGGATCTGCCCCGCGAGCCCGAAGGCCGCGAACGCCGCGTGCACGCCGAATGCGAGCAGCGCGCCGAGCCCGGCCTCGAGCACGGCCGCGACGACGAAGCGCCCGAGGTCGGAGGGCACGGGCGCGGCCGCGTGATGCGGCATCGCCGCGCACAGCAGGCCGGACAGCCCCAGGCTGAGGAGCACGAGCACGGACGGCGGCCCGCTGAAGCCGGACAGCACGGGCGTCATGAAGAACAGGACGCCCAGGCGCACCCATAGCAGGGCGGACGCGGTCACCCACGCCTGATCGACGATCAAGGTCACGGGAACCCCCCTCAGAAGTAGCGGGGGATGCCGGCGATCAGTGACGTGGAGTAGCCGACCAGGCGGTTCAACATCCACGGGCCCGCGGCCACCAGCACGATGCCGGCGGCGAGGAGCTTGGGGATGAAGGTGAGCGACATCTCCTGGATCTGCGTGACGGCCTGGAAGACGCTGACAAGCAGACCCACCACGAGCGTGGTGAGGAGCAGTGGCGCCGCGATCAACGCAGCATTCCACATCAGCTGTGAGAACAGCTGAATCGTTTGATCAGAACTCATGTTTCCCTCCCTGCGGGATCACCGGTCTTCGCTCATTGGCGAAGTGAAGTAGTTTTGGCACCAGCTAAACAAATTCTGGCACTTCGAGATGAATTTGGCCTGACAGTGAGGTCCTCGCAAACCCGAATTCAAGTTAGGGGAGTACCCCTAGGGGTGTAACGAAACGCTGCGCGACCTAAACCGGCCGAGCCGATCCCGGATGGATTGCCGACAGGGCCCTCATCGAACGAGCAGGCCCGACAGAGCAAAGCCCGGGATCCGGGGAGGAGAAGAAGATGGTTGCAATCGTCAGCGGTAATGGCCTGGGCGTCAGCCTGTCCTCGTTGTCCACGCTGGGCAACAACGCTGCCACCGGCGCGGCGGCGCAAGGCCGCAACGGCGAACTGGCGTTCGTCGACATCGCCAACGGCAACCTCATCCTCCAGGATCACGACGCCGCGCAGTCGGCGCTCGGCGCGATCCCGCTGGACTCCCTGCGGGTCTACAACAGCGAGGGCACGCTCGACGCCACGGACAACTGGACCAACGGCTTCCAGATGCAGAAGTTGGCACTGGCGAGCGGTTCCCTCAACGGCGCGAACAGCACCATCACCCGCACCGATACCGACGGCGCGGTCGCCACCTACACGTACGCGAACGGCGTCTACACGACGACGGCGGGCGGCGGGGGCTACGACACCATCGCCTACAACGCGACGACGCTCGCGTTCACGCGCGTGGACACCGCCACTGGCGCCACCGAGCATTACGACTCGAGCGGCAAGCTGGTCTCGCTGGCCGATGCCGAGGGCAACACGTTCACCTACGCCTACAACGGCGCCGGGCTGGTCACCAGCGTCAAGGACGCCGCGGGCGTCGTGCGCACGTACTACGACTACGACACGAGCAACCGCCTCACGCAGATCCGCACCGTGTCGGCCGCCGGCGTCGTCACCTCGCTGGTGCACTACGTCTTCGACACTGCGAACCGGCTGACCTCCGTCTCGGTGGACCTCTCGCCGGCGGACAGCAGCATCACCGACGGCAAGGTCTACACCACCACGTATGCGTACACGAGCGCCACGAGCAAGCAGCTGCAGAGCGTCACCCAGAGCGACGGCTCCAGCCTGACCTTCGCCTACTTGCCGAACGATCCGACGTTCCGGCTGCAGAGCGTCACGGACAACCTCGGCAACAAGACCTCGTTCGCGTACGACGCCGTCAACCGCAAGACGACGGTCACCGACGCGAACAATCAGTCCACGGTCTACAGCTACGACGCCGGCGGGCAGCTGCTGTCCGTGGCCGTGCCCTCGGCGGCCGGCACCGCCACGACGTCCTACGCGTACAACGGCAGCGGCGACCTGACGCAGGTGGTCGATCCCTCGGGTCGCACCATCCTGATGACGTACGACGCGAACGGCAACCAGCTGTCGCAGATGGACGCCGCGGGCAACACCGTCACGCGTTCGTTCGACGCGAACAAGCAGCTGGCCACCGAGACCGCGTGGGTCGTGCCGGACCCGGACGGCGTCGGCGCAGGTCAGCCGGGCACGCCGATGACCACGCGCTACGTCTACGACGCGGCGAGCGGCCACCAGCTGCGCTTCGTGCTGTCGCCCGAGGGCCGCGTCACGCAATACGTCTACAACGCGACCAACCAGCGCGTCGCCACCATCACCTACCCGACGGCCGCCTATGCCGTCGGCAGCCTGGGCGCGACGGCCGTGCCCACCGAGGCCCAGATGACAAGCTGGGTCGCCACGCTGGACCTCACCCAGTCGGTGCGCGCCGACGTCACCTACGACGTCGTGGGCAACGTCTCGCAGACCGTGGCCTGGGCCAAGGTCGACGCGGCCGGCGCCGGCGTGTCCGACGGCACGCAGTCGACGTCCAAGTACGTCTACGACCAGTACGGCCACCTGCTGCAGGTCATCAAGCCCGGTGCGGGCACCACCAACTTCACGTACGACGGCCTGGGCCGGGTCCTCACGCAGCAGGACGCCAACGGCACGGCCACCAACGTGTACGACGACGCCAACAACAAGGTCGTCGCCACCGCGGTCAACGGGCTCATCACCACCAGCACCTACGACAAGGCGAACCGCCTCGTCTCCCTGGTGCGGGGCACCAGCACCACGCCCGTCATCGGCCAGACGACCTACGCCTACGACGCCGACGGCAACCTGCTGATGACGACCGACCCGGACGGCAACCGCACGTTCGCGCTGTACGACGCGGCGCGGCGCCTGGTCGCCACCATCGACGCCACGGGCTTGCTCACCGAGCGCGTCTGCAACCTCGCGGGCCAGGTCGTGGAGACCATCCGCTACGCGACGGCGGTCAATCTTTCGCTGCTCGTGGACGGCACCGGCAAGGCGCTGAATCCGGCGCTGTCGGCCATCCGTCCCACGGGCACGAGCTACGCCGCCTGGACGCTCTACGACACCGCGGGTCGCGTGTCCAAGCAGATCGACGCGGCGGGCTACGTGACCGAGACGCGCTACGACGGCGCCTCCCGGGTGACCGACGTCATCGGCTGGGCCAACCCGGTCGCGATCGCGGGCATCAACGCCCAGACGCTGGCCGCCGCCGCCGCGGCCACGCCGACGGCCGACAACAACAACGACCGCCGCACGCGCACGTTCTACGACAACGACGGCAACGTTGCCGGCACGCTGGACGCGGAAGGCTATCTCGCCGAGAACGTCTACGACGCCGCGGGCCGCGTGGTGCACACCATCCGCTACGCCGTCGCCACCGCGTCGGCCAACCGCGCCACGGGCACGCTCGCCACGCTGCGCCCGGCCGCCGACAACGTCCACGACATCCACGGCTGGAACTACTACAACGACGAAAGCCAGCTCGTCGGATCGGTCGACGGCGAAGGCTACCTCACGGAGTATTCGTACGACCTCGACGGCCATCTCGTGAAGATCGTGCGCCACGCCGCGCCGGCGCTGGTCGCGCCCACCGCCATCACGTCCGCGACGACGCTGGCCGCGCTGCGCCCCACCGTGACGACGGGCGACCAGGTGACCCAGTCCGTCTACAACGGCCTCGGCCAGCTCACCAGCAGCACCAACGCCGAAGGCACCGTCACCCAGTACACCTACGACACCGCGGGCAACTTGCTCACCACGGTGGTGGCAGCCGGCACTGCCGACGTGCGCACCGACACGCGCCAGTACGACGCGCGCGGCAACCTGCTGGCCGACCTCGGCGGCGTCGGCAGCGCGGCGCTCGCCGCCCTCGGCGCGTCGCCCACGGCCGCGCAGGTCGCCACCGTCTGGTCCACCTACGGCACCAGCTACGCCTACGACGCGGCCGGGCTGCGCATCAGCGCCACCGATGCCGCGGGCAACAGGACGCTGTACTACTACGACGTCGACGGCCGCGCCACGCACACGGTCAACGCGCTGGGCGAAGTCGATGAAACGACCTACAACGTGTTGGGCCAGGTGGTCGCCACGACGAAGATCGGCACCCGCATCTCGACCACCGGCCTGACCGGCGGCATCGACACCGCGGCCCTGCTGTCGGCGATCACTGCGGCGAGGAACGCCACGCTGGACAGCAAGGTGAGCTACACCTACCTGGCCCAGGGCGTCGCGGGCACGAAGACCGACGAGCTGGGCGATCTCACCACCTACACGTACAACGCCTTCGGCCAGGCCACGCTCGCCAGCCAGGCCGTCGGCGGCGGCGGAGCCAACGTCGCGCACAAGGTCGACTACGACCGGCGCGGCCTGGTGAAGGACACGCAGGAGAACAGCGTCGACGAGGTCACCGCCTACGTCTACGACGCCTTCGGCCGCGCGGTGACCGTCACCGATCCGAACGGCAACCTCACGAACACCACCTTCGACCGTCTCGGCCGCAGCACGCAGGTCACGGGTCCGCTGTTCGTCTCCAGCCAGGCCACGTTCGACGCCTTCGGCCGCGCGCTGACCGTCAAGGATGCCAACGGCAACGCGACCACCTATGTCTACGACGACGTGGCGCGCACGATCAAGGCGACCGATCTCTACGGCGTGGCCGTCACGCGCACGCACGACCGCGAGGGCGAGACCATCTCCATCCTCGACGGCGACGGCAACACCACCACCTACGCCTACGACCTGGACGGCCGCCTCAAGGACGCCATCGTCGACCCGGGCACGGGCCACCTCGCGCTTGACACCCACACCGACTACGACGGCGCGGGACGCATCGCCGACACCGTCGACGCGAACAACAACAAGGTCACCTACACGTACGACGCCGTCAACCGGGTGTTCAAGCGCACCGAGGGCGCGAACGCGGCGATGAACATCGTCACGACGTACACGTACGACGCCAAGGGCCAGCTGATCACGCAGCAGGATCCCGACAACATCCTCACCGGCATCACCTACGACCTCGCGGGCAACGTGCTCACGAGGACGGTGGACACGGCGGGGCTCAAGCTCAAGACCACCAACACCTACGACGTCCGCGGCAACCTGGTCACCACCACGGATCCCTCGGGCGTCGTCACCACGTACGGCTACAACGCCATCGGCCAGCGCATCTCGCAGCAGGTCGACACCACGCTGAACCTGCTCACGCAGTACGGCTACGACGGCGACGGCAACGCCACGCGCGTGATCGACCCGGACGGCAACGTCACGCTCAACGCCTACGACAAGGCCGGCCGGCTCCTCTATTCGCAGGACGGCGCGGGCAATGTCACCGGCTACACCTACGACAACGACGGCCACGTGCTGACCAGCACCCGCTACGCGAAGGTGCAGACCGCGCTCGTCGCGTCGGTCACCGCGAACGGCACGGTCAACATCGCCGTGACCGCGCCCACGCTCACCGCCGGCCAGGACCAGACCACCACCTACACCTACGACACCAACGGCCGCAAGACGCTGTCCGAAGTGGACAAGGCGGGCCTGGACCTCAAGACCCAGTACTTCTACGACGGCGCCGGCAACCTCACGAAGGTCGTCGACCCGAACGGCGCGGCCACGCTGTACATCTACGACGCGGCCAACCGCGTGACGTCCGCGCTGAGCCCGGCGGGCACGCTGACGCAGACCGCCTACGACGGCGACGGCCACGTCGCGCAGACCACGGTGTACGCCGGCGTGAAGGCGATGACGACCACCGTCGCGGGCAACGGCCGCGTCACCAACGCCATCGCCGGCACGATCACGCCGTCGGCCAACGATGTCGTCACCGCCTACACCTACGACGCGGCCAACCGGCGCAAGACGGCGACGGTGGACCCGAGCGGCCTCGCGCTGAAGACCTCGTACGCCTACGACGCCGCGGGCAACCTCACGCAGGTCACCGACCCGGCCGGCAACATCACCTACTACGGCTACGACGCCGCGGGACGGCAGCGCTACGTGCTCGACCCGCAGAACATCCTCACCGAGACCGTGTATGACGGCGCCGGCCGCGTGACGGCCACCATCGTCTATGGCACCGCGCCCACCGGGCTGTCGGCCACGCCGAACGCCGCGGGCCTCGTCACGCCCACCTTCACCGTGGTGGGCTCCGCCACGCTGGATCGCGTCACGCGGTACGGCTACGACGCCGCTGGCCGCCAGGTCTACGCGGTCGACGCTCTCGGCGACGTCACCGAGACCGCCTACGACGCCGCCGGTCTCGTCACGGGCGTGCGCCGCTACACCACGCGCATCGCGCTGCCCGCGGCAGGAGCGGCCGACGGCCGCACGCTGGCGATGACCACCGCGGCGATCAAGGCCGCCATCGTCACCAACTCCGGCGACATCAGCACGCGCTACGCCTACGACGCGGCCGGCCGCAAGGTGTTCTCCGTCGACCCCTATGGCTCGGTCACCGGCTACACCTACGACGCTTTCGACCGGCTCGCGATCCAGCGCGCCTACGCCACCACGGTGACGCAGCCGGCCTGGGGCACCGCGTTCACCGCGGCGGCCATCACCACGGCGCTGGGCGCCGCCAACCCGTCGGACCGCCTCACCCGCTACGGCTACGACAACGCCGGCCGCACCCTCTACTCGGTCGACGCGCTGGGCGTCGTCACGGCCAGCGTCTACGACGCCGACAGCCGCGTCATCAAGACCCAGGTCTACCACGGCGCGATCACGCTGCCCACGGACGGCTCGGCCCTCACCGGCACGGCCATCGCCGCCAAGCTGGCCGCCACGGCCGGCACCGACGTGGTGACTCGCTACGCCTACGACGCCGACGGCCACCAGGTGTATGCCGTCAACGCGATGGGCTTCGTCACCGCCACCACCTACGACGCGCAGGGCCGCGTGCGCGCGAAGACCGTCTACGCGACGGCCGCCACGCTGCCGGCCACGCCTGGCGCCCCCATGTCGGTGGCCGACATCACCGCGGCCCTGCACCCGAACGCGGCGACCGACCAGGTCACGCGCTACGTGGTCGACGACGCCGGCAACGTCACCTGGACCATCGATCCGCTGGGCCACGTCGTCGCCAACGCCTACGACAAGGCCGGCAACGTCACGCAGAAGAAGGAATACTCGGCGGCCATCAACATCAGCGCGCTGGCGCTGATCGTCGGGCCGGCCGATTTCAGCGTGACGGCGAACGCCGCCACCGACCGCGTCACGCGCTACTTCTATGACGGCGACAACCGGCTGCGCTTCGAAGTCGACGCACTGAACTTCGTCACCGAGACGGCCTACCAGGCGGATCGCACCGTCACGACGCAGTACGCGACCGCGATCGCCTCGCCGAGCGCCGCGGCGGTCACCGCCGACGTGGCCGCGGCCTGCGTCGCCATCGCCAGTGGTGCCAACGACCACAAGACCACCGTGGTGCAGGACAAGGACGGCCGTGCCACCGACACCACCACGCCGGACGGCGTCCTGGCGCGCGATGTCTACGATGCCTTCGGCCGCGTGGTCTCGCACACCGACGCGCTGGGCCTGCCCGAGCAGATCACCACGGGCTACGTCTACGACGCCGCCGGGCGCCTGAGCAGCAAGACCGTCGGGCAGGGCTCCTCGGCGGCCCAGACCACCCTCTTCAGCTACGACGCACTGGGCAACCTGGACAAGCAGATCAGCGCCGACGGTTACGCGCTGGGCTACCTCGACACCGCCTGGGCCCAGGCCGAGCGTGGCCGCCTCGGCATGCCCGCGACGGTGGCCAGCCTCACGGCGGCGCAACGCACGGAGCTGCTGGCGCGCTACACCACCAAGTTCACCTACGACCTGGTCGGACGCGTGCTCACGACGACGACCGCGTACCTGGCCACCACGGCCAAGAGCAGCAGTTCGTCCACCAAGTACGACGCGTTCGGCAACGCCGTGAAGGTGGTCGATCCGCTGGGCAATGCGGCCTACTTCTATTTCGACAAGCTCGGCCGCGTGACCGTGCAGGTCGATCCGCTGCTCAACGTCGTGCTGTCGACCTATGCCGGCGGCTTCTTCGACAAGGTGGACGCCGTCCGCCGCTACGTCAACAAGGCGCCCGCCGGCACCAACGAGACCGTGGCGCCGACGCCGGCCACGACCGCGCAAGACGTCGTCACCAGGTACACCTACGACAAGCTCGGGCGCGTGCTGACCACGGTCAACGCGTCCGGCACCGCCGACCAGTCCACCGAGTCCGTCACCTGGCAGACCTCCGACGGCAACATCTTCAACAAGGTCGTCACCAACAAGCTCGGCGGCGCGACCACCTACGTCTATGACCGCGACGGCCAGGAATTGAGCGAGACGCTGCCCGTCACGTCGCTCAACGCCGGCGGCAGCCCGGTGGCCGTCGCCAACAGCTTCACGTACGACGCGTTCGGCAACCGCACGTCGAGCATCGAGGGCGTGGGCCTGCCCGAGCAGCGCACCACCCTCTACAGGTACGACGCGATGGGCCGCGTCATCTTCCGCATCGGCACCTCCTACCAGGCGTTCATGGGCTTCAACGCCGACGGCACGGTCAAGACGCAGGCCGTCACGCCGGTGGACTACACGCACTACGACTCGCTGGGCCGCGTCATCGAGACGCTGACCAGCGCCAACTGGTCGGGCACGGCCGCCAGCGGCGGCGTGCGCACGCTGAACTACTACGACAACGTCGGCAACCAGCTGATGTCCATCACCGCCGACGGCGCGGTGACGCGCAACACGTTCACCACCAGCGGCAAGACCTGGCAGTCCTTCGCCTACGCCACCACCATCGCCTTGCCGGCGACGGCCGGCGGCACGCCGCCGACGCCGACGGTCGATGCCGTCAACGACCGCGTCCGCACGTTCAAGTACGACGTGCAGGATCGGCTCATCGACATCGACCTCAACGCGGTCATCTACTGGGAACAGACCAATCCCACCGGGGCGATCGTCCTCAACCTGCCCAGCGCCACGCCGCAGGTGATGGCCATGTCCAAGACGGTCTACGACCTGGCGGGCAACGCCGTGCAGCAGATCGACGGCCGCGGCAACTCCACCTACACCTACTACGACGCGCTGGGCCGCAAGATCCTGTCCATCGACGCCGGCGGCTACGCCACGGCGTGGGACTACGGCGACGTCTTCGATTCGCCCACCCAGCAGATCCAGTACAGCACGGCGCTCGCATCGGCCAGCTATGCCGGCCAGCCGCTGACCACCGCCCAGGCGGTCACCTTGCGCGCCACGCTGGATGGCACGACGCCTGCAGCGACTTCGCCCAACCGCGTGACCACGTACACGCTGGATCGCCAGGGCCGCGTGCACGAGCGCCGCCTGAAGAACGTCGCGTTCGACTACGTGGCCGCCGACGGCACGCGCTCCACGCACACCACCGACAGCGTCACCGACTTCACCTACGACGCGTTGGGCGACATCACCGAGCAGAGCGACCGCGTGGCCGAGCTCTCGGACAACGCCACGAACGTCTGGAACGTCACCGACTTCACCTACGACAAGCTGGGCCGCGTCACCAACGAGAAAGACCCGGGCTACACCGACTACACCGGCGCGGCCGTGCGCCCCAGCACCGACACCGTGTACGACGGGCTCGGCAACACCACGCGGGTCACCGCTCGCAGCACCGACGCCGCCGACGCCACCAGCCGCATCACCAGCAGCAAGTACGACGCCAACGGCAACCTGGTGCAGTCCACCGACGCCAACGGCAACGTCACGCAGTACCTGTACGACTTCAACATGCACGTCGGGCTGACGATGGCGCTGGGCCAGCAGTCGGCCAGCGGCGCGCTGCTGGGCGTGCTGGACGGCACGACCAAGTTCCTGGGCGTGCTCAATGCGGACAACGTCGGCAGCACCTACATCAAGTACTTCGCGTACGACGCCACCGGCCGCCAGACCAGGCAGACCGACAAGAGCACCGGCCAGGTCACCAACACGCGCTACAACGCGTTCGGCGAGATCACCGGCAAGGGCCTGGGCAACGACGCCTCGACCGGCCTGCCGGCCTACCAGGAGTTCAGCGCCTACAACGTGATGGGCAAGGTCGAGCGCAGCAACACCGGCGACGGCGTCACCAAGCTCTACCTCTACGACCTCAACGGCAACGCCACGCAGCAGATCCAGTCCTCGGCCACCGACCTCACGGCGGTGTCCATCGTCACCGCGGCCACCGACACGACGCTGCAGCACACCTTCAGCATCTACGACAACAACCTCACGCGCACCGTCGAGCCGGACATCAGTTTCCAGAAGGACCAGGTCACCTCGTCGGCGGCGTACACGCAGCAGCTCACGCCGCTGCTCGGCGCGATCAGCATGGGCGATTCGGCGGGCGGCAGCTATTCCTCCGGCACCAGCGACAGCGGAAGCTACGCCTACACGCCGATCGGGGGCGAAAGCGGCAGCCAGCCACTGGGGACGGCAGGTGCACCGCAGCTTTCCGCGCCTTATGCGCCGACGGTCACGACGGCAGCCGTGGGGGCTCCCACGGCAACGATCAATCAGTTCCTCTTTCCGAAGTGGGGCTTCGACGGTGGCGGAGCAACCAACAACGGCCCCGGCGCGATCACCTACTTCCCGTTGCCTCCCGCTTCGAGCACCTTCCCTGGTGCAGGCTGGACCTACCGGATCTACAACACCACAACGGGCACGGCGGGTCCAAGCGCGAGTGCAGGCTCGAGCCTCGGTATCGGGCACACCTACTTGAGCTACAACCAGGCCCTCCAGGCCAGCAACGACGGGGGCGCGACCTGGACGACGCTGGGAACGATCGAGAACTACTACTACTCCGGCGGGGGAGAGTGGGACAACGAGAGCAGTTTCAACCAGACGGTCACATCGCTGATCAGCGGAATCCCGTCTACCCAGGTCATCGTCGCCTACACCAACTACGGCACGGCGTCGCAGGCCTCGGTCTCGTACTCGCGGATCAACGCCAACACCATCAGCCTCGCCAGCGCGGCGTCCCCGGTGACGCTGATCGCCTACGACACGGCGAGCGGCATGAGCTCCGCCACGCTGATCAACGGCATGACTGCCACGCCGCTGCCGCGTGCGCAGGCATGGACGACGTCGCCTGGCGTGCTGTCCTTTGGCGGCGACGTGGTGGGCACCGGCGGCGCCACCACCACGCTCCACTACCGGCAGGTGGGCTCCGGCATTGACTGGGCATCGACCTCCGTGAACAACGTGGTGCCGGGCTTCGGCGCCACGAGCCTGGCGCGCGGCCCGATGTACGAATACGTCATCTCCAGCAATCGCGGCGACTTCTACGGCCAGTTCTCGCTCGACGGATCTGGCAACGTCGTGTTCCCGGCGATGACCATGGGCGGCAGCGCTGCCGCTCCGGGATTCGGGGTGTTGACACAACTGTCCACCTACGACCCCATCGTCACGATGAACTTCGGCAGCGCCACTGCGACGCCGTCGGGGTCCGTCTCGAACTACCAGCTCAGCTTCACGTTCGGTGGCACGACCTTCTCGCAGACGCTGGCGTCTCCCTCGACGACGGTGTCGTTCGACACGAACAGCATCTTCAATAGCCCGGCGAACCGGTTCACGCACCTGTCCGGAGGCTACACCTACACGATCCTGGCCAACATGTCGGACGGCCAGGTCCAGTTGGTTGGGCAGGGCTCCGGCACGATGAGCGTGGGCGGAGGAGACTTCGCTTCTGCGGCCACGCCGACCTCGTTCCAGCGTCCTATCGCCTACCTGACCCTGCCGACCAGCGGCGCGCTCACCGGGACGGTGGTCGTCGGAGGCGTCGGCATCGGTGTCAACAGTGGCGACTCCCGCATCAGCCGCACCACGGATCCCTCTGGCCACCCGGTCCTGGGCATCGACCTGACCCAATGGCAGCAAGCCGGCGGAAGCTCGGGGGTGTCCATCAGCTACAACAATGGCGACGCGATCTTCAGCGGCAGCTTCGCCGTGGCCAGCAACGGCGCCGTCACATCCAACGGTATCAGCTGCCAGGTCCGCCAGCAGTACTTCCCAATCAGCGTGCCGGGTGCAACGTCCCTGACGCAGCTAACGATCAATGGCGGCGATGCTCGTGGCCTGATCATCTCGAACAGCGGGGGGACCTTCGTGGTCAACGCCGCCACCATGGCCGACGGCGCGACACGTTCGTTCGCTTACACGGCCGTCAACAGCGGCGGCACGGTCATCGGCCAGGGCACGGGCTCGTTCACGATGCAGGCCAACGGCACGCTGAGCTACAGCTTCGACGCCCCGGCGCTCAAGCCTTCGGTGATGACGTTCACGCCGCCGGCCAACGCCACCTGGTTCAACGTCTCGATCCGCCAACATGGCACGAACGACGCGTTCGTGCCGATGTACAACGCGGCGGTGACAGGCGGCAGCATGTTGTCCATCGACGTGTCGAACCATCGCCCCGGTGGCTCGACTCCCGCACTGTACGACTTCATCTACAACGCCACCTACACCGACAGCCACGGCGCCACGCAGCGCGCCAGCAGCGGCTCGGGCGTGCTCACCGTCAACGCCAACGGCAGCACCAGCGAGACCAACATCCCCGACCACGCGCCGCTGCAGCTATTCGGCCCGGCCGGCGAGCACGTCGCGCGCCTTGTCATCAGCAGCCCATCGTTCGCCACGGTGAGCATCCTGGGCGACTGGGACGGCGTCAACAACCACATGGTCTACACGTGGGACGTCAACAGCCTGCAACCGGCCGACGGCACCACCAAGGCGTACAACTACACGATGACCATGCAGAACGCCGACGGCTCGGCGTTCCTCAACGAGCTCGGCAACCCGGTCAGCATCAGCGGCGTCATGACGCTGGGCGCCGGCTCGTCCGGCGTGCAGGTGCAGCAATACGTCAGCCAGCTCGCCGTCAGCGCGCAGGTGGCCCACAACCAGACCTTCGATGCGTTCGGCGAAGTCTCCGCCGAATTCGACGACACCACGCTGCAACGCGCCAACGCCGACGCGGCGCTGTTCGGCGGCACGGTCGACACGAGCGCCGTGCAGACCACCTTCGTCTACAACACCGAAGGCAAGCTGATCCAGAAGACCGACCCGCAGACCAACGTCACGTCCGCCAACGGCTTCCGTCAGCGCGCGCGTCCGGTCACCACCTACGGCTACGACCTCGAGGGCCGGCTGGTCACCACGTTGGACGCGAACGGCAACCTCAGCCGCGAGAACTACGCCGGTGCTGGCGACCGTGTCAGCCAGCAATGGGCAGCGGACGGCGGCCGCAAGGAAGTCGACTACGACATCTTCGGCTTCGAGCGCAAGGACACCGACGAGCTGGGCGTCGTCACCACCAAAACCGTCGACAAGATGGGCAACCTGGTGGAGGCCGACATCCTGGGCGTGGCACGTGTGGCCAACGATCCAGGCGCCAACAAGGTCAACGCCACGGTCACCGACCTGTACGTGGTCGACGCCTTCGGCCAGCGCATCAAGCACACCAATGCGATGCTGGGCGTGGACAAGACCTACTACGACGGCCTCGGCCGCGTGGTGAAGACGGTGACGGCGGCGGGTCGCACCACTACCTACAGCTACGCCTTCGTTCCGTTCGCCCAGAACCCGGGCATCACTGGCAACGGCCAGGCGAGCATCGGCGGCTACCAGCTCGTCACGGGTAATCCGGACGGCACCACCACCACCGACAACATCAACTACTTCGGTGTCACCACCTGGCATGTGGACGAAGGTGGGCATACCTTCATGTACATCTACGACGTGGCGGGCCATCTCACGCAGCAGACCAGCAGCGCCGGCCAGAACATCTACTACAAGTACTACGCCAACGGCGACCTGCAGGAAGAGCGCGACGTCGTGATGAACACGATGACGCGCTACGGCTACGACAACGCCGGCAACCGCGTCTGGGAGCAGTACAGCGGGCTCGACGCGACCAAGACCAACCCGCAGAACGTCTACCAGTCGAGCACGCTCGTGTACGACGAACTGGACCGCCTGATCCGCGTGCAGGATGTGGCCACCGACATCCAGTACCAGTTCGACGCCGTCGGAAACCGCCGCGCGGTGCACGCCATCTACTGGGACCAGCTTGCCGGCCTGCGCCAGGTCGACGACCTCTGGTACACCTACGACGCTGTCAACCGGTTCACGATGACCAAGGGCAGCCTGTCGGGCCACGCCACGACGGCCAACGATTCGTCGGCCTACATCGTGCAGGGCGCGCAGGGCGTGAAGATCACCTACGACCTGCGCGGCGAACGCAAGACGGCCCTCAACGCGGACGGCTCGCTCGAAACCTACAACTACTCGGCCGATGGCTTCCTCGAAGACACGCTGATCAACGGCGTCCTGCGCGCGCGCCGGCGCGTGGACGCGCTGGGCCGCAGCTTCGAGTACCTGGAGTACACCGCCACCAGCACGCTTCAGACCGACCAGACGTCCACCTACGACGGCGACAGCCGCCTGCAGGCCTCGGCCGACATGGTCAACAACTCGACGACCAAGTACTTCTACTTTCTCGACAAGACCAACAACCAGGCCACCGCCACGCAGACGGGTGCGGGTGCGCTCGCGCACGTGGACCTGAAGCCGTCCAGCGGTTCGGGCACGTCCACGATCTACACCTACGACTACTGGGAGTCCGCGCGCCAGACCACCATCAAGACGCAGGTGGTCGGTCAGTCGGCCGCATGGGCGACCGGCCTCTCGCAGCTCAGCTACGACGTCAACGGCTACCTGATCCAGGCCAGGGACAACGCCAGCGGCCGCACGTTGACCTACACCAACAGCGCGCACGGCCTGGTGATCAAGCGCGTCGACCAGACGCCGGGGCAGAAGGAGGTCGACGACTACTGGTACTACGCCAACGACCACGTCGTGGGCGACGTCTCCACCAGCGCTACCGAGAACGCCACGCGCACTTCCTACGCCGAACAGCTGGCCATCACGGAGGCGAACGGCAAGGAGGCCAAGGACAGCCACAAGAAGAACGCCCCGGCCACGCCGACGTCGGACAACGTCGACTTCGACGAGAACTACC
>JAEKKH010000395.1 GCA_019510465.1 Burkholderiales bacterium
AAGGAAGTGCTGGGCATCACCGCGTCGTCCGATTCGGCCATCGGCAAGATCGTGCACAACGGCCTGTCGCGCCTGCAGTCCACGCGCCGCCGCGACGACATCGACGCCGCGATGGAGGAAGGCATGATGGAGATCGTGCCGCGCCTGGAAAAGCGCACGCACTACATCGCCGTGTTCGCCAACGTCATCACGCTGGTGGGCCTGCTGGGCACCATCACGGGCCTGATCCACGCGTTCACCGCCGTGGCCCAGGTCAATCCGGCGGAGAAGGCGGCGCTGCTGTCGGCGTCGATCTCCATCGCCATGAACAACACGGCATTCGCGCTGATGGTCGCGATCCCGTTCCTGCTGATCCACTCGTTCCTGCAGGCGCGCACGGCCGACATCGTCGATGGCCTGGAAGGCGCCAAGATCAGTTTCCTGAACCTCGTCCAGCGCCTGGCTCCGGAACACAAGGCCGCCTGAAATGAGCTGCCCCACCCACCCGCAACACCGGGGGTGCCGCCATGGCCGCTAGGCGCCGTCTCAAGAAGGGTTCGGAGGCGCTGGAGGTCAGCGCGTTCATCAACCTGATCGTCGTGCTGGTGCCGTTCCTGCTGTCGACGGCGGTGTTCTCGCGCATGTCGGTGATCGACCTGACGCTGCCCGCCAAGTCGGCCAACTACGAAGGGCTCAAGGAGAACGACCTCAAGCTCGAGGTCGTGGTCCGCCATGACGCGCTCGAGGTCGGCGACAAGATCGGCGGCCTGATCCAGCGCATCCCCAACACGGCCGATGGCCATGTCGACGTCACCACGCTCAACGGCGTGATGTTCGTGGTCAAGAACAAGTTCCCGGCCGTCACCTCGGCGTCCGTGCTGCCCGAGCCCAACATCCCGTACGAGACCGTCGTCCAGGTGATGGACGCGATGCGCACCGGCAAGACGGCCAACGGCGGCACGACGGTGGTCGACGTCGACCTGTTCCCGGCGATCTCCATCGGCGACGCGCCGGTGCGGCATTGAGGAGGGCGCCATGAAGCTCACGCCCATCCAGAAGCGCGCCGCGCGCAATGCCCGCCACGGCAACTCGCTCGACATGAACCTCGTGTCGCTGATCGACGTCTTCACGATCCTGATCTTCTTCCTGCTGTCGAACTCCGGCGTCGAGACGCTGCCGGCGGCCTCGGTGCACCTGCCCGAGTCCACGGCGAAGGCCGATCCGAAGCAGACGCTGGTCGTGGCCGTCAACGCCACGGAGATCGTCGTCGAGGGCCGCAAGGTCGCCGACGTGGCCCCGCTGATGGCCGCCACCGCCGCCGACGACACCATCCCGGGCCTGAAGGCCGAGCTCGACGCGATCGCGGCGCGCCCGGTCGCGCAGGCCGAGAACGCCGCCAAGGCGCACTCGGTGACGATCATGGGCGACAAGGACATCCCGTACCAGTTGCTGCGCAAGGTGATGTACACCGCCGCGCGCGCCGACTTCACGGACGTGTCCTTCGCCGTGAACCCCCCCACGCTCACCCTGTTCGCTGCCCCCCCGGGGGGCGGCAGCTTGCTCCGGACGGCCGAGCGCCGCGCTGCGCCATGACCGCCATCTCCTTCCGCTCGTCGACGCTCCCCTGGGCGCTCGCGCATGACGACGAGGAACGCTTCCGCAAGCTGTTCCTCGCGCTGATGGGCTTCGTGATCGTGTTCGGGATCGCGCTGCGTTTCATCACGCTGCCGCCGCCCGAGCCCACCGCGGCGACGACGCTCCCGCCGATCGCGGCCAAGCTGCTGCTCGACACGCCCAAGCCGCCGCCTCCGCCGCCGCCCGCCAAGACCGAGAAGATCGAGCCCCCCAAGCCCGACCTCAAGGACAAGTCGGAACCGGCCCCGCTTCCTACCAAGCCGGTCCCGCGCCAGCGGCCGGTCGTGGAGGCGCGCCAGCCGATCCCGGGCAAGCCGCCGGGCGAGGACCGCGAAGCGGCGCGCAACAAGGCCGCGGGCGTCGGCCTGCTGGCCGCGCTCAAGGACCAACCGCCCGAAGTGCACGGCGCCCCGCTGGCCGTTCAGCTGAACCAGAACATCGACAAGCGCGGCGCCGGCGTCGGCACGGGCGTCGGTGTCGGGGTGGGTGCCGGCAAGGAGCAGGGCCTGCCCGATCGCAACATGATCACGTCCAATGCCGCCGGCGGCTCGGGCGGCATCAACACCGCGGGCTTCAGCCGCGATTCCGGCGGCGGCGGCCTGGCCGGCCGCTCCACCACGCTCGTCGCGGGCGTGGCGGGCGGCGGCGGTGGCGGCGGGCCGGGCCTGGGCGGCGCCATCACCGGCTCGGGCGGCCGCGGCACGGGCGCGGGCGTCGGCAAGTCCGGCGGCACGATGTCCAAGAGCGGCGGCGGCAAGGCCTCGCGCTCGCTGGAGGAAGTGCGCCTGGTGCTGGAACGAGCCAAGGGCTCGCTGTACGCGATCTACAACCGCGCGCTGCGCGAGGACGCCTCGCTGCAGGGCAAGGTGGTCGTGGAGTTCACCATCGCGCCCAATGGCGGCATCACCTCCTGCCGGCTGGTCTCCAGCGAGCTGAAGAACCCCGACCTGGAGCAGAAGCTGCTGGCGCGGATCCGGACGCTGTCGTTCGCCGCAGAGGACGTGGAGACGCTCGTCACCACCTACCCGCTGGACTTCCTGCCGTCCTGACGCCTTCGCGCTTCCCGCGCCACGCCGGCCCCCGCGATGCGCTCGCGGTGGCCGGCGTTCTTCATGACGCGTGGCAGCCGCGGCCGCCGGCGCAACGGCTGCCCCACGCGTCGAAACGCCCGTCATCGTGCGTCCGGCGCAGGGCGATCTCGCCGGCGATGCTTGAAAATGGGGTTCTGGCGGCAAAATGGGGGCTCGAGGCACTCGTCGAGCGCCCCAACCCGACAACGGACTTCCCCATGAACCCGGC
>JAEKKH010000034.1 GCA_019510465.1 Burkholderiales bacterium
CGGCAAACCGTTGCTTGCTGCGTCGCGCTAACCTGTTGTCAGCGCAGAAGCGGAATTCTAAGTTGCTTTTCAAAACCTTGTCAAGCACTCAGTTTTCACTCCGTTTTCGCCAACCGCATCATCAACTCAAACTCACCGCGCCGTAGCGCCGCAATTTCAAGCTGACTTTCGATCAGCGAAGCCTGCTATTCTATGCCCGATTTCAAATCGTCGTCAAGCATTAATTTCCAGACCCTTCGCCGACCATTTCCGTCTGCCAAATCCGCCATCCCCGCGAGCCTTCAGGCCCAGCCGTCTGCCGGTTCAGCGCTGACTTGTGTTCAGCGAAGCCTTGCATTCTATGCCGCTCTTCGGACGGGATGCAAGCACTTTGCAGAAAATGTTGCAGCGGCCACGCTTTGCCCATGTCGCGAGGGGGTGCGGGCGCCGGAGATGCGAAGCGCGCCGCCGCGCGGCGCCCTCTTCACCTCGTGCCGTCCGCCCTACAGGCCTTCGGCCGTGCGCACCGCGATGATCTGCACTTCCGCCCGTCCCTCGCGCGGACGATGCCGCAGCCACCAGACGCTGCCCTTCTTGATGGTCCACGGATCGCCGGTGAGCGTCGTCTCGCCCGCCATGAGATAGGCGGCGACCCGACCCAGCGTGGGCTGGTGGCCGACGACCAGCACCGCCTCGCGCGAATCGGGCCAGCGCGTGGCCGCCAGCAGGCCCTCGACGTCGCCGCCCGGCCCGAGCGCCGGCGCCTTCTTGGCGCGGCGGCCCAGCGGCGCCACCGTCTGCAGGCAGCGCAGCGCCGGGCTGGTGAGCACGCGCGCCGAATCGGGCAGGAACTGGTTCAGCCACTCGGCGACGCGGCGCGCCTGGCGCTCGCCCTTGGGGCTCAGCGGCCGCTCGAGGTCGGCCTGCGGGTCGTCGAGATGGTCGCCAGCTTCGGCGTGCCGCCACAGGATCAGGTCCATGGTCTCGCTCCGGGTCGGGGTTGACTACTTGGCGCGGAAGCGGCCCATCAAGGCCTGCTGCGCGCTCACGCCATCGGTGCCGATGCGTTCGTACTTGCCATTGGACTGCAACGACCATGCATCCCGTGTGTCATGCAGGTATGGCACCAGGCATTCGTCGATCACCCGCTGGCGCATCGCCGGATCGTTGATGGGCCACGCGAGCTCGATGCGGCGCAGCATGTTGCGAAGCATCCAGTCGGCGCTCGACAGGTACAGGGCCTCCTCGGCGACCGATTCGCCCCAGCGCAGGTAGATGATGCGCGAGTGCTCCAGGAAGCGGCCGACGACCGAACGCACGCGGATGTTGCTGGTCAGGCCCTCGATGCCCGGCGGCAGCTGGCAGGCGCCGCGCACGATGAGATCGATGGCGGCGCCGGCCTGGCTTGCCGCCACCAGCGCCTCGATCAGGGCCGGATCGGTCAGCGCGTTGATCTTGACGACGATGCGCGCCGGCTTGCCCGCGCGCGCGGCGTCGGCCACCTGGGCGATGAGCACCTGCAGCCGCTTGCGCAGGACGAACGGCGCGGTGAGCAGGTGGCGCGGCGGCTTCATGCGCGTGAGGCTGGCGATCTGCTGGAAGATCTGGTCGGCGTCGGCCGTGGTGCCGTCGTCGGCGCTAAAGTAGCCGATGTCGGTGTACAGGCGCGCCGTCTTCGGGTTGTAGTTGCCGGTGGACAGGTGCACGTAGCGGCGCAGCTTCGGCCCGCGCGGCGACGATTCGCGCCGCGTCACGAGCAGCAGCTTGGCGTGCGTCTTGAAGCCGACGATGCCGTAGACGACCTGCGCGCCCACCGCCTCCAGCCGCTCGGCCCAGTTGATGTTGGCTTCCTCGTCGAAGCGCGCCTTCAGCTCCACGACCACCATCACCTCCTTGCCGCGGCGCGTGGCCTCGAGCAGCAGGTCCATCAGGACCGACTTCTCGCCGGTGCGGTAGATCGTCATCTTGATGGCGAGCACCTGCGGATCCTGCACGGCCTCGCGCAGGAACTCGATCACCGGCTCGAAGCTCTCGAACGGGTGGTGCAGCAGCACGTCGCCCTCGCGCAGGCGGTCGAACATCGAGCCGGTGCGCGGCAGGCGGCCGCCCGGCCAGGAAGGCTCGTACGGCGCGAAGCGCAGCACCGGCCCGTGCGGCGGATCGAGCGCGAGATCGATCAGCTCGTTCAGGCGCACGAGGTTGACCGGGCCGTTGACGCGATGCAGCGCCGCCTCGGGCAGGTCGAACTGCGCCAGCAGCAGGCGCCACAGCGCCTCCGGGCAGGTGTTGACGACTTCCAGGCGGATCGCCCGGCCGTAGTGGCGCGTCGTCAGCCCGCGGCGCAGCGCCTGGCGCAGGTTGCGCACGTCGTCCTCGTCGACCTCTAGGTCGGAGTCGCGCGTCACGCGGAACTGCGAGAACGACTCCACCGTGCGCCCCGGGAACAGCTCCGCCAGGTGCGCGCGGATCACGCTGGTCAGCAGCGCGAAGTGCTGCTCGCCCTTGGGACAGCACTCCGCGGGCAGCTTGATGACGCGCGCCAGCACCCGCGGCACCTTGACGATGGCGATGGTGTTCTCGCGGCCGAACGCGTTGCGCCCGCCCAGCTGCGCGATGAAGTTCAGCGACTTGTTGGCGACCTGCGGGAACGGGTGCGCCGGGTCGAGTCCGACCGGCACCAGCAGCGGCCGCACCTCGCGCTCGAAGAAGCGCGCCACCCACTCGCGCTGGCCTTCGGTGCGCTCGGCGTGGTTGACGACGCGGATGCCGTGCAGCGCCAGCGACGGCATCACCTGCTCGTTGAAGACGGCGTACTGTTCCTCGATGAGTGAATGCGCCTCGTTGGAGATGGCGATCAGGTCGCGCAGCGCGTCGCCCGCGCCGGGCGCCCGCGCCGCCTCCAGCGCATCGGCGAAGCGCACCTCGAAGAACTCGTCGAGGTTGGACGACACGATGGACACGTAGCGCAGCCGTTCCAGCAGCGGCACGTCGGCGCGCAGGGCCTGGGCCAGCACACGGCGGTTGAATTCGAGGATGGATCGCTCGCGATTGAGCAGCGGCAGCCGCAACGCCGGTGCGGCCGTGGGAACGTCGGTCATCGCCCCAGTTTATGAAGCTTTGATGACAATTTCGAGACAAGGGGCCGGGGTTTCCCGAGGGAATCGGGCACCCGGGCCGTGTTTCCGCTCGACAGCAAGGTTCGGCAGGCCCTCAGCGCGCAGCGCCGGCCGCCCCGACGCCCGCCAGGTCCGCCCCCAGCGCGCTGCGGACGACCTGCAGGCTGACCGGTCCGCCGTCGGCGGCCTGCTTCCAGACGGCCTCGTCCACGCACTCGTCCAGCGGCCGCGGCACGGCACCGGCGGCGTCGGCGCTGACGACGACCAGCCGGAAGCGGCAGTCGCCATCGCCCGTCTCCGGCACGCGGCGGGTCACCACGCCGGCCTCGGTGCGCGCCGCGCCGGCCAGCGCCGTCCACGTCGCGGGGGCCGCCTGCGACACCAGCAGCCAGGACAGCAAGGTGGCCGCCACCATCGCGAAGCCCATGAACAGCGCCTTGCCGCCACGATCGAACTCGCGCCGCGCGTCCGCGTCCGCGCGTGCCCGGGCCACCAGGCGCGTGAAGCCGCCGCCGGCCAGCAGTGCGATGACCGGCGCGGCGACACGCAGCCACGCCACCGGCTGGAAGCCCGGGTGCCGGGCCAGTCCCCAGCCGACCCACGCGAGCGCGACCGCGAGCCCGACGGCCAGCGCGCGGCCCGTCGGCGCGCGCCTGCGCCGCACGCCGTCGCTCATGGCCGTCGCCCCGGGCACGCGCCCGCTCGCGTCACGCGCCGCGCCCGCGCGAGCGCGGCCATCAATGCGCCTCGTCCCAGTTCGGCCCGACCCCCACCTCGGCGATCAGCGGCACCGACAGCTGCGCCACGCCCGCCATCAGCTTGGGGATCTCGGCCTTCACCCACTCGACCTCGGACTCGGGCACCTCGAAGACGAGTTCGTCGTGCACCTGCATGACCATGCGCGTGGCCTTGCCCTGGTCGTCGAGCGCCTTCTGCACCGCCAGCATGGCCAGCTTGATCAGGTCGGCCGCGGTGCCCTGCATCGGCGCGTTGATGGCCTGGCGCTCGGCGCCGGCGCGCAGCGGGCCGCTGCCGCCGCGGATCTCGGGCAGCTCGATGCGGCGGCCGAACAGCGTCTCGACGTAGCCCGTCTCGGCCGCCCTGGCCTTGGTCTCGTCCATGTAGCGCTTGACGCCGGCGAAGCGCGCGAAATAGCGGTCGATGTAGTCCTTGGCCGCCTTCTGCTCGATGCCCAGCGACTGCGACAATCCGAACGCGCCCATGCCGTAGATCAGGCCGAAGTTGATCGTCTTCGCGTAGCGGCGCTGCTCGCTGGTGATCTCCTCCGACGCCAGGTTGAACACCTCGGCCGCCGTGGCGCGGTGCACGTCCATGCCGTCGTTGAAGGCGCGCAGCAGGCCCGGATCCTGGCTGATGTGGGCCATCAGGCGCAGCTCGATCTGCGAGTAGTCGGCCGACACGATCACATGCCCCGGCGGCGCGACGAACGCTTCGCGCACGCGCCGGCCTTCCGGCGTGCGGATCGGGATGTTCTGCAGGTTGGGGTCGTTGCTCGAGAGACGCCCGGTGACCGCCACCGCCTGCGCGTAGTGCGTGTGCACGCGGCCGGTGTCGGGGTTGATCATCTGCGGCAGCTTGTCGGTGTAGGTGCCCTTGAGCTTGGACAGCCCGCGGTGCTCCAGCAGCCTGGCCGGCAGCGGGTAGTCGAGCGCCAGCTTCTCCAGCACGCTCTCGTCCGTCGACGGCGCGCCCGACGCCGTCTTCTTGGAGACCGGCAGGCCCAGCTTGTTGAACAGGATCTCGCCGATCTGCTTGGGCGAGCCGAGGTTGAACGGCTGGCCGGCGATCTCGTAGGCCTCGTTCTCGAGGGCCATCATCCGTTCGGCCAGGATGCGCGACTGCTCCGCCAGGCGACCGCTGTCGATCAGCACGCCATGGCGTTCGACGCGCCCGAGCACGGCGCTGGTGGGCATCTCGATGGACTCGTAGACGAACTTCAGGCCGGGGTTGGCGGCGATGCGCGGATACAGCGCCTGGTGCACCTGCAGCGTCATCTCGCTGTCCTCGCCGGAGTAGTGCGACGCCCGCTCGATGTCGACCTGCGAGAACGGGATCTGCTTGGCGCCCTTGCCGCACAGGTCCTCATAGGTGATGCCCTTGCGCCCGAGGTGGCGGTCGGCGAGGCTGGACAGCCCGTGCTGGCGGTGCGCCTCCAGCACGTAGCTCTCCAGCAGCGTGTCGTGCTCGAAGCCCTGTACCGCGATGCCGATGTTGGCGAACACGTGCATGTCGTACTTGATGTGCTGGCCCACCTTCTTGGCGGCCGGGTTCTCGAGCCACGGGCGCAGTCGGGCGATCACCTCGTCGAACGGCAGCTGCTCGGGTGCGCCGGCATAGTCGTGGCGCAGCGGGACGTAGGCGGCCCTGCCCGGCTCGACGGCGAACGAGATGCCGACGATGCGGGCGCGCATGGCGTCGAGCGAGTCGGTCTCCGTGTCGAGTGCCGACAGCGGCGCGGCCTGCAGCTTCGCGATCCACGCGTCGAGCTGCTCGAAGCCGAGGATCGTCTCGTACTGGTGAGCCAGCGCCTGCACCGGCACGACCGGCACGTCGACCTCGTCGTCGAACAGGCCGCGGTTGCCGCCGGGAGCCGGCGCCGGGGGCGGGGCGGTGGTCGTGCCGAGCTGCCGCTCGATCTCGTCGCGCCAGCTGCGGAAGCCGTAGCGCTGGTAGAACTCCAGCAGCTTCTCGTGGTCGACCGGGCGCAGCGCCAGCGCGTCGAGCGCGGGCCAGTTCTCGACGTGCTCGCGCAGGTCGTGGTCGGTGACCACCGTGACCAGCTTGCGCCCCATCGGCAGCCAGTCGAGCGCGTTGCGCAGGTGCTCGCCGACCGCGCCCTTCATCGTGGGCGCGGCGGCGATCACGCCGTCCAGCGAGCCGTGTTCCTGGAGCCACTTGACGGCAGTCTTCGGGCCGACCTTGTTGACGCCGGGCACGTTGTCGACGGTGTCGCCGATCAGCGAAAGGTAGTCGATGATCTGGTGCGGCGGCACGCCGAACTTGGCCAGCACCCCGGCGACGTCCAGCGTCTCGTTGCTCATCGTGTTGATCAGCGTGACGTGGTCGTCGACCAGTTGCGCCAGATCCTTGTCGCCGGTGGAGATCACCGTCTTCCAGCCCAGCGAGGTCGCGGTGCGCGCGAGCGTGCCGATCGCGTCGTCGGCCTCGATGCCCGGCACCATGACGATGGGCCAGCCCAGCATGGCGACGACGGCATGGATCGGTTCGACCTGCCTGGCCAGGTCCTCGGGCATCGCGGAGCGGTTGGCCTTGTATTCGGGGTACCACTCGTCGCGGAAGGTCTTGCCCTTGGCGTCGAACACGCAGGCCGCGTAGTCGGCGCCGATCTGCTCGCGCAGCAGCTTCATCATCGCGACCATGCCGCGGATGGCACCGGTGGGCTCGCCGCCCGGGCCGCGCAGGTCGGGCATCGCGTGATAGGCGCGGTAGAGGTAGCTGGAACCATCCACCAGGAGCAGGGTTTTCTCGGTCATGTCGCCATTGTGCCGGGTGGTGCGAGACCGCTCGCCGGCACGGCTCCGAACCCTCGAGCCGCTCTACAGAGCTTTACAGCGAGCCTTCGGCATCCGCGAAGTCCCGCAGGGGGCGAGCGACTAGAATGGAGACATGATCGCCCGCCTCGCTCCGACCCTCGTCGCCGCCGCCCTGCTGGCGCTGTCCGGCACGTCCGCCTTCGCGCAGCACAACCCGAAGCCGGCCACGGCTGCGGAAACTCCGGCGCCGGCACCGGCACCGAAAGCGAGCGTCGATCCGGCCACCGGCATGCTGGTCGACGAGGCGCCGCCGGTGCCGAGCAAGGACGCGAAGGTCGAGCACCTGGTGTCGGAAGACTCGCAGGTGCGCATCGAGGAGACGCGCGTGCGCGGCGTCACCAGGAAGATCGTCGTCCACTCCAAGATCACCGGCGACTCCTACGAGATCCAGCCGCGCGATCCGAGCCTGGCGCCGGAGCACGACAAGGGCGCCGGCATGCGCACGTTCACGTTCGGATTCTGAGCCGTGCACGGCGCGCCCTGCGCGCGCGGCACCCTGGCCCGCGCCGCCTTCCAACGGATCTCCTGATGGCTGTCTACACCGAAGTCGACGTCGACACGGCGGCCGCGCTGCTGCGCATGCTGGACGCGGGCACGCTCACCTCGATGCGCGGCTGCGCCGGCGGCATCGAGAACACGAACTACTTCGTCCACTCCGACCAGGGCGACTGGGTGCTGACGGTGTTCGAGCGCCTCGGCTTCGACCAGCTGCCGTTCTACCTGGGCCTGATGCAGCACCTGGCGCGCAAGGGCCTGCCGGTGCCCGAGCCGCGCACCGACGCGTCGGGCAATTTCCTGCACTCGATCGCCGGCAAGCCGGCGTCGCTGGTGAACCTGCTGCCCGGCCAGAGCATCACCGCGCCGATGCTGGCGCACTGCTCGCTGCTGGGGGTCGCGCTCGCCCACCTGCACACGGGTGCGCTCGATTTCCCGCTGCAGCAACCCAACCTGCGCGGCCTCGCGTGGTGGGAGCAGACCGTGCCCATCGTGCAGCCGCACGTCGGCCCCGAGCTCGCGCAGCGCCTCGCCGAGGAACTCGACTTCCAGCAGCGCTTCCATGCGGCCGCCAGCACGCAGTCGCTGCCCCGGGGCCCGGTGCACGCCGACCTGTTCCGCGACAACGCGCTGTTCGACGGCCCGCCCGACTCCCCGCGGCTGTCGGGCGTGTTCGACTTCTACTTCGCGGGTGTCGACCACCACGTGTTCGACCTGGCCGTGTGCGTCAACGACTGGTGCATCGATCTCGACAGCGGCCGGCTCGAGCCCGAGCACGCGCAGGCGCTGCTGCGCGCCTACCATGTCCATCGGCCGATGAGTCCCGCCGAGCTGCGGGCGCTGCCCGCCATGCGGCGCGCGGCGGCGCTGCGCTTCTGGCTGTCGCGGCTGGCCGACTGGCACCTGCCGCGCGAGGCCGCGCTGCTCCAGCCCAAGGATCCGACGCACTTCGAACGCGTGCTGCTCGACTGCATCGATAACCCGTGGCATCCCGAGCTCTGAGATGATGCCCCCCGCCGGCGCCGGTTCGCGCGGCGGCCCCCGATGCGATGACCCCGACTCCCTCCATCCGAATCCGAAGCGTCCCCGCGCTGGCCGGCCTGCGCTGGATCCGCCTGGCCCTGCGCGCGTTCAGGCGCCAGCCCGGCGGCTTCATGGGCATGTTCGGGCTGTACATGCTGTTGCTGCTGCTGCTGACGATCCCGCTGTCGGTGCTGGCGCCACTGGCCGAGGCGCTGCACGTCGACCCGATCGTCGTGGGTTCGCTCACGCTGGTGGCGATGCCGCTGCTGTCGCTCGCGTTCATGCTCAGCACCGAGGCCGTCACGAACGACCTGCGCATCCGCCCGGCGCTGCTGTTCGCGCCGCTGCGCGGCTCCAACCCGCGGCGCGGTGCCCTCGTGGCGATCGGCTTGGCCTATTTCGGCGTGTTCCTGCTGGCCTGGTTCGCCGGCAACGGCATCGACGGCGGCGAGAGCGTCAAGTGGTTCCTCGAGCACGCGGCGATGTCACCCGAAACCTCGAAGTCGCCGCCCGCGCCGGCCCCGTTGACCGATGCCGGATTCGCCGTCCTGCTGCTGAAGATGGCCATCGTCGCGCTCGGGTCGATCCCGCTGTGGCACGCGCCGGCGCTGGTGCAGTGGGGCCGCTACGGTGCGGCCAAGGCCATGTTCGCCAGCGTCGTGGCGATGTGGCGCACGCGCGCCGCGCTGGCGATGTTCGGGCTGGGCTGGTTCGCGCTGTCCTTCGTGGCCACCGCCGCCCTGGGCCTGCTGGCGCTGGTGCTGGGCGAATCGATCGTGCTGCTGCTGGTCGCCGCGATGCTGTACTGGGCCCTGTCCGCGCTGTTCTACGTCACGCTGTGGTTCGGCTTCGACGACACCTTCGAGATCAGTTCGCCCGTGCCGTTTCGCACGCTGATGGCGTCCGATCCGCCGCCCACGCCCTGACAAACCCGCAAGTCCCCCGGGAGAGGGAGGACACGGGCCGGGGTTTCGGCTTCAATCCAGGCTCGCGCTTCGCGCGCCCTGGAACCGCCAAGCCACCGGATGAAGACGACCGACACGATCCACAAGCTCAACAAGCTCGCCCACTCGCACGGACCGCTGCCCACGGGCCGCGGCATGGGCTCCGGCGTCGTCGCGCTGATCCTGGCCATCCTCTGCTTCCTGGGCGTGCTGGCCTTCCACTTCCCGCAGTACCTGTCCACGCCGGAACTGCGCAAGTCCTACGACGTGGCCACGATCCGGCTCGTCATGTACTGGGCGATGGTCGTGGCCGGCGGCATCTCGCTGTACAACATCCTGTTCGCACGCACCCGCTGGCTCGCGGCGTCGGCGTTCTTCCTCGTCGCGGCGTCGGCGCTGCTGGGCGGCGCCAAGGTACCGGTCGACAACTTCCCCGACCACACGCCCTACATCGGCCTCGACTGGTTCATCCTCGACCTGCTGGGCTCGTCGCTGATCTTCGTGTTCATCGAGAAGCTGTTCGCGCTGCGCAAGGAGCAGCCCGTGTTCCGCGCCGAGTGGCAGGTGGACATGCAGCACTTCATCGTCAACCACATGATCGTCGGGTTCGTGCTGCTCGCCACGAACCTGCTGGTGCACAAGCTGTTCGGCTGGGCGGCCAAGGACGGCATCCAGGCCTGGGTGCGCGACCTGCCCTACCCCGTCGCGCTGTTCCTGATCGTCCTCGTGGCCGACCTGGTGCAGTACGCCACCCACCGCGCGTACCACGAGGTGCCCGTGTTGTGGCGGCTGCACGCCGTGCATCACAGCGTCAAGAGCATGGACTGGCTCGCCGGCTCGCGCCAGCACGTGGTCGAACTGCTGATCACCCGCACGCTGGTCCTGGCGCCGATCTTCGTGCTCGGCTTCGACAAGGGCGTGATCGACACCTACATCGTGATCGTCGGCTTCCAGGCGGTGTTCAACCACGCCAACGTCAGCGTGCGTCTGGGGCCGCTGCGCTACCTCGTCGTCACGCCCAACTTCCATCACTGGCACCACTCGCAGGACGACGAGGCGATCGACAGGAACTACGCGGCGCACTTCGCCTTCATCGACTACCTGTTCGGCACCGCCGTGAAGTCGGACCGCAAGTGGCCCGAGCAGTACGGCGTGGTCGGCGACTACGTGCCCGACGGCTTCTGGAAGCAGGTGAAGTTCCCGTTCACGTGGAAGGGCTGACCGCGCGTCAGCGTGCCGTCGCGGCCGCCTGGCCGGCCGCCACCCTGCGCGCCATCCAGACCTCGCCCAGCGACTGGCCGTCGATGACGAACATGTCCGGCCGGCCGCCCTGCATCAGGAAGCCCTCGCGGCGATAGAGCGCCACGGCCGGCTCGTTGGCCGACAGCACCATCAGGTCGATCCAGCGCAGCCCCTGCGCGCCCGCCCACGCGTCCGCGTGCGCGAGCAGGCGTGACGCGAGGCCCTGCCGGCGCAGGTCGCACCGCACGCCCATGCCCAGCTCGCAGCGATGGCCGGCAAACGGGTTGGCATGGGCACGCAGGTCGATGTGGCCGGCGATGCCGCCCTGCGCGTCGCGCGCGATCCAGCCCCGGCGCCAGCCCGGCTCGCCGAAGGCGGCGTCGAAGCCGGTGCGGAACGCATCGCGCCGGGACTGCGGCACGCCCGCCGCGGTGGGCGCCATCGGCTGGAACCAGCGGCCATCGCGGCCGTTCTCGGCCAGCTGCTCGCCCAGGTAGTCGAAGAACGCCTCGCGGTTCGCGGCGTCGATGGGCTCGATGGCGAGCGTGGCCACGTCGACGGCCGCCGCGGCCACCGGCTCGTGCCCCAGCCACTGGGCCCAGGTGAGCGGCGACCAGCCGCCGCCGGGCAGCATCGGCGCCGGCGGCGGCAGCGGCGCGCGCGGGCGCAGCGGGCGCTTGGGCGGCAGCGGTCGCTTGGCGGTCATGGGCGGCTGCGGCCGCATGCCCGTGGTGGGTCGCGCGCCCGACAGCCATGCCACCGCCTTGCCGTCGGCATCGAGGAAGGTGCCGGCCTTGAGCGGACCCAGCCAGCGGCCACCGGGCGCGAACACGTTCTCGCGATCGTGGAAGGCCATCCACTCGTTGGCGAGGTCGAACAGGTAGGTGCCGTCGAAGAAACCGACGAGGCGGACCGTGGCGTCGAAGATCGGGGTCATGGATGCGAGTGTCGCAGCCGCGCAGGCCGGGGACGATCCCTTCAATCCACCGGCGTCAGCTTGGCCACCGACAGCGCCAGCCACTTCATGCCGTGGCGGCCGAAGTTGACCTGGGCGCGCGCCTCGTCGCCCGATCCTTCCAGCGTCATGATCACGCCCTCGCCGAACTTGGTGTGGAACACCGACTGGCCCTGGCGCAGCGGGTGGCCGTTGCTCGTGGCCGTGCGGCTTTCCTGCATCGCCCTGGGCACCGGTGGGCTGCTGGCGACGCGGCCGGCGCCGATCATCGAGCCCAGGCCCGATCCGCGCTCCCAGGCCTGCTTGTACTCGCGCGAATAGCCCGAGCCGAAGGCCTGGTTGCGCGGCGTGAGCCAGCGCAGGTTGGCCTCGGGCAGCTCGTCGACGAAGCGGCTCTTGACGTTGTAGCGCGTCTGGCCGTGCAGCAGGCGCGTCTGGCTGAAGCTCAGGTAAAGCCGCTTGCGGGCGCGCGTGATCGCCACGTACATCAGGCGGCGCTCCTCCTCGAGGCCGTCGTTGGACTGCAGCGAATTCTCGTGCGGGAACAGGCCTTCCTCGAGGCCGGTGATGAAGACGGAGTCGAACTCCAGGCCCTTGGCCGAGTGGATGGTCATCAGCTGGATGGCGTCCTGGCCGGCCTGGGCCTGGTTGTCGCCGGCCTCCAGCGACGCGTGCGTCAGGAACGCGGCCAGCGGCGACATGATCTCGCCGGTCTCGGCGTCGGGCGTGACGGGGGCGTCCAGCAGCAGGCCGGGCACGTCGCGCGAGCTGCTGCGCGAGGCGAGCGCTCCCGGCGACAGCTCGTCCACCGGCAGCGCCACCGCGTCGCGGCCGAAGCCCTCCTGGGTGACGAAGGCCTCGGCGGCGTTCATCAGTTCCTCCAGGTTCTCGACGCGGTCGGCGCCGTCCTTGTCGGCGCGGTAGAAGTCGATCAGGCCGGTCTCGGCCAGCATGTGCTCGATGATGTCGCGCAGCGTCATGCCGCGCGTGGCGTCCTGCATGCGCTGGACCAGGCCGGTGAACGCGGCCAGGTTCGTGCCGCCCTTGCCCGCGACGCTGCCCACGCTCTGGAACAGGCTGCGGCCCGTCTGGCGCGCGGAATCCTGCAGCAGCTCGATGGTGCGCGCGCCGATGCCGCGCACCGGGAAGTTGACGACGCGCAGGAAGCTCGTGTCGTCGTTCGGGTTCTCGATCAGCCGCAGGTACGACAGCGCGTGCTTGACTTCCGCGCGCTCGAAGAAGCGCAGGCCGCCGTACACGCGGTACGGGATGCCGGCGTTGAACAGCGCCGACTCGATCACCCGCGACTGCGCGTTGCTGCGATAGAGCACCGCGATCTCCGAGCGCGCCGTGCCCGCGCGGTGCAGCTGCTGCGCCTCGTCGAGGAACCACTGCGCCTCGGCGAAGTCGCTGGTGGACTCGAACACGCGCACCGGCTCGCCGGGGCCCTGGTCGGTGCGCAGGTTCTTGCCCAGGCGCTTGGAGTTGCGGTCGATCAGGTGGTTGGCGGCGTCCAGGATGTTGCCGAAGCTGCGGTAGTTCTGCTCCAGCTTGATGACCTTGTCGACCTTGAACTCGCGCTCGAAGTCGGCCATGTTGCCCACCAGCGCGCCGCGGAAGCCGTAGATGCTCTGGTCGTCGTCGCCCACCGCGAACACCGCGCCGTGCGGGCCCGCGAACATCTTCAGCCAGGCGTACTGCAGGCGGTTGGTGTCCTGGAACTCGTCGACCAGGATGTGCTGGAAGCGATGGCGGTAGTGCTCGCGCAGCGCCTCGTTGTCGCGCATCAGCTCGAACGCGCGCAGCAGCAGTTCGGCGAAGTCGACCACGCCTTCGCGGTTGCACTGGTCCTCGTAGGCCTGGTAGACCTCGACCATCTTCTGCGTCTGGCCGTCGTGGATCTCGACGTCCTTCGGACGCAGGCCGTCCTCCTTCGCGCCGGCGATGAACCAGGTCACCTGCTTGGGCACGAAGCGCTCCTCGTCGAGCTGCATCGCCTTGATGATGCGCTTGACCGCCGACAGCTGGTCGGACGAATCCAGGATCTGGAAGCCCTGCGGCAGGCCGGCCAGCTTCCAGTGCGCGCGCAGGAAGCGGTTGCACAGGCCGTGGAAGGTGCCGATCCACATGCCGCGCACGTTGATCGGCAGCATCGCCGACAACCGCGCCAGCATCTCCTTGGACGCCTTGTTGGTGAAGGTGACCGCCATCAGGCCGCCAGGCGACACCTGGCCCGTCTGCAGCAGCCAGGCGATGCGCGTGGTGAGCACGCGCGTCTTGCCCGATCCGGCGCCGGCCAGGATGAGCGCGGGCCGTGCGGGCAGCGTCACCGCGGCCAGCTGCTCGGCGTTGAGGCCGCGGAGCAACCGATCAGGGCCCGTGGCTTCGGGTTCGGCGTCAGAATGCTGGATATGCATCCACCCATTCTAGTTTCCGGCGCTCGCACCGGACGGCTGGTCCTCGCCGTCGCCGGCCTGCTGGCCTCTGCGCTGGCCCTGGCCGCGCCCAGGCCGCCGCCAGGGATCGCCCGGAACTGCCCGGCGCGCGCCACGCTGCTGGTCGAGCACTTCATCGGCGCGGACTGCGTCGACTGCTGGCAGGTGGCGCCGCCGGGCCTGGGGGCGATGCCCGTCGGGCCCCGGGAATGGAGCCTCGACTGGCTCGCACCCACCGCCGACGACGCCCCGATGGCGCCGGGCGCGCTGCCCGAGGCGGCCGAACGCCTGGCGCGCGTGAACGCGGAGCTGCCGGCGCGCGTCGCCAGCACGCCGTCGGCGTTCGACAGCGTGACGGCGCTGTCCCCGGCCACCGCGAAGCGGCGCTTCTACGTGCACTCCAGCCTGCCGCACGACGGCTACATGGGCGTGCAGATGCATGCGACGGGCGTGTGGCCCGCGGGCAGCACCGGCTGGATCGCCCTGGTCGAGCTGATCGATCCGGGCGTGCGCGGCACGCAGATCCCGCGCCGGCTGGTGCGCGTGCTGGTGGGCCCCGTCAAGCTGCCGGCCGGCCCTGGCGCGAGGAATGCCGTGGCCCCGCTGTACGGCCTGCGCTGGCCCGAGAACGCCCATGCCGAGAATCTCGTCGCCACCGCCTGGGTGGAGGACGCCACCGGACGCATCACGCAGGTCGCCACCGACCGCTGCGCCGATCCGAGGTAACGCGAAAGTCCATCATGGAAATCTTCGACTACGACAACATCCTGCTGCTGCCGCGCAAGTGCGTGGTGGACAGCCGCAGCGAGTGCGACACCGGGATGGAGTTCGGTGCGCACCGCTTCAAGCTGCCGGTGGTGCCGGCCAACATGAAGACGGTGCTGGACGAGCCGATCGCGCAGTTCCTCGCGAGCAACGGCTACTTCTACGTGATGCACCGCTTCGACCTCGACACCGTCGCCTTCGCGCGGACCATGCGCGACAAGGGCCTGCTCGTGTCGATCAGCGCCGGCGTCAAGCCGGAGGACCACGCCGTCATCGAGCGCCTGGCGTCCACGGGGGTCGGCGCCGACTACGTCACCATCGACATCGCGCACGGCCACGCCGAGAGCGTCAAGCGCATGATCGCCCACATCAAGAAGACGCTGCCGCAGGCCTTCGTGATCGCCGGCAACGTGGGCACGCCCGAGGCCGTGATCGACCTCGAGAACTGGGGCGCCGACGCCACCAAGATCGGCGTGGGCCCCGGCAAGGTCTGCATCACGCGCCTGAAGACGGGCTTCGGCACCGGCGGCTGGCAGCTGTCGGCGCTGAAGTGGTGTGCGCGCGTGGCCACCAAGCCCATCGTCGCGGACGGCGGCATCCGCCACAACGGCGACATCGCCAAGAGCCTGCGCTTCGGCGCCACGATGGTGATGATCGGCTCGCTGTTCGCCGGCCACGAGGAGAGCCCGGGCCAGACGGTGGAGGTCGACGGCAAGCTCTACAAGGAGTACTACGGCAGCGCATCGGACTTCAACAAGGGCGAATACCGCCACGTCGAGGGCAAGCGCATCCTCGAGCCGATCAAGGGCCGGCTGCCCGACACGCTGCGCGAGATGCAGGAAGACCTCCAGAGCTCGATCTCGTATGCCGGCGGCCGCTGCGCCGCCGACATCCGCAAGGTCAACTACGTGATCCTGGGCGGCGAGAACGCGGGTGAACACCTGTTCATGTGAGGCGTCCGGGCCGATACCGAGGCGGCGCGGCGGCCGCCTGCGCTAGCATGCCGCGTCAACTGGATAGCCACGGGGAGGAACGGGCCATGGACGACCACAACGAGAATTCTTCGAATCGCTTCGCGCCGCCGCGCGCGCTCGTCGCCGATCCGGAGCCGAGCGGCAGCCTGGTGCTGGCCGAGCCCGGCACGCGGCTGCTGGCGTTCCTGATCGACTACGCGCCGGTCATCGCGGTCGGCGTCATCGGCGGCATCATGGCCGCCGTCGCCATGCCGGCGGCCTTCGGCAGGCACCGCGGCAGCGGCACGCCGTTCGACGACGTCGGCGCCGGATTCGCGGTGATGATCGGCATCCTGGCGGTCGCCTTCATCGCCTGGGGCATCTACAACATCGTCCTCGTCTACCACCACGGCCAGACCTGGGGCAAGAAGATGATGGGCATCCGCATGGTGCGCAAGGACGGCAGCCGGATGTCGTTCGCCCGCTTCTTCTGGTTGCGCGGCGTGGTGTACGGCCTGTGCGCCGCCATCCCGTTCGTGGGCTGGATCGTGCGCCTCGTCGACAAGCTGATGATCTTCCGCGAAGGGCACCAGTGCTTCCACGACGTCATCGCCGACACCATCGTCGTCACGGCCGACTCGTCGCACCACGCCACGCTCGCGGGCTCGCGCGAACTCTGATCCAGCCCGCGGCGGCGTGACTTCGGTCACTCCCTCTTCGGAGGGATGCCGGGCCGCTTGCGCCGGGTCGCGCGGTAGGATGCGCGCAGCACGCAGGCCGCGCGACGACGCGGCCGCGCTTCAAGGGCCGCAGAGGGAGAGCCGACGATGTCCGGCGTCATTGAGCAGAACCGTTTCGCGCCGCCGCGCGCGGACGTCGAGGATTCGATCGAGGCGGAGGCCGGCCTGGTCGAGGCCGGGCGCGGCGAGCGCTTCCTGGCCGCGCTGATCGACGGCCTGGTGCCGACGATCGTCGTCATCGCCATCCTGGTGGCCGTCGCGATCCCCGCCTACGAGAACTACCAGCAGCAGCATGTGCCCGGCATCGCGCCGCCGCCGCTGGGCAGCGGCCACCACGTCACGAGCACCTTGGCCTGGCTCGGCGGCTTCGCGCTGCTGGGCTACTTCATCTACAGCGCGGCGCTCGTCTACCTGTACGGCCAGACCTTCGGCAAGCGCGCGATGGGCATCCGCGTCGTGCGCACGGACGGCAGCCGCGTGGCCTTCAGCCGCTTCATCTTCCTGCGCTGGCTGCCCATCGCCATGATCGGATCCATCCCGTTCGTGGGCTGGATCGCGAGCCTGCTCGATCCGCTGCTGATCTTCCGCGAATCGCGCCTGTGCCTGCACGACGACATCGCCAGCACGCGCGTCGTCACGGCGGCGTCGTCCGCGGACGCCACGCTGCGGGGCGATCCGAAGTACGCCGGTGCGAACCTGCGCACGATCAACTTCTGACCCGCGCCCGGCACCGGTCCGCTCCTTGAAGCTCGACACCAGGCTCCTCGCCGAGACACCCGAAGGCATCGCGATCCTGCTGCGGCCGGCGGGCGTCGTGCCGCGCGGGCTCGCCTACAGCCTCGATTTCTTCATCCGCTTCCTCGCGTTCGGCGTCGCGGCGATGTTCCTGGCCCGGCTCAAGGGCGTGGGCACCGGCCTGATGCTGGTGACCTACTTCGGCCTCGAATGGATCTACCCGATCGTGTTCGAGCTGCTGCCCGGCGCGGCGACGCCGGGCAAGCGCGCGATGGGGCTGCTGGTGATGATGGACACCGGCCTGCCGGTCACGCCATCGGCCTCCGTCACCCGCAACCTGCTGCGCGTGGCCGACTTCATGCCCTTGATGTTCGCGTTCGGCATGGCGTCCATGCTGCTGCGGCGCGACTTCAAGCGCCTGGGCGACATCGTCGCCGGCACCCTCGTCGTGCACGCCGAGCAGGTGCGCCTGGCCGGCGCCCTGCCCGACGCCCAGCCGCTCGCGCCGCGCGTGCCGCTGACGCGCGCGCAGCAGGTCGCGATCCTGCACCTGGCCGGCCGCGCACGCCGGCTCACATCCGAACGCCTCGACGAGCTGGCCACGCTGGCGGACAACGCGCTGCCCCCGCCCGACTACGCGCCTGGCGGAACGTCGCCGGCGCCGATCCGGCCCGGCCCGCGGCTGATCGCGGTCGCGCAGTGGCTGATGGGCCAGCGCTGAGACATGACGACGCGCACGCGCACTTCATTCGCCGCCCTTCGCGAGGGCGGCCAAGGCCTTCGGGCGGCCGGGCGGCCATGGCGATGACCCCGCGTCAATTCGAGGCCCGCTACGAGCCCGCCTGGCTCGAGCTCGAGCGCGGCCTGAACGCGCTCGACGCCGGCCGCAGGCGCCGCAAGATCCGGCCGGCCGAGACGGGCGCGAACGAGCTGCCGACCGGGGCGCGCGTCGCACAGCTGTACCGCCAGTGCTGCGAGCACCTGGCGCTGGCGCGCGAGCGGGCCTATCCCGTGCACCTCGTCGCGCGGCTCGAGACGCTCACGGCGCGCGCCCACCAGCGCATCTACAGGCGCCACGATGTCGGCCTGGCCGCCTTCCGCCACCTGGTGCTGTACAAGGCGCCGGCGGCCGTGCGCGCGCTGCGCTGGCACCTGCTGGTGGCCACGCTCGTGTTCGTGCTGCCCACCGTCGTGGTGGGCGTGGCCACCTGGCTCGATCCGCATTTCGTGCTGACCGTCGTCGATGCCAGGCAGGTGCACGACTTCGACGGCATGTACGGCCAGCAGGCGGGCGAGCGCCTGGGGCGCACCTCGGGTGACGACTGGACGATGTTCGGCTTCTACATCATGAACAACGTCGGCATCGCGTTCCGCTGCTTCGCCGCCGGCCTGGCCCTGGGCGTGGGCAGCCTGTTCATGGTGGGCTACAACGGCCTGCTGGCGGGCGCGGTGGCCGGCTTCCTGGTGACCCGCGGCGACTCCGAGCGCTTCTTCTCGTTCGTGGTGACGCACTCGGCGTTCGAGCTCACCGCCATCGTGCTGTCCGGCGCGGCCGGCCTGAAGCTGGGCCACGCGATGCTCGCGCCCGGGCGCCTCACGCGCACGCAGGCGCTCATGCGCGCGGCGCGCGAGACCTCGCCGGTGGTGTTCTGCTTCACCGTGATGCTGTTCGTCGCCGCCGGGATCGAGGCGTTCTGGTCGTCGGCCGCGTGGATCGCGCCGGGCGTCAAGTACGCCGTCGGCGGCTGCTGCTGGGCCCTCGTCCTCGCCTACCTGGGGCTGCAGGGCAAGGGCCATGACGCCGCGGTGCTGGAGGCGCGCGCCCGATGAAGGCCGAACAGCTCCAGCTCGCGCTGCGCCCGCGCCCGGCCTACGAGGCGGTCGACCTCGGCGTGCGCATGGCCCAGCGCAGCGGCCGCTCGCTGCTGCGGGCGTTCCTGCCGTTCGGCCTGCTGCTGGTGGTGGCCTGCGGGGCCACCATCGAAGTCGCCTGGTGGCTGCCATCCACGCTGCTGTGGTGGTTCAAGCCCTGGCTCGACCGCACGCTGCTGGACATCTACGCACGCCAGGCCTTCGGCGACGAGATGTCGTTCTCCGACGCGTGGGAGGCGCGCCGGCGCGCGCCCTGGCTCCCGATGCTGGAGTGGCTGACGATCTGGCGGCTGTCGTTCTGGCGCTCCTATTCGATGCCGGTGGGGCAGCTCGAGGGCCAGACCGGCTCCGCGCGGCGCCAGCGCGTCAAGGCGATCCTGCGCGCGCACCGCGGCGCCGCCACGATGATGCAGGGCACGTTCAGCTGGATCGAGTTCTTCCTGTCGTCCGGACTGGTCGCGCTGGTGCCCTGGATGACGCCCGGGCTGCATCCGTTCGGCGACATCGAGTGGCTGGGCTCCGACGCCGTCGCCACCAAGCTGCTGCTGTACGCGGCGCACGCCTGCGCCGTGCTCTTCGTCGAGCCGTTCTTCGTCGCCGCGGGATTCGCGATGTACCTCAATCGCCGCGTCGAACTCGAGGCCTGGGATGTCGAACAGGACCTGCGCCATGCGTTCGGGCGCTGACCTGATTCGCCTGGCCGTGCTGGCCGCCGCCTGCGCGGCCGGCGCGGCCCGCGCGCAGGATGCCGCGGCGCCGCCGCCGGCGGCCGCGAGCGCCGCTTCGGCGCCCGGCACGGGCGGCGACCAGCGCGCCGCGCGCATCGAGAAGGCCGTCGACGACCTGCGCGCCGATCCCCTGCTGTCCGGCAAGCACATGGAAAAGCGGCCGCGCTGGATCGACGACGACGAGCCGGCGAAGAAGAAGCTTCCGGTCGACTCGTCGCTGCTCGGCTGGCTGGCCGCGCTCGGCCGCTTCCTCAGCGACACCAGCCGTTTCCTGTTGTGGGGCGGCGTGGCGGTGCTGGTCGCGCTGCTGCTGGTCAGCGCGCGCCACCTGGTCAACCTGCGCGCCTTCGAGCGCCGCGCGAAGGCCGACGCCGCGGTGAGCCACGTGCGCGACCTCGACGTGCGCCCCGAGAGCCTGCCCGACGACGTCGGCGCCGCCGCCTGGGCGCTGTGGCAGGCGGGCCGCGTGCAGGATGCGCTGTCGCTGCTGTACCGCGGCGCGCTGTCGCGGCTGATCCACAAGTACCGCGTGCCGATCACGTCGTCGGCCACCGAGGGCGAATGCCTCGAGCTCGCGCGTGCGGGCCTGGAGACGCCCACGCTGCGCTACGTCACCCAGGTGGTGCGCGCCTGGGAGGCCAGCATCTACGGCGGCCGCGCGCTGTCGCTGGCGATGGGCGAGGCGCTGTGCACGGGCTTCGGCGAGCGGCTGGACGGCCGCGCCAGCGCGGGAGGTGCGGCATGAACAGGACGGTGATCCTGCGCACGCTGCTGGTGCTGCTGGCACTGCTGCTCGTCGGCTGGCTCGTGCACAAGACGCGCTGGGAGGATGTCGAGGTCGAGGACGAGGCCCACGGCAAGGCCGCGACCGATCCGTACTACTCCTTGCGCCACGTGCTGCAGGGCGCGGGCGCCGTGCTCGAGGTGCGCAATTCGCTCGAGTCGCTGCCGCCCGCCGGCGCGACGCTGCTGCTCGAGTCCGACCAGTGGAACATCTTCCCCGAGCGCGAGGCGCGGCTGAAGGCCTGGGTCGAGGCCGGCGGCCACCTGGTGCTGCTGTCGCCGCACTCGGACGGCGGCGACGACGGGCTGCGCTGGGTGCCGCTGTCGTCCATCGATCCACGCCGGCAGGCCGCCAGGAACGCGCCGGCGGCCTCCGCAGCCGACGACGACGACGAGGACGATGACGACAAGCGCAAGGCCGACGCCAAGGACGCGAAACCCGACGACGGCAAGCCCCGGCAGACGCCGCAGCAGACGGAACAGCAGCGCCGCCGCGCCGAGAAATTGGCGCGCCGGCTGGGCATCAAGATGCCGGACCGGGCCTGCGCCGTGTTCACCGAGACCGCCGCGACGACGCAACCCGCGTTCGAGCCCGGCCGGCGCTTCCGCGCCTGCGCGCCGGCCGGTGCGCTGCACCCGCTGAACCATGTGCAGCCCACCTGGATGCTGCAGGGCCCGCCCGGGACGCTG
>JAEKKH010000417.1 GCA_019510465.1 Burkholderiales bacterium
GGGCGGCGGCGGCTCGTGAGGGCATGGCGGGTCGTCCGAAAGGATGGAAATGCTGCGGTCAAGGTAACGGAGTTACCAGAATCTGACTCTAGCAGTTTCTTCCTCGCGGAGGACTCCCCGCAAGCCCGGTGTGGCGCTGTTCAGGAGCCCGGCTAGCCCGTTGTAAAGCCATCGGTCAGCGTGCGCAGGAAGGCGACGATGTCGGTCACGTCCTGGGCGCTGAGGGCTGGCGCCTGGCCCGGTCGGCTGAAGGGCGCGCCCCGCTCGACATTGGCGCGATAGGCCGCCGGCAGGTCGTTGTAGGGCTGCACCTGGCCGTTCACGACCGGATACCAGCGCGCCGGGTCGAGGTCGCGCGTGGCGTAGAAGGCGACAACGTCTTCGAGCGTTGCGAAGCTCGCGTTGTGAAAGTACGGCGCGGTCAGCGCGACGTTGCGCAGCGTTGGCACGCGGAACCGGCCGCACAGCTCGGCACGGCCGGCGAGGTCGCTGCGCAGCGGGCCGCACAGGCCCAGGTCGAAGAAGGCCGGGTTGGCCGTGGCGTCGCTCGTGTTGCGCGGCACGCCGAGGGCGTGATAGCTGAAGTTGGTGAAGAGGGCGCGCGTCAGCCCGGGCGCGGGCCGGCTGTCGTGGCAGCTGGCGCAGTTGCCGCGCTGCGGGTCGTTGAAGAGGTTGAGGCCGCGCTGTTCCTGCGGCGTGAAGGTCGCGCTGCCGTCCTGCACGGCGTCGAACTTGCTGGTGAAGGGACGGAACTTGGCATCGTCGGTCTGGTAGCGGACGAGGGCGGCGATGGCAGCATCGACGAGCTGGTCATCGGTCGCCGTGGCGGGCAGGTTGGCGGCGGTGCGCAGGTCCGCGGCATAGGGCAGGGCACGCAAGCGGGCTGCCAGCGCCGCGACGTCAGCGTTGGCCATCTCGTCCGGATTGAACAGCGGGCCGCGCGCCTGTTCCGCACGGCTGTTGGCGCGGCCGTCCCAGAACAGGCCGCCACGCGCGCGGCCCTGGGCGTCGATGGCGAAGGCGCCGGCCTGATCGAGATAGCGGATGCTGGGCGAGCTGCGCAGGCCCTGATGGGTGCCATCCGGACCACCCAGCGGCAGGAAGCTGCCGGCCGCGTCGGCGTGGCCGCGCGCCTCGACGTGGCAGCTCGCGCAGGCCTGCTTGCCGCTGGCGGAGAGGCTGGTGTCCTCGAAGAGCTTGTCGCCGACCTGGGCCAGCGTCAGCGGCGCGGGCGCGGCCGGCGTGGTGGGCATCGCGGTGGCGCTGGCTGTCGCTGCGCTGCTGCCGCCGCCGCCGCAGGCATTGAGCAGGCTGGCCAGCAGCAGGATGGCGGCCGTCGGCCAGGTGAGGCGGGCAAGGATGGGCATGGCAGTCTCCTTTTTTCGAATGCGCCCAGCTTCCCGGCCCAGCGTGCGGCCAGCATGGAGAAACTGTGGAGGCCGTGTCCACACTTGCCCGGCAAGATGCGCGCATGCGCCTCGTCCACCAGCTCTCCCTGCTCTTCATCGCCATTGCGCTGGCCGCCGTCGCGGCCGTGGCCGGCCTCGTCTTCTGGAACT
>JAEKKH010000418.1 GCA_019510465.1 Burkholderiales bacterium
GCCGCCACTCGCCAGCTGGGGGCGCGAGGCCGCAGCATGCCGCAGCCCACGAAGACCATCAGCGCCCACAACGCGTCGCCCGGGTATTTGCCCAGGGCCGCCGGAAACATCCCCGGCCATCGTCGCGACGCCAGGCCGACGCCGATGACGGCCAGCACGGCAGCGGCGTAGACCCGCACATCCCTGCGCTTCATCCTCTGGACAGCCCGGGCAGGCGCGCGGACAGCGGTGGCAGGCCGCTGGGCCCGCCCACCAGGCGCTGGTCGTGCTGGTAGTCCTCGTTCGCCTCGACCTGCCAGTCGCGGCCGAACTCTTGCGCCAGCGCGAGCGCCACCTCGTCGAAGCGCCAGGCCTCGTCGGCGTTGCTGTCCAGATGGTGCACACCGGGCAACGGCCGCTCAAGCAGGCCGAGCAGCGCGGCGGCCGTGTCGGTCATGAAGGAGCAGGCCGGCGTCCAGGCATGGCTCGCGGCCACGCGGCCGTCGCGCTTCTGCCATTCGTCCAGCGTCGGCAGCATGTTGTTGCCGGGTCGGCTGATGTCGATCTGCCAGCCGATGCGGGCGATGACGGGCTGCTCGCTGGCCAGCAGCACGGCGTCCTCGCAGTCGATCTTGTAGCGGCCGTAGTCGTCCTTGGCCGTGCGCGCGTCGGCCACGTCGTGGGGACCGTCGGGCTGGCGGTCGAACACCATGACGGTGCTCGTGAACAGGAAGTTCGGGCAGCGCGACGCCAGCCAGCCGGCAAAGCGCGCCGGCGCCATGCCCAGGTGGGCGATGGCGTCCACGGATTGCGCGGACAGCCAGGCGCCCGCCAACTTTTCGTCGTCGGGGTTGACCGCGGTGCGGTCCCAGCCAATGACCTCATGCCCGGCCGCTCGCGCGGCCTCGGCCAGGCGCGGCGCCAGCGTACCGTTCAGGCCCGTGATGAGTATCTTCATGCCAGCATCCAGCCCCAGGGCCCGAGCTTGCGGCCCTGCCAGGTCTGCTCGGCCTTGGACAGGTTGACGGCCACGCGCACGACGTCGCCGCCCAGCCGACGCTCGAAGGCGACGACGTCCGCCGTGCTGTCCAGCAGCTTGACCGGCGCGCCGTACTGGCCGGCCGCGAGCGCCGGGTGTCTGTGCTTGAGCGCGACGAGGCCGGCGTAGAAGTCGCTCAGCTCGTAGCTCTTCCAGGCGATGGCGTCCTTCTCGAAGAACGCGAGCTTCTTGGTCAGGCGCGACTCCTGGCCGTTGTAGATCAGCGGCATGCCGGGCAACGTGAAGGTCAGCACCGCCAGCGCCTGATATGCGTCGCCGTACAGCTCGGCGTCGGTGCCGTGCCAGGAGTTGAAGTCGTGGTTGCTGGTGAAACGCATGCGGTAGGCGGCGGCGGGGTAGCCCGCCGGCTGCCTGGCCAGCCACTCGCGCAAGAGTGGCGCGCCCGCCTCGCCCTTGCCGATCTTCTTGAAGACCTGGTCGGCCAGGTCCCAGGAGTAGGTCATGTCGAAGGCGCCGCTGGTGTGCAGGTCGATGGCGTCGGACTCGGCGAGCATGAACATCGGCTTGGTGGCGTCGA
>JAEKKH010000415.1 GCA_019510465.1 Burkholderiales bacterium
CCCACTTGGCCAAGGCGATGACCGCGCACATCGTCGCGAAGGCCACCCAGGCGTAAGGCCACAGCAGCGGCAGGCCCAGCAGGATCAGGCCGTCGTTGCCGCCGGGGATCAGCAGGCTGCCCCAGCCCATCAGCAGGCCACCGGTCAGGCAGCGGGCCACGCTTCTGGCCGTTGGCCGGCGGGCCTTCAGCAGACCGGCCCGCCAGCCACCGAACATCGCACCGGCCAGCAGGCAGCCGAACAGGCCCAGGCGCGTGGCGCTCTGCATCGTCATGCCGTGCGCCAGCTCGGCCAGCGCGTCGGTGTAGGCCCAGGCACCCTCGAGCAGCAGCAGCGCGAGAAAGGCCAGGCCGATGGATACCGTGGCGACATGCGGTGTCCACCACGGCTGGCGCCAGCGGGCCAGGGCCCGCCACGCGGCAAAGCCGACGAACACCAGCCCCAGCGCGGCGGGCGCGAACCACAGGGACGAACCGGCAGGCAGGTGCTGCGGCCTTGTGGCAGCAAACAGGCCGTCCACGCTGGCGCAGCCGAGATAGAAGCCCAGCGGCGTCGCCAGATAGGCCCACTCGCCATTGCCCAGCCGTGCAATGGCGCCGAACACGCAGGCCTGGTTGACGAAGGCGCCCAGGCCCAGCAATGCGGCGCCGAGCAAGGTCCACGCCGTCAGCGCAAAGGGCTTGGGCAGTGCAGGCTGAGGCAGAGGCAGCCAGCGCAACAGCAGCAGGCCGCCAGCCACCCACAGCGAGGCCTCCAGCAGGCTGCGCAGGCGACCGGCCTTGCGCTGGTCCACCAGCTCGCTGACGGCGGCCACCGTGCAGGTCGCGCCGCGTTGGATGGCCGCGCCCATCAGCAGCGCGCAGGCGGCGGCGCCGATGAACGCCCAGGGCGTCATGTGGCCAGTGCCTCGTCCAGCACATGCTCGATGACTCCTTCGATCGGGTCCACCGGCGCCTGCCAGGGCGCGCGCTCGATCATGCGACGCGCATCCGCCAGGCCGGCCGAGCGGCGCGCCTTGACGCCGGCGGGCGAGAAGTCGATGTCCTTGGTGTGGTCCTCGCCGTCGATGCGCGGGGCCAGCAGGTGGGCCACGTGCATGGTCGTGCCGCACCCCCAGGCGGTCAGCTCCCTGGCCGCTTGCCGCTGCGTGGGCGGCAGCAGGCGGCTCAGCTCGCGGATGACGTGGCGCAGGCGGTGGATCTGCTTCTGGCGCGTGATGTGGCTGTCGGCGCGGCTGGCGTACTGGATGTCCTTCTGCCGGCCCATGACCTGCCAGATGGATTCCGGCTGCTCCGCCGTCTGGTGCCAGACGTTCACCGCAAAGATCAGTGCGTCGCGGCGCGGGTTGTCGTCCAGCACGGCCTCGATGGGCGTGTTGGAGTAGAGGCCGCCGTCCCAGTAGGCCTCGCCGTCGATGACGACGGCCGGGAAGGCCGGCGGCAGGGCACCCGAGGCCATGATGTGCTCCAGGCCGACCCGCTCTTCGCGGCTGTCGAAATAGCGCATCTGGCCGCTGCGCACGTTGACAGCGCCGACGGTGAGCCGCATGCCGCC
>JAEKKH010000421.1 GCA_019510465.1 Burkholderiales bacterium
TCGGCCTACCCGCATTGCGCGAGGCCATTTCGCGCTGGTACGGCCAGCGCTTCGGCCTGGCCATCGCCCCCGAGCGCATCGCCGTCACGGCCGGTGCGTCGGCTGGCCTGCAGCTCGCCTGCCTCGCTCTCTTCGAGCGGGGCGACGAAGTGCTGATGCCCGACCCCTGCTACCCCTGCAACCGCCATTTCGTGACGGCGGCAGACGCGACGCCGCGGCTGCTGCGCACCGGCGCGGCCGAGCGCTTCCAGCTCGACGCCATCCAGGTGCGCGAGGCCTGGACGCCGGCCACGCGTGGCGTGCTGCTGGCCTCGCCGAGCAATCCCACCGGCACGTCCATCGCGCCCGAAGTGCTGGCCGACATGGCGGGCTTCGTGCGCGAGCGCGGTGGCGTCACCGTTGTCGACGAGATCTACCTGCCGCTGAGCTACGAGGACCATTTCGGCCACAGTGCCTTGGGCCTCCCTGATGGACTGGGCGACGACATCGTCTCGGTCAACAGCTTCTCCAAATACTTCGGCATGACCGGCTGGCGGCTGGGCTGGCTGGTGCTGCCCCCCGCCCTTGCACCAGCCATCGAGCGCCTGGCGCAGAACCTCTACATCTGCCCGTCCACGCTGGCCCAGAAGGCGGCGCTGGCCTGCTTCGAGCCCGAGTCCATCGCCGAGTTCGAACGCCGTCGTGCCGTGCTGCGCGAACGCCGCGACTACATCGTGCCGGCGTTGAACGAGTTGGGCCTCACCGTGCCCGTCGCACCCGACGGCGCCTTCTACGCGTGGATGGACGTGTCGCGCTTCCACGCCGACAGCTGGGCCTTTGCGCACGAGCTGCTGCAAAGCGCCCAGGTCGCGCTGACACCCGGCCGCGACTTCGGCCTGGCCGAGCCGCAGCGCTGGATGCGCCTGTCCTTCGCGTCGTCCATCGAAGACCTGCACGAGGCTGTGCGCCGCCTGCGCGAGGTGCTGGCGTGAACGCGCCCCTCGCCCACCCTCGCATCGCTGAACGCGAGCGAGTGCGGTCGGTCCCCCGCGGGGACGGCGATGCTGGCGGCATCAAGCCGCCAGCCCGTCGCCGGAACGGGCCGGCTTGGGAGCGGCCCGGCGCTCGCCCCGCAAGACCCACGCTGACCGGCCAACTGAGATGAATTCCTTCAGCTTCCCTATCCGCGTCTACTGGGAAGACACCGACGCCGGCGGCATCGTCTTCTACGCCAACTACCTGAAGTTCTTCGAGCGCGCCCGCACCGAGTGGCTGCGTGCGGCCGGTGTCGAGCAGCACCAGCTGCGCGAAGCGACCGGCGTCATGTTCGTCGTCGCAGCCACCAGCCTGCGCTACCTGGCGCCCGCCCGGCTCGATGACCTGCTGACCGTCACCGTCGAGCCCGAGCCGGCCGGCAAAGCCAGCCTCATCGTGCGCCAGCGCGCACTGCGCGGCGACACGCTGCTGGCCGAAGGCGAAATCCGCATCGGCTGCGTGCGCGCCCACGATCTGACACCCCAACGCCTCCCCGACGCTGTTGTCGCAGCGATCACCTCC
>JAEKKH010000035.1 GCA_019510465.1 Burkholderiales bacterium
GCCTGCTCGAGCTGCGCCGCCAGCTGCAGCAGCCGGTCCTCGCGCCCGAACGGCGCCACGAATTGAACGCCCAGCGGCAGGCCGTCGGCGGTCCAGTGCAGCGGCACGCTCATCGCCGGCGTGCCGGTCAGGTTGGCGAGCTGCGTGAACGGCACGTACTGCAGGCTGTCGGTGGCGATCTTGTCCACCGTCGACGCCGCCAGGCCGGTGCGCGCGAACAGGCCCAGCAGGCCGGTGCGATCGAGCAGGTCGAGCGCGGCCTGCTGCAGCGGCGGCGGGTCGCCCGCGCCGTGACGCACGGGCGGGTGCGCGAGCGTGGGCGTGAGCAGCAGGTCGAAGCGGTGGTGGAAGGTGGCGAGCGCGCGGGCATGCTGGTTCCATTGCGCCAGGTGCGTGGTGAGCGTGCCCGCGGACGTGGCCTTGCCGAGCGTCTCGATGATGCGCGTCATCGGCTCGAACTCGCTGCGCCTGGCGCCGGCCGCATACGCCCGCGCCATCGCGGCCGGCACCTGGCCGAAATAGATGTGCAGGTAGTTACTCGCCAGCAGCCGGCCGTCGATGTCGGGCGCGGCCTCCTCGACGTGGTGGCCCAGCGAGGCGAGCAGGCGCGCGGCGTCGTCGACAGCGGCCACCGCCTCGGGGTGAACGGGCGTGCCCAGCGGCGACGCCGCCGTGAAGCCGATGCGCAGCGCGCCCGGCGGACGCTCGATGGTGCGCGCATAGGGCCTGTCCGGCGGCGCGATCACGACCGGGTCGCCCGGCTCCGCGCCGGCCAGCGCGTCCAGCATGCGGGCGGTGTCGCGCACGCTGCGCGAGATCACGCCTTCGCTCGACGCGCCGAACCAGGCCTCACCGATGCCCGGTCCGGACGACACGCGCCCGCGTGACGGCCGCAGCCCGAACAGCCCGCAGCACGCGGCCGGGATGCGAATCGAGCCGCCGCCATCCGCCGCGGCGGCCATCGGCAGCACGCCCGACGCGATGGCGGCCGCCGCGCCGCCGCTGGATCCGCCGGGCACGTGCTCGACGTTCCACGGGTTGTTGGTGCGCCCGTTGACGCGTGAGTCGGTGACGCCCTTGAGCGCGAATTCGGGCAGGTTGGTCTTGCCGAAGATCACCAGGCCCGCGGCGAGGTAGCGCCGCACGATGGACGCCGTCTCGGCCGGCACGACGTGCTGCATGCCGGCGCTGCCGTAGCCGGTGGGCAGGCCCGCGACGTCCTGCACGCCGTCCTTGAGCAGGAAGGGCACGCCCGCGAAGGGCCCCTCGGGCACCGCTGCGGCGAGCTGCGCGCGCGCCTGCGCCTCCATCAGCCGGCAGACCGCGTTGATGCGGGGCTGCGTGCGTCCCAGCTGGTCCAGCGCGAGCGCCAGCAGCTCGTGCGCGCCGACCTCGCGCCGGGCGACGAGCGCGGCCAGTTGCGTGGCATCGCAGGCGAGGTAGTCCTTGAAGTCCATCCGCGCCATTCTCGGCGCGCGGCCAGGACGCGCCGCTCGGGACTTCCCCGCCGCGTCAACTCACCGCGTCGAGCGCCTTCATCGCCGCCGTCATCGTCTGCCTGCACGAGCCGTACCCGGCCCACGGGTCGGTCTTCTGGAACGACATCCGGTCGCGCGCGTCCGAGATCGTCCAGTGGTCGCCGCCACGGATGTCCGGCAGCTCGTCCCAGGCGATCGGGATCGACACCCCGAGGCCGGGCCGCGCCCGCGCCGAGAACGCCGCGGCGGTGGTCGCGTTGAAGCCGTTGCGCAAGTAGTCGATGAAGATCTTGCCGACGCGGTTCGAGCCGCCGCTCTTGGCGACGAAGCGCTGCGGGATCGTCGCCGCCATGTGCTGCACGATGCGCTGCGAGAACGCCTTGACGGTGTCGTAGTCGAGCCGCGCCGACATCGGCACCACCACGTGCAGGCCCTTGCCGCCGCTGGTCTTGAGCCAGCAGCGCAGCCCCAGTTCCTCGAGCAGCGCGCGCATCAGCTGCGCGCCGTCGCGCACCTGGTCGAACTTCACGCCCTCGCCGGGATCGAGGTCGAAGATCATGCGATCGGGCTTGTCGACCTTCTGCTTGACGGAGTTCCAGGTGTGGAACTCGATGACGTTCATCTGCGCGGCGGCGATCAGCGCCTTGGCCGACGGGATCTCGATGAGCGGGTCGTGCCCTTCCCACAGGCCGGCCAGGTCCTTCACGCCGGGCATCGTGCGCACGTCGGCGTGCTTCTGGAAGAACAGCTCGTGCCCGACGCCCTCGGGTGCGCGCACCAGCGACACGGGCCGCGACTTCAGGTGCGGCAGCATGAACTCCGCGATGCTGGCGTAGTAGCGCGCGAGGTCGAGCTTGGTGTGGCCGCTCGCGGCGTCGATCACGCGCTCGGGGTGCGAGATGCGCACGCCCTCGACCTCCGCGGTGCCGGACTTGGCCGAGGTCTTCGCGGCGGGCGCCGCGCCCTTGCTCGCGGTGCGGGTCGATGTCTTCGTGGCTGTCACGGCCTTCTCCGAGGTGGGTGGCGCCTTGGCGCGCTCGCGTCCGACGTCCCGCGCCGCCTTGTCCTCGCGCAGGCCCTGGAACGACGCATGGCGGATGCTGCCATCGGGCGTCCATTCCGCGAAGCCGACTTCGGCCACGAGCTGCGGCTTGACCCAATGATCCTCCGCCGCGGGACGCATCATCCAGCGCGTCGATCGCGTGCTGCCGGCGGGGAACGGCGACTTGTCCGTCACCAGCCGGGCCAGCTTCGTGCGCAGTGCCACGGCGTCGGCCGAGCTCCAGCCCGTGCCCACGCGGCCCGCGTACTGCAGCTGGCCGCGCTCGTCGAAGTAGCCCAGCGTCAGCGCACCGATCGCCTTCGCGTTGTCGCTGCGGTCGCTGAACCCGCCGATGACGAACTCCTGGCGCTGCTGGCACTTCAGCTTGAGCCAGTCGGTCGAGCGCGACGACGTGTACAGCCCGTCGCGTCGCTTGGCGATCACCCCCTCGAGCTTCAGGCGGCAGGCCGTGGCCAGCACCTCGCTCGCGTCGGCGGGAAAGTCGTCGCTGAAGCGGACCTTGTCGCCGCGATGCGATTCGATCACCTGCTTGAGCAGCGCGCGGCGTGCCTGCAGCGGCACGCCGCGCAGGTCGACGCCGCCGAGGAACGGCACGTCGAACACGTAGTAGACGATGGCCTCGGCGCTGCGGCGCGAGTCGAGCGCGTTCTGCAGCAGGTTGAATTGCGGGAGGCCGTCCGCGTCGAGCACCACGGCCTCGCCGTCGAGCCATGCGTCGTCGATGCCCAGCGTGGCGATCTCCTCGGCCAGCGGCGCCATCTTGTGCGTCCAGTCGTGGCCGCCGCGGGTCGTGATGGCCACCTTGCCGCCGGCGATGCGCGTCATCAGGCGATAGCCGTCGAACTTGATCTCGTAGAGCCAGTCGCCGTGCGTCGGCGCGGCCTTGGCGAGCGTGGCCAGTTGCGGCGACAGCATCTCGGGCAACGCGGCCTTGCGCGCGCCGTCCAGCGCGGCGGGATCGAGCGCCGGGGCCTGCGCCTTCGCCGTCCGGCGTCCCGGTTTCGCGGGCGCCGTGGCGGCGGTCGCCGCGACGGCCGAGGATTCGCCGGCCTCCAGCGTCCCGGCGCTCGCCCGGTGCGGCGCCGATCCGTTCGCCGCAGCGGGCGCGTCCAGCGGCGGCAGCGGATGCGCCACGACGCTGTCGGGCAGGGCGCTGACCACGTCGTACTCCGCGTGCGGCCGCTCCCACTCGTCGTGCTTCTTGAACAGCAGCCACGGCTCCTGGCGCTCGCCGGGCTTGGCGATCTTCACCAGCTCCCACAGCCCCGCGACCTTCCTGCCGTGCAGCCGGAACACGAGCTTGCCGGCCTTCATGCCGGCACGCGGGTCGCCCACCGGCTCCCAGCTGCCGTTGTCCCAGACGATGACGGTGCCGGCACCGTACTGGCCCGGCGGGATCGTGCCTTCGAACGTGCCGTAGGCGACGGGGTGATCCTCGACGTGCATCGCCAGCCGCTTCTCCTTCGGATCGAAGCTCGGGCCCTTGGGCACCGCCCAGGACAGCAGCACGCCGTCGAGCTCGAGCCGGAAGTCGTAGTGCAGCCGCGTGGCGTCGTGCTTCTGGATGACGAACGACAGCTGCTCGCCCGGCCGCGCACGCACGGGGCCGGGCTCGGACGTGACCGCGAAGTCGCGCTTGGCCTTGTAGCGGGCCAGGGGCGCGCCGTGATCACTGGGCGGCGTCTTCGAGCGCGCGCGCTTCGCGGGTGCCGGCGCGGGCGCGCGCGTCACGCGGGGCGCGCGTGCGGAGGGGCGGGGGGTCGAGCTTCGCGGGGCGGTGGGCATGGCCCGCATTCAGCATTCGCCATGCCCGTGCGCCGCCTCACGCCCGCTTGCGCGCGAGCGACGGGGTGCCCTTGGCGCGCGTGGGCGGCGCGGCCTTCTTCGCGGCCGGCTTCCTGGCGGCCGCGGACTTCGCCGGCGCCTTGGTGGCGGCCTTGCGCGCCGGCCTGGCATCGGCCTGCGCCTCGGCCTCCAGCTCCGATTCCGCGGCCTGCCGGCGCTTGCCCAGGCTGTTCTTGAGCAGGGCGGTCAGGTCGACCACGTTGGACGGCGCGGAGGTGTCCACCGGCGCCTCGATCGGCGTCACCTCGTGCGTGGCGCCCGCCTCGACCTTGGCCTTGATGAGGTTCTTGATCGCCTCGGCGAAGTGGTCGTGGTACGCATCGGCCTTCCACTTGACCGTCAGTTCGGAGACGAGCTGCTTGGCCATCTTCAGCTCCGCCTCCTTGAGGTTGGTGGCGGCCTTGCCCGCCTCCGGGATGCGCAGCTCGTTCCACCTGCGCACCTCGGTGGCCCAGCGCAGCGTGTTGAGCACGAGCATGGGGCCGTCGGGCATCAGCGCGGCCAGGTGCTCCTTGGTGTGCATCACGACGCGCGCGATGCCGATCACGTCGTCGGCGATCATCGCCTCGCGCAGCAGCGCGTAGACCTTGTCGGCCTTGGGCAGCGGCTCGAGGTAGTACGGCTTCTCGAGGTAGACGAACGGGATCTCGGCGGCCTTGACGAAGCCCTCGATCTCGATGGTCTGCATCGTCTTGGGATAGGCGTTGCGGATCTCGTCGTCGTCCACCAGCACGTAGGTGCCGTCCTCCTGCTTGACGCCCTTGACGATGTTCTCCTTCGTGATCGGCTTGCCGGTGCGCTTGTTGATGCGCTGGTAGCCGACCGGATCCATCGAGCGCTTGTCGAGCCAGTCGAAGTCGATGTCGTCCTCCTGCGACGCCGGATACAGCGCCACGGGCACATGGACGAGGCCGAAGGCGATCGCGCCTTTCCAGATCGAGCGGGGCATGGCGGCTCCTGACAGCGCGGCGACGGCGCGCGGGAGCCGCAAGCGGCAATCGCCGCGCCCGCGGGCCTATCGCCGGTTGGCGCGGTCGACGCCGAAGCGGAACACGATCGCGGCGTCGACGACGGTCGCGTCCAGCCCGCCGCTGCCGCGCACCGACCTGATCTTGCCGCCGGCCACCCGCAGCGACAGGGAATCGGTCAGCGCGACGTCCACGTACGCGCGGCCCTGGGCGACGGCGCCCCCGCCGGTATCCACGCCTCCGCCGCCGGCCGCGCCGGCCAGCGCCTCGACCCCGAGCCGCAGCCGCTGCGTCACCGGCAGTTGCACGCCGACGCCGAACAGGCCTTCGGAATACGCGCCCGCGCCCCCGGCGAACGCGCTGTGCGCCTGGCCGGTGACGTAGAGGTTGGGCGCGACGAAGCGGTTGACCTGCAGCACCACGGCGTCCAGCGGCTCGGTGCCGCCCGTCTTGCGCGCGGCGCGGTAGCGTTCGACGCCGGCGCTGAATTCCATGCGTGTCGGCGTGCCGGGACGGGTGGCGACCCAGCTGCCGAGGTCGGCCTGCGGCACGTCCAGCGCCCAGTTGAGCGAGACGGCGGCGGTGGTGGCCTTGTAGCGGCCGTGCCTGGGCGAGTCGACGACGCCGACTTCGGCGCCGAGGCCCAGCGTGTCGGTCACGCGCAGCGTCGCGCCCGCCGCGGCCTTGACCAGCAGGCCGCCGCCGGTGTTGATGCCGCCGCCGCCAGCCAGGCCGGCCGCGACGTGCACGCCCGCGCTCAGGCGGTCGCCGGCCACTGGCCAGCGCAGGCCGGCCGTGCCCAGCACCTCGGCGTAGCCGGCGACGCCGCCCGAGGCCGCGCCGGCGGTCTCGATGCCGGCCCACAAGGGCCCGTCGACGCTGCGTTCGGCGCGCAGGCCCACCAGGCCGATGCGGCTGGCCAGCGGGGCGCCCGTCGTCGAGACGGAGTTGTGCGGGTGCACGAACGTCACCATCGCGTCGACATGGTCGAAGCCCAGGCCCGTGGCGCTGCCGTCGGTGCCCGTGCCGGTGAAATCAGTGGGGCGGTAGCGGAACGACGAGTCGACGTTGAGCATCCAGCCGAACTGGTTGGAGTTGATCTGGCCGTTGGGAAACCACACCTTGGAGTAGGTCGGGCCCGTATAGAAGCCCGGCAGGCGGAAGACGAGGTCGACGTGCGGGCGCAGCATCAGGCCGCCGCCGACCGGCGCCGCGCCGCCGCCGCCGCCGCCGGCGAACACGCCGGCGTCGATCGCGATGAAGTCGCCGAACGGGTGCGACCACGCGCCCTCGACGCCCGGCACGAAGAAGCCGCCGCGGCGACCGGAGGCGGCACCGTAGACAGCCGGGCCGGCCCAGAACTCGCCGCCCACGTTGAGCAGTTCGGCCAGGCCCACCAGGCCCATGCGTTCATGTCCGGGCAGGCGCACGCGCTCGGCGCCGAGCCGAACGCGCGCGTCGAGCGAGCGCACCGGTGGGGCGTCGTCGGCGGACGCCCTGCCGGCGACGAACTGGGCATTCGCCGTCCCGGCTTGCAGCGCGAGGCCGCACGCGATGGCGAGGGGCGCGAGACGGGCGGCGGGGCGGAGGACGGCGGACGAGGGCAGGGACAGCAGGCGCATGGGAACGGTCGGAGCCGCGAGGCGGAAGGCGCGATCTTAGCGGGCCGCCGCTCCGCGAGGCGGTGCCCGCAAGGAACGAGGCCCCGGTCGCTTGCGCGGCCGGGGCCTCGTCAGGGGGTGGACGGCGTTCAATGCGCCAGCAGGTGCGGCAGCCACAGCGACAGCGCGGGCCAGTACGTCACCACCAGCAGGAAGCCGATCATGGTGAGCAGCCACGGCCACACGGCCACCGTCAGCTCGGTGATGCCCATCTTGGTGATGCCCGAGGCCACGTACAGGTTCAGGCCCACCGGCGGGTGGCACATCCCGACCTCCATGTTGACGGCCATCAGGATGCCCATGTGCACCGGGTTGACGCCCAGCTTGACGGCCACCGGATACAGGATGGGCGCCATGATCAGCACGATGGCCGACGGGTCCATGAAGTTGCCGGCCGCCAGCAGGATGATGTTGACCAGGAACAGGAACACCACCACGCCGAAGCCCTGCGAGGCCATCCACGTCGCCATGGCCTGCGGGATCTGCTCGGACGTCAGCAGGAACGAGAACAGCACCGCGTTCGTGATGATGTACAGCAGCATCGAGCTCATCGCGGCCGCGTTGCGCAGCACCTTGGGCACGTCCCTGAGCTTGAGGTCCTTGTAGACGAACACCGAGATGAAGAACGCGTACACCGCCGCGATGGCCGCGGCCTCGGTGGGCGTGAAGATGCCCGTGTAGATGCCGCCGATGATGATGATGACCAGCGCGAGGCCCCAGAACGCGTCGAGGAAGGCCTTCCAGCGCGCGCCCCAGGTCTCGCGCGGCATGCGCGGGTAGTCGTACTTGCGGGCGCGGTACCAGGTGGTCACGCCCAGCAGCACCGACAGCACGAGGCCGGGGACGACGCCGGCGATGAACAGGTCGCCGACCGACGCCGTGGACACCGGGTTGCCGTCCGGGCCGGTGGCGTTCATGCCGTTGGTGGCGATCGAGAAGATCACCAGGTTGATCGACGGCGGGAACAGGATGCCGAGCGCGCCCGACGTGGTGATCACGCCCGCGGAGAAGCGCTTCGGATAGCCCGCCTCCACCATCGCCGGCAGGATGATCGAGCCGATCGCCACGACGGTGGCCACCGACGAACCCGAGATCGCGGCGAACAGCGCGCAGGCCAGTACGCCGGCCAGGCCCAGGCCACCGTACATGTGGCCCACCATCGACGCGGCGAACCGGATCATCCGTTTGGCCGCCCCCCCGTTGGTGAGGAAGTTGCCCGCCAGGATGAAGAACGGGATCGCCATGATCGGGAAGCTGTTGAGGCCCTCGAACAGCTTCATGCCGACGCTGGCCATGGGCACGTCGCTCAGGAAGAAGAAGAACCCCATCACGGTCAGGCCGAGCGCGATGGACACCGGCATGCCCGTGAGCATCAGCAGCACGAGCAGGGTGAAAATGATCAGCGCATTCATTGGAGCCCCTCCCGCGCCGAGTACGGCGCTCCGTCCCCCGAGGGGACCGCGGGCCGGCTTGGGGCGGCCCGGCGCTCGTCCCGCGAACCCGAGGACCCCTCCCGCGCCGGGTACGGCGCTCCGTCCCTCGGGGGGGCCGCGGCCCGGCTTGGGGCGGCCCGGCGCTCGTCCCGCGTCTGCAGCGAATGGAAGGATTTCATTTGACGATGCTCCCCTGGGGCGTCGGTTCATAGTTGTCGACGTCGGGCAGGCCCTCGACGTGGGCGACCTCGTGCTTGGGCAGCTCGCCGGTCTTCCAGAACGTGACCATCACCTGCAGGAAGCGGAAGCACATCAGGTAGGAAGCCACCGGGATGCACATGTACTCGATCCAGACCGGCAGCTCGAGGTCGGGCGTGGTGGCGCCCTCGGTGAGGGCGTCGACGTTCCTGCCGAGCGCGTGGAACAGCGCGTAGTGCATGCCGTCGTCCCAGACGAGCACCGCGCCCATCGTGCCGATCACCACGGTGAACACGGCGCCGCCGAACAGGCCGAACAGCGTGAGCCAGCGCGCCGGCGTCGGCGGCAGCGCGCGCACCAGCGTGTCCACGCCGACGTGGGTGCCGTGGCGCACGCCGTACGCGGCGCCGAACTTGGCCATCCAGATGAACATGTAGATGCACAGTTCCTGGGCCCAGCTCAGATTGATCTTCAGCAGGGCGTCCTGCAGCCACTGCAGCCAGGTGGGGTAGTGCGCGCCAGCGGCGTAGCGCTGGACGACCGCCACGAAGATCAGCAGCGTCGCCGCGCCCATGAGGAACGCGATGAGCCACTCTTCGAGGTGGTCGAGGAAGCGACCGAACATCGGATGCCTTTCTCGCGCCGGGGGCGCAATGTGAGCGGGCAGGACGAGGCAGCGCGGTCGCCCGCGGGCGACCGGCGCGTGAAGTCGAGTGGACGACGCGGGCGAGCACGCCGTCAATCAGGGGCCGCCCCGGCGTGCCCGGGGCGTGCGCGGAAGGATCAGACCGGCTGGAAGCCGGCTTCCTTGTAGGCGGCGGCGACGGCGTCCTTGCCGACCCGGCCTTCCATGTCCTTGTGCACCGACATCAGCGTCTTCTTCCATTCGAGGGATTCGGCCGGGGTCAGCTGGTAGACGGTGGTCTTGCCGCTGGCGCGGATCTTCTCCAGCGCCTGCACGTTCTCGGTGGCGGCGATCGCGTTGGCGTAGGTCGTCGCGTCCTTCATGCAGCCATCCAGCGTCGTGCGGATGTCGGCGGGCAGGCCGTCCCAGAACTTCTTGTTGACGATGGCGGCGTAGGCGAGGTGGCCGTGGTTGGACAGCGTGATGTGCTTCTGCACCTCGTAGATCTTCTGCGTGTAGAAGTTCGACGGCGTGCCCTCCGTGCCGTCGACCACGCCGGACTGCAGCGCCTGGTACAGCTCGGAGAACGCCATCACCTGCGGGATGGCGCCGAGCGCGCGCATCTGCGCGTCCAGCACCTTGGACGACTGGATGCGCATCTTCAGGCCCTTGAAGTCGGCCACGTGATGCAGCGGTCGGTTGGCGCACATCTGGTGGAAGCCGTTGTCCCAGTAGGCCATGCCGCGGATGCCCTTGGGCTCGAGCTTGGCGAACAGCTGCGCGCCCAGCGCGCCCTCGGTGACGTTCTTGAACGCGGCCGTGTCCTTGAACAGGAACGGCAGGTCGAACACCTCGAATTCCTTGACGCCCAGCGGGCCGAACTTCGACAGCGAGGGCGCGAGCATCTGGACCGAGCCCAGCTGCAGCGCCTCCATTTCTTCCTTGTCCTTGTACAGCTGGCTGTTCGGGTAGACCTCGACCTTGACCTTGCCGTTGGTGCGCTGCTCGGCCAGTTCCTTGAAGCGCAGCGCGCCCTTGCCCTTGGGCGTATCGGGCGCGACGACGTGGCTGAACTTGATCGTGATGGGGGCCTGCGCGCGCGCCGTCGAGGCGATGCCCGTGGCGGCGAGCGCGGCGGCGGCGCCGAGAACCTGGCGGCGGGAAGAGGTTTGCATGCGGGTCTCCTGGTGCTGTGGATTCGTTATCGGGTTCAGGCTGCCGCAAGGCGGCGCGGCGGCAGAAGCTCGTCTCGAGTGGATGGATTGTCGGCAGGCCCGCCGCGCACTGGAAATTGTGGACTCCCACATCGTCCCGGCGCGCCACGTGCCCGCCAGCGGACATCGACATAGACTGCCGCCATGCAGCCCGACCCGCCGTCGCCGCCGACCCAGACGCCGCCGCCCCCGAGCCGCCGCTGGGCGCGCGCGCTCGCGCGGCGCGGCGCGTGGTGGTGGGTGCCGCTGGTGCTGTCCGTGCTGTTCACGGTGTCGGTGGCCACGTGGCTGGAGCTGTCGGACCGCGCGGACCTCGAGTCGCGCCAGCGCCAGCTCATCACGGACTCGCTGTCGCTCGAGAGCCAGATCACCGAGCGCGTCGGCGAGGAGCAGGCGCAGCTCAACGAGCTCGCGCGCAGCTTCGACACCACGCAGCCGCCCGAGGCGCTCGGACGCCAGGAGGCGGTCGTCGACGGCCTCGCGCGGCTGTGGCAGAGCGTGAGCTGGGTCGATGCCGACACGCGGCTCGTCGCCGTCGTGCCCGAGGGCGTGAACATCACCGAGCGGCCCGGCATCAGCGCGCACCTGAGCGCGCCGCTGCACGACCCGCAGGGCCGGCCCGCGGGCCATCTGGTGGTGCGCTACCCGCCGTCGATGCTGCTGCGCCAGACCGTGCCCTGGTGGCTCGCGCACGAGTACGACGTGCGCCTGGTCGACGGCTACGGGCAGGTGGTGGCCGACCCGCTCAAGGCCGGCGACCGCGAAGCCCCGCCCGAGCAGTCGCATCGCCACAGCCTCGAGCCGGCGATGCCCGACACCTACCTCGAGCTGGCGTTGCACGAGCCGCCGCGGCCGTGGTGGCTGCGCCTGCCCATCGTGATGATGGCCGTGTTCCTGATGATGATCGGGGTGGCCACCGCGCTGCTGCGCTGGCAGATGAACGAGGTGCTGCGCACGCAGACGGCCCTGCGCACCGAGGCCGCCTGGCGCCAGGCGATGGAGGATTCGCTCACCGTGGGCCTGCGGGCGCGCGACGTCGAGGGCCGGCTCGTCTACGTCAACCGCGCGTTCTGCGACCTCGTGGGCTTCGGCCCCGAGGAGCTGATCGGCCGCGCGACGCCGATGCCGTACTGGCCGCCCGAGGCCATCGCCGACAGCATGTCGCGCCACCTGCGCAACATGGCCGGCGGCGCGCCGCGCGACGGCTACGAGGCGCGCTGGGTGCGCAAGGACGGCCAGCCGATCGACGTCATGATCTTCGAGGCGCCGCTGGTCGACGCCAGCGGCCGCCACATCGGCTGGATGGGCTCGATCCTGGACATCACCGAGCGCAAGCGCCTCGAGGAGCGCGAGCGGCACCAGACCGACACGATGGCGCACCAGGCGCGGCTGACGATGCTGGGCGAGGTGGCCTCGGCGCTCGCGCACCAGCTGAACCAGCCGCTCACCTCGATCACCGGCTATGCCGCGGGCGTCAAGCGGCTGCTCGAACGCTCGGGCCAGACCGACCCGCGCATCCTCGACGCGATGACCCGCCTGGGCGACCAGGCCGGCGAGGCCGGCCGCATCGTCAAGCGCATCCGCGAGTTCCTGACGCGCCGCAGCCCGCAGCGCGAGACGATGGACCTCGCCCAGGCTGCGCACCGCGCGCTGGCGCTGCTCGGACGCGAGCTGAGGCGGCTGCAGCTGCACGTCGAATGGGTCGTCCCCGCGGGCCTGCCGCGGGTCGACGCGGACCCGGTGCTGATCGAGCAGGTCGTGCTCAACCTCGTGCGCAACGCCTGCGACGAGATGGCCGGCGTGCCGGCCACGCAGCGCCGGCTGCGCGTGAGCATCGCGCGCGCCGGCTCGGGCGCGCTGGCGGGCGCGGGCGACGGCGAAGGCTTCCTGCGGCTGGACGTCGACGACGCCGGCCCGGGGCTGCGCGGGCGCAGCGTCGAGCAGCTCGTGACGCCGTTCTATTCGACCAAGCCCGACGGCATGGGCATGGGCCTGGCGATCTGTCGTTCCATCATCGAGGCGCACCACGGTGCATTCGACGCCACCGCCAGCGCCTTCGGCGGCGCGCGCTTCTCCTTCACCCTGCCGCTGGCCGCCGGCGGGACGCTGTCGGAGTTGCAGCAGCTCGACGCGCAGCCCGACGTGCAACCCGAGGATCTTCCATGAACGCCACGACGCTCCAAGCCCGCCCGCCCGAACCGATGGTGCACCTCGTCGACGACGAGGCGCCGGTGCGCGACGCCCTGACCTTCCTGTTCCAGTCGCACGGACTGGCGGTGCGCGCGTATGCGAGCGGCCCCGAGTTCCTCGACGCCGCCGACGAGGCGCCGCTGGCCGGCTGCATCGTGCTGGACGTGCGCATGGAGCCGATGTCGGGCCTGCAGGTGCACGATGCGCTGGTGGCGCGCGGCAGCGGCGTGCCGGTGCTGTTCCTGACGGGGCACGGCGACATCCCGATGGCCGTGGAGGCGCTGAAGAAGGGCGCGTTCGACTTCGTCGAGAAGCCGTCGGGCGACGTCGCGCTGGTCGACAAGGTCACGCGCGCGCTGGCCGTCGACGCGGCGCGCCAGGCCGCCGACTCCAAGGGGGAGGAGACCGCGGCGCGGCTCGCGAGCCTGTCGGAGCGCGAGCGCGAGGTGATGCAGCGCGTGGCCGCGGGCAAGTTGAACAAGGTCATCGCCGACGAACTGTGCATCTCCGTGCGCACGGTGGAAGTGCACCGCGCGCGCGTGTTCGGCAAGCTGGGCGTGCGTTCGGCGGCCGAAGTCGCCACGCTGCTCGCGCGCGGGCGCTGACGCAGGGGCCGCGTCGATAGAGGCCGACGATACCGTCCGCGGTATCGATGACTTTCCCCCGCGTTTTTCCGGGCTCGCGGCGACGCGTCGCATCGTGCAAACCCGCGCCCCCCCGACGGCCCCCCCGATATTTACGAGCATTTCGTGGCGAACGGGTACCGCACCACCTATGCAAACCTGATGAAAAGCCCACAATGGCAGTGCGGCGGCCCGTCAGGAGCGCTGCCGTTGGAGGGATCAAAAAATGTCCGTGCTTGTCGATGAACAAAGCCGCAGTGAAATGCTCAACCGCCTCAAGCGTGCCGAAGGGCAATTGCGAGGTATCCAGCGAATGATCGAATCCGGCCAGCCCGGCATCGACGTCGCGAGCCAGCTGGTCGCGGTCCGCCGCGCCCTGGACAGCACCTATGTGCACATGACCGTCAGCCTGGTCGAGCAGGAGCTCGGCAACCGGCTGGGTGGGGACGCGCGAGGTCGAAAACAGATCGGTGAAGTGCTGGGCGAACTGACCGCGTTGCTGGCCAAGGTGCGCTGAACCGCGAGCGCGCCGCGACGTGGCCGGGCTCGTCCCGGCCGCGTCCGGCCGTTGGCGGTCCGACGAATCGCGAATAAGCAAGCGCGCTTCGGTTCGTTGGCGGTTGCAGCCGTGCGTCCTAGAGTGGATGAACGCGCCTCCATGGCCCTTGCCAGGGCCGTGGCGCCGCACATCGCCTCTCGTCGCTTGCTGCCTCCACCATGTCCACGCGCGCCCTGCTGCTGCGGCGGCACAGCGTGTTGCCGGGGTTCAACCTGTCCCTCGGCTTCGCGCTGCTGTACCTCTGCTTCATCGTCCTCGTCCCGCTGTCGGCGGTGTTCCTCAAGACCTTCACGGTCAGCTGGAGCGCGTTCGTCGAGACCGTGACGTCGCCGCGCGTGGTCGCGTCGTATCGCCTCACGTTCGGCGCGTCGCTCGTGGCCGCGCTGGTCAACGGCGTCTTCGGGCTGCTGGTCGCGTGGGTGCTGGTGCGCTACCGCTTCGCGGGCAGGCGCGTCGTCGACGCGCTCGTCGACCTGCCGTTCGCGCTGCCCACGGCGGTGGCGGGCATCGCGCTGACCACCCTGTACGCGAGCAACGGCTGGATCGGGAAGTGGCTGCCGTTCAAGGTGGCCTACACCCCGCTGGGCGTGTTCGTCGCGCTGACCTTCATCGGGCTGCCGTTCGTCGTTCGCACGGTGCAGCCGGTGCTGGAGGACCTGCAGCGCGAGCTGGAGGAAGCTGCCGCCACGCTGGGCGCCTCGCGGCTGCAGACCTTCGCGCACGTGATCTTCCCCGCCTTGATGCCGGCGCTGCTCACTGGCTTCGCGCTGGCGTTCGCGCGCGCGCTCGGCGAGTACGGCTCGGTGATCTTCATCGCGGGCAACATGCCCATGGTCTCGGAGATCACGTCGCTGCTGATCATCACCAAGCTGGAGCAGTACGACTACACCGGCGCCACGGCGATCGCGGTCGTGATGCTGGTGGCGGCGTTCACGCTGCTGCTGCTGATCAACCTGCTGCAGGCCTGGGCGCGCGCAAGGCAGGGGCGATGAGCGCCGTGATCGATTCCGGCCGGCGGCCGGCCGTCGCGGACGCGCCCGTGGCCGTGCCCGCGCGCACGGCCACGCGCGCGCGCGACGCCGTCGGCGAGCCGGCGTGGGTGCGGCGCACGCTGATCGGCGTGGCGCTCGTCTTCCTCACGCTGTTCCTGTTCGTTCCGCTGGTGTCGGTGTTCGTGCAGGCGCTGGCCAAGGGCGTGGACGTGTACTGGGCCGCGCTGGTCGAGGCCGACGCCGTCTCCGCGCTGAAGCTCACGCTGATCGCGGCGGGCATCTCGGTGCCGCTGAACCTCGTGTTCGGCGTGGCCGCCGCGTGGGCCATCGCGAAGTTCGACTTCCACGGCAAGAGCCTGCTGCTGACGCTGATCGACCTGCCGTTCTCGGTGTCGCCGGTGATCGCGGGGCTGATCTACATGCTCGTCTTCGGCCTGCAGGGCTGGTGCGGCGAGTGGCTGCGCGACCACGACCTGAAGATCGTGTTCGCCGTCCCCGGCATCGTGCTGGCCACCGTGTTCGTCACGTTCCCGTTCATCGCGCGCGAACTCATCCCGCTGATGCAGGCGCAGGGCCAGGAGCAGGAGGAGGCCGCGCGCGTGCTGGGCGCCTCGGGCTGGCAGATCCTGTGGCGCGTGACGCTGCCCAACGTCAGGTGGGCGCTGCTGTATGGCGTGATCCTGTGCAACGCACGCGCGATGGGCGAATTCGGCGCGGTCAGCGTGGTCTCCGGCCACATCCGCGGCCAGACCAACACGTTGCCGCTGCACATCGAGATCCTCTACAACGACTACCAGTTCGCCGCCGCCTTCGCCGTGGCGTCGCTGCTGGCCGGGCTGGCGCTCGTCACGCTGGTGCTGAAGTACATCGTCGAGCGGCGCGCGCATGCGTCGTTCGACCTGGAGAAACCGGAATGAGCATCGAAGTCCGCAACGTCACCAAGCGCTACGGCGACCTCGCCGTGTGCGACGACCTGAGCCTGGACGTGGCCGCCGGCGAGCTGGTGGCATTGCTCGGGCCGTCGGGCTCGGGCAAGACCACGCTGCTGCGCATCATCGCCGGCCTCGAGGTGCCCGACGCGGGCAGCGTGCTGTTCCACGGCGAGGACGCCACGCACACCGGCGTGCGTGACCGCAACGTCGGTTTCGTCTTCCAGCATTACGCGCTGTTCGGCCACATGACGATCGCCGAGAACATCGCGTTCGGCCTGCGCGTGCGGCCCCGGGCAACGCGGCCGTCCGAACGCGAGATCCGCGCGCGCGTTGCCGACCTGCTCAAGCTCGTGCAGCTCGACTGGCTCGCCGATCGCCATCCGCACCAGCTCTCGGGCGGCCAGCGCCAGCGCGTGGCGCTCGCCCGTGCGCTGGCGGTCGAGCCGAGGGTGCTCCTGCTGGACGAGCCTTTCGGCGCGCTCGATGCCAAGGTGCGCAAGGAGCTGCGCCGCTGGTTGCGCCGCCTGCACGACGAGATGCATGTCACCAGCGTGTTCGTCACGCACGACCAGGAAGAGGCGATGGAAGTGGCCGACCGCGTCGTCGTCATGAACGCCGGCCGCATCGAGCAGCAGGGCGCGCCGGACCACGTCTATGACCACCCGGCCACGCCGTTCGTGCTGCAGTTCCTCGGCGACGTGAACCTGTTCCCGCGCGACGCCGGGACGGACTACGTGCGTCCGCACGAGATCGACATCGTCGACGCCCCGGCGCCCGGCGCCTGGCCGGTGACGGTGGGCCAGGTGCTCACGGTGGGCCCGAACACGCGCATCGAGTTCAAGCGCGACGAGGACGGCAGCTTCGTCGACGTCGAGCTCCCGCGCCAGGACTTCGTGGCCGCGCGCGACCGCCTGGGACTGATGCCCGGGACGCGCGTGTTCCTGAAGCCGCGGCGCGTCACCCGCTTCGCGGCGGCCTGAGGAAGCGGCGCTCAGCCGTCCGCGTGGCAGATGCGGGCACGGCCCGTGGTCTTCGCGCGGTACATGCGCAGGTCGGCCACGCGCACCAGCGATTCGAAGTCGTCGCCGTCGGGCCCCAGCCAGGCGACGCCGGCCGAGAAGGTGCAGTCGTCGATGAGATCCTCGCCGACGCCGAAGCGCAGCGAACGGAACTGGCGCAGGGCCTTGCCGAGCAGGTCGACCAGCGCGTCGGGCTCGGGGTTGTCCACCAGCAGCACGAACTCCTCGCCGCCGAAGCGGCAGACGATGTCGCTGCGGCGCATGCGCTCGTGCAGCAGGCGGGCGAAGGCCTGCAGCACCTCGTCGCCGCGGCTGTGGCCGTAGAGGTCGTTGATCTGCTTGAAGTGGTCGATGTCGATCAGGACGATCGCGATCGACGTGCCCTGGCGGCGCGCGAGCTGGATGCGCGCGAGGCTGGTCTCGTCGAGGAAGCGGCGGTTGTACAGGCGCGTCAGCGGGTCCCGCACCGCCTGCTCGCGCAGCTGTTCCTGCAGCGCCTCGGCCTCGGCGATCTTGTGCTGAAGCGCCGCGTTCAGGCGCTGCGACTCGCGCATGCGCTCCTCCAGCGCGAGGTTCAGCGTCGACAGCCGCCGGCGGTCGACCTCGGCACGCTCCTGCGCCTCGCGGGCGCGGTCGCGGTCGTCGCGCGCGAGGGCCGTCTCGTGCGCCACCTGCGTGGCGATGAAGCCGGCGCGCGCACTGCGGTCGACCAGCGTCTCGTACAGCCGCTGCGCCTCGCGCAGGTGGCGCAGCGCGCACGCGGTGTCGCCCAGCGATTCGCAGACGTCGGTGGCCACGTGCAGCAGGCGCATGCGCGAGTACGGCGGATCCTGCAGCGGCGCGCTGGCGACGGCGGCGAGATGCGCCTTCACGACGTCGTGCGCCTGCGTGGCGCGGCCGGTGGCCAGAAGGTAGGTGGCGTGGGCGCGCGCGTGGTCGGTGCGATTGCTCGGCTCGACCTGCGCGGTCTGCGCGAGGCCGGGGTCGAGCCAGGCGCCCGCGCCCTCGATGTCGCCGGCGCACAGGTGCGCGATCGCCATCAACGGCGTGTTGCGCGCGAGGACGCCGGGCAGGATGCGATCCTGGTTGCGGCCGATGCGTGCCAGCATCGCCGCGCAGCGTTCATGCAGGCCCAGGCCGTCGTAGATCTGGGCGAGGTTGAACACGGCCACCGCGAATGACGACCAGGCGCCCGCGGCCTCGGCGAGGTCCAGCGCCTGCTCCGACAGCTTCTGGGCTTCGCCCAGGTTCCACAGGTCGGTGTGGCTGCCGCCGAGGTTGGTCAGCGAGTTGATGTGCGGACCGGGCGAGTCGCAGGTCTTGGCGGTCGCGAGCGCCTCGTAGAAGTCCAGCAGCATGTAGTCGTGCTGGCCCAGCAGCTTGCGCGTGATGGCGCGCGAGTTGTGGCAGATGTACAGGTCGATCGGCCGGCGCGCGACCTCGGCGCTGCGCGCGAGGATGCGCAGGTGCAGCTCGAGCGCCTCCTGCAGCCGGCCCTGGATCTGCAGGTGCAGGGCGTCGAACTGGTCGCACATCAGCAGGCCGCGCGCATCGTCGTGGGCGGCGAACGAGGCGCGCGCCAGCTCGTTGTGCGCGACGCCGCGCTCGGCCTGGCCGGTGCGCAGCAGCGAGAAGGCGACGTGGAAATGGGCCTGGCCGCGCAGCGCCAGCGTGGGCTCGTCGCGCGTGGCGTCCAGCAGGCGCTGGCCGAGCGTGCCCGCGCCGCGGATGTCGATGTAGAGCAGGCTGTCCGCCTGCTCGAGCAGGCGTGCCGGCGCCTGCGTGCCGTCGAGCACGGGGGCGGGGTTCGGGTCGGGCGACGGAGAGTTCACCGGGCGGAGGGGCGACGAAGGCGGCAGCGGGATCGGGGATGCATCACATCGTCCATCGGAAGTCTCCGCCCGGGCTTGAGGTTTCGCGTGGATCGCGGCTCCGATTCCGTTGGATAGTTCTCGCTTGCCGCCGCGATGAGCGTCGACGCACTCGCCGATGGTTCTACAGCGGCGCCTGCTCGGTGTCGCTCGGCGCGGCCTGCGCCGCCTCCACCACCTCGCGCGTCAGGTGCGACGCGAAGGTCTGGATGAAGTCGTACGCATAGCCGCGCAGCAGGCCGCCGCGGCGCACGGCCACGCTGGTGGTGTTGATCGAGAACAGGTGGCGCGCGTCGACGGCGCGCAGGCGCCCGGGCTGGTCCTCGTCCATCGCGATGGAGGCCAGGATGCCCACGCCGAGCCCCAGGTCGACATAGGTCTTGATGATGTCGGCGTCCATCGCGGTGATGACGATGTCGGGCCGCAGGCCGGCGCGCTTGAACGCGGCGTCGATGCTCCAGCGGCCGGTCAGGCCGATGTCGTAGGTGATGATCGGGTACTTGGCCAGCCGCTCGAGCGTGACCTCGCCGTCGGCCAGCAGCGGGTGGCCCTCGGGCACGACGATGGAGTGCGTCCAGCGGTAGCACGGCAGGGCGACCAGCTCCGGCCGCTCGGCCAGCAGGTGCGAGGCGATGCCGATGTCGACGGTGCCCGTCAGCAGCATCTGCGCGATCTGCTCCGGCGAACCCTGGTGCAGCTGCAGCTGGACGCCGGGATGGGCGGCGCGGAAATCGCGCACGGCGGTGGGCAGCGCATAGCGCGCCTGCGAATGCGTGGCGGCGATCGTGAGCACGCCGGTCGTGCCCTGCGTGAACTCCTCGCTGGCGCGCTGCAGGCTCTCGGCGTCCTGCAGCAGGCGCTCCACCCATGGCAGCACGGCGACGCCGGGCTGCGTCAGGCCGGTCAGGCGCTTGCCGACGCGCACGAAGATCTCGACGCCCAGCTCTTCCTCGAGCTCGCGGATCTGGCGGCTGACGCCCGGCTGGGACGTGTGCAGCGCCTGGGCGACCTCGGTCAGGTTGAAGCCGCGGCGCACGGCCTCGCGCACGGAGCGCAATTGCTGGAAGTTCATGACGGGTTGGGAGTCGTTATCTGACGAAAACGATTATCGAACCCTATTCGTTATGCGCAATCCCGTCGTTGCGCAGCTCCATGCGCGGAAAACGGATATGGAGCATGGGATTCACGCGCCGGCCGCCAGTACCAGGGCCAGCCCGATCGCCGCCGGCACGGCCTGGATCAACAGGATCCGCTTGTTCGCCGTCAGCCCGCCGTAGACCCCGGCCACCAGCACGCAGCCAAGGAAGAAAAGCTTGGCGCCGTGGCCCTCGGCACCCATGTACAGGCCCCAGGCGAGGCCCGCAGCCAGGAACCCGTTGTACAGGCCCTGGTTGGCCGCGAGCACCTTGCTTTGCTCGGCGAACTCGGCCGTGGTGCCGAAGGCCCGCCGGCCGCGCGGGGTCGTCCACAGGAACATCTCCAGCGTGAGGATGTAGACGTGCAGCAGCGCGATCAGGGCGACGAAGACGTTGGCGATCGTGGCGAGCATGGGGCAGGTCCTTGTTGCTGAGTTCGGCGCGCAGCATGCCACGACTGCGCCATCGCGGGACGCGCGAAGGTGACACCCGCGGGTTTGCGCGATGTTGCCGGCGCCCGGGCGCCCCCGCGACTCACCCCAGCGTCTGCGCCGACTCGATCACGCCCCCGCCCAGGCACACCTCGTCGTCGTACAGCACGGCGGATTGCCCGGGAGTGACCGCCCACTGCGCCTCCGGAAACGCCAGCGTGATCGCGCCCGGGTCGGACGGCGGCTCCAGCGTGCACGCCGCGTCCGCCTGGCGAT
>JAEKKH010000422.1 GCA_019510465.1 Burkholderiales bacterium
TGCCCAAGATGAAGACCAAGAAGAGCGCGGCCAAGCGGTTCCGCGTCCGTCCGGGTGGCACCGTCAAGCGCGGTCAGGCGTTCAAGCGCCACATCCTCACGAAGAAGACCACGAAGAACAAGCGCCACCTGCGCGGCGCCGTCAACGTGCACGAGACCAACATGGGCCACATGGCCCAGATGCTCCCGTTCGCGGGTCTCTGATTCGTCCACGGACTAGAAAGGAACACATATGCCTCGCGTCAAACGTGGTGTAACCGCCCGCGCTCGTCACAAGAAGATCCTGGCCCTGGCCAAGGGCTACCGCGGCCGCCGCAAGAACGTCTACCGCGTTGCCAAGCAGGCGGTGATGAAGGCGGGCCAGTATGCCTACCGTGACCGCCGCACCCGCAAGCGCGTCTTCCGCAAGCTGTGGATCGCCCGTATCAACGCCGGTGCCCGTTCGCACGGCGTGACGTACAGCCGTTTCATCGCCGGCCTGAAGAAGCTGTCGATCGACCTGGACCGCAAGGTCCTGTCCGACATGGCCATCAACGACCCGGCCGCCTTCGGCGCCATCGTCGCCAAGGTGAAGGCCCAGCAGGCTTGAACGTGATCACGCCGCCACCGGCTCTGCAGGCTGGCGGCGATCAGAGCCGAAGGTAGACTGCTCGCAGTCCGCCAATGACAAGGCCGACACCCTGGGTGCCGGCCTTTTCTTTTTTCTGTCTCCATTTGCGATCCAGCTCGTCGTCCACGACCAGCGATCCACGGCCAACATGAACGACCTCGACACCCTGGTGCAGTCCGCCGAAACCGAATTCACCGCCGCCGCCACGCCGGCCGAGCTGGAGAACGCGAAGGCCCGATTCCTCGGCAAGACCGGCCGCGTGACCGAGCTGCTCAAGGGCATGGCCGCGCTGCCGGTCGAGGAGAAGAAGACCCGCGGCGCCGAGATCAACGTCGTCAAGCAGCGCATCGAGGCCGCCCTGGCGGCGCGCCGCCAGGCGCTGGCCGACGCGGAACTGCAGGCGCAGCTCAAGGCCGAGGCGCTCGACGTCACGCTGCCCGGCCGCGCGCGCGGGCAGGGCGGCCTGCATCCGGTGTCGCGTTCGCTGGAGCGCATCGAGCAGATCTTCGGCTCCATGGGCTTCGACGTGGCCGATGGCCCCGAGATCGAGGAAGACTGGTACAACTTCACCGCGCTGAACACGCCCGAAGACCATCCGGCGCGCTCGATGCACGACACGTTCTACGTCGACTCCGGCGCGCACGCGTCGGGAGGCGGGAATTCTGGCGGCCATCTGCTGCGCACGCACACCAGCCCGATGCAGGTGCGCTACGCGATGCAGCACGTGCAGCGCCACAAGGATGCCCCGGTCATGCCCGAGATCCGCGTCATCGCGCCGGGCCGCACCTACCGCGTCGACTCCGACGCCACCCACTCGCCGATGTTCCACCAGTGCGAAGGCCTGTGGATCGGCGAGAACGTCAGCTTCAAGGACCTGCGCTCGGTGTTCGCCGACTTCTTCCGCACGT
>JAEKKH010000423.1 GCA_019510465.1 Burkholderiales bacterium
GTTGTTTGCCGTCGGCGATCAGGTCGGCGATGGCGCCGAACTGTTGAAGCTGGAGGCCTGAGCCATGGCCCTCCCCACCCACGTCAAGATCCTCGACGTCGGCCCGCGCGACGGGCTGCAGAACGAGAAGGAAAACGTCTCCACCGAGCACAAGGCGCAGCTCGTGGCGATGCTGCAGGACGCCGGGCTCAAGGAGATCGAGGTCACCAGCTTCGTGTCGCCCAAGTGGGTGCCGCAGATGGGCGACAACACGGCCGTGATGGCTGCCATCCAGCGCCGCGCCGACGTGCGCTATTCAGTGCTGGTACCCAACCTCAAGGGACTGGAGCCGGCTCTGGCGTCCAGGCCCGACGAGATCCTGGTGTTCACGGCCGCCAGCGAAGCCTTCACGCAGAAGAACATCAACTGCTCCATCGCCGAGAGCCTGGAACGGTTCGCGCCGGTCATAGCAGGCGCACACGCGGCCGGCGTGAAGGTGCGCGCGGCGCTGTCGTGTTCGCTGGGCTGCCCGTACGAGGGCGAGATCACGGCGGATCAGGTCGAGGCGGTCGTGAAGCCGCTGCGCGAGCTGGGCGTGGACGCCATCGACATCGCCGACACCATCGGCGTCGGCACGCCGCGCAAGGTGCAGGCGGCGATGGAGCGGGCGCTGAAGCATTTCCCGCTGGCCGAGGTGTCCGGTCACTTCCACGACACCTACGGCCAGGCGCTGACCAACATCTACGCCAGCATGGAGCTGGGCCTGCACAGCTTCCACGCCAGCGTGGCGGGACTGGGCGGCTGCCCCTACGCCAGGGGTGCGACGGGCAACGTGGCGACCGAGGACGTGATCTTCATGCTCGACGGACTGGGCATCGAAACGGGCATCGACCTGGACAAGCTGGTGGATGCCGGCGCCTTCATTTCCAACGTGCTGGGCCGCCCGCCGGTGTCGCGCGTTGCGCGGGCGCTGCTGGCCAAGCGGACGGGTTAGCCGCCCTTTTCGTTCGATGGCAGCGGGCCCCGCGCGTCGGCTGTCACGCACGCCCCGCGATCTCACCCGAGCCGGTCCAGCGCCTTCTCCAGCTGACCGCGTTCGAACTCGCCCAGCCCGCGGCCGGCGCGGCGCAGGCGGTCGACCATGCCGGCCGGCGTGGGCGTTCATGCTGACGTCGATCAGGCCGTTGCCGATGCCGAAGATGAGCAGGGCCGCACCGAGCGTCCACTGCCCGACGGCCAACCCGGGCAGCACGGCCGTAAGGCTGCAGAACACACCCGCGAACGGCAGGATCAGCTTCACGCCCATCCGGTCGGTGACCTTGCCGCCGATCCGCATGCCCACGAACGCGCCCAGCCCGAGCAACAGCAGCAACCGGCCGAGCTCGGCGTGGTCGATGCCGGTGCGCTGCTCGACCGTCGGGATGTGCACCAGCCACAGCCCGAGCAGGAACCCGTTGAGCCCGAAGTACGTGAAGGTGGCCACCCGCGCGGCCTTGAGAGCGTTCACATGCTTAACGCTAACGAACGGTCGCCGTG
>JAEKKH010000424.1 GCA_019510465.1 Burkholderiales bacterium
GCGTTCCAGGTCCACCACCTGCTGCGACGAGTGCAGGTCCAGCGTGATGCAGGGCTGCAGCGCCTGCCAGCGCGGCAGGCGGGGCATCAGCCAGCGCTGCGCGAACGAGGGCAGGGCGGTCACGCGCAGTGTCTGCGCCGCGTTGCCATGCGCCTGCGCCGCGGCCAGCAGGCCGGCCTGCAGTTCCGCGAAGACCTTGCTGACGGCACGCTGCAGCGCCCGTCCGGCCGGGTTCAGCACGAGGCGCCGGCCTTGGCGCGTGAACAGCTCGAAGCCCATCTGGGTCTCCAGGCCGCGGATCTGCTGGCTGACGGCGCTGTGCGTCAGGTGCAGGCTCTCGGCAGCGGCGCGCAGGTTTTCGCTCTGGGCGGCGGCACGGAAGGCGGCGAGGTAGTGCAACGGGAAACGATCGAGCGACGTCATGCTGGTAAGCCAATCAAACCAATCAGTGCAGAAATCAGCGCTTTTATGGTGGCGATTGGATGGCTAGCATAACCAGCACTTGAAGGAGTCGCCATGAAATCGCTGTATCGCTGGATTGCCCACCTGACCCTCGCGCCGCTGGCCGTGCTGACGCTGCAAGGCATTGCTCTGCCGGCTCAGGCCTTCACGGACGCGAACGCCGAAATGAAGGAACGTGCCGCCGATGCGCGTGTGGTGGTGGTGGCCAAAGCCGCGCCGGCCAAGCCGAAGCAGGTCGCCTGGGTGCCGCCCACACCCAAGGCGCTGGACGGGTTCAAGCCGGTACTGCCGCCGGAGCCCGCGCACGCGGCCGAGGGTGCGCAGACGCTGGCCAAGGCTGACACGCCAGCTCGTGTGAAGCGCTGAGGCGCTGACTTGAAGGCGGTGTCCGCCGCGCCGGGTCAGACCCGGTTCAGCGAGATGCCCGAGGTCGCGCGCAATCGCTCCAGCACCTTGGTGGCGATCTGGCTCAGCGGCAGCACCTCGTCCGCCGCACCGGCCGCGATGGCTTCGCGCGGCATGCCGAAGACGACGCAGCTGGCCTCGTCCTGGCAGTAGTTATAGGCGCCGGCGTCTTTCATGACCTTCATGGCGCGCGCGCCGTCGGCGCCCATGCCGGTCAGCATGATGCCGATGGCGTTCGGGCCGACGACCTTGGCGGCCGACAGGAACAGCGCCTCGACGGAGGGCTTGTGCCGGTTGATGGGCTCGCCGTCCTGCACGCGGGCGATGTAGTTCGCGCCGCTGCGCTCGATGCTCAGGTGCATGCCGCCGGGCGCGATATAGCCATGCCCAGGCAGGATGCGCTCGCCGTCCTGAGCCTCCTTGACGCGGATCTTGCACAGGCCGTCCAGGCGCGTCGCATAGCTCTTCGTGAAGCCGGGCGGCATGTGCTGGGTGATGACGACGGCCGGGCTGTCGGCCGGCAGGTTGATCAGCACGTCCTTGGTCGCCTCGGTGCCGCCGGTGGAGGCGCCGATGAAGATGATCTTTTCGGTGGAGGCCCTGCCCAGGCTGGCCATCGTCACGGCCTTCACCGGCGCGGCGGCCG
>JAEKKH010000425.1 GCA_019510465.1 Burkholderiales bacterium
TCGTCGCCTCGCGTGTATTCGGCACGACCTTCACCCAGGCGTTGTCGGCAGCGATCATGGCCTCGATGTCCGCCAGCGGCACGTCCTTCTTCAGCTTGAAGGTCAGCGCCTGGCTGTGGCAGCGCATGGCGCCGACGCGGACGCAGAAGCCGTCGACGGGAATGGCGCCGGAACCGAGGATCTTGTTCGTCTCGGCCATGCCCTTCCACTCTTCCTTGGACATGCCGTTGCCAAGATCCTTGTCGATCCAGGGGATCAAGGAGCCGCCCAGCGGCACGCCGAAATTGGCGGTCTCTTCAGCGGACAGTGAGCGCTGCTTGGCAATGACCTGGCGGTCGATCTCCAAGATGGCGCTCTTGGGGTCGTCCAGCAGCGGCTTGACCGCGGCGTTCAGCGTGCCGTACTGCGTCAGCAGTTCACGCATGTGCTGGGCACCGCCGCCGGAAGCAGCCTGGTAGGTCTGCGTAGACATCCACTCGACGAGGCCGGCCTTGTACAGCGCACCCACGCCCATCAGCATGCAGCTGACGGTGCAGTTGCCGCCGGCCCAAGTCTTGCCGCCGTTGCTCAGCGCTTGGTCGATGACGGGGCGGTTGACCGGGTCCAGGATGATGACGGCGTCATCGGCCATGCGCAGCGTGGAGGCGGCGTCGATCCAGTGACCGGCCCAGCCCGCGGCGCGCAGCTTGGGGAAAACTTCGCTGGTGTAGTCGCCGCCCTGGGCGGTGATGATGATGTCGCAGCGCTTGAGCTGTTCGATGTCGAAGGCGTTCTGCAGAGCCTTCTCATTCTTCGCCTGGGCCGGGGCGGTGCCGCCGGCGTTGGAGGTCGAGAAGAACAGCGGCTCGATCAGGTCGAAATCGCGTTCTGCGGTCATGCGCTCCATGAGCACAGAGCCCACCATGCCGCGCCAGCCTACGAGGCCTACCAAGGTCGTCATCATCAATCCTTTCGTCTTTCAGTCCACCAAACCCCATCTCACTTTGGGCCCCGGCTCGTTCGCCGGGTTTGGTCGGGGCGAGACGAGACGGAGCTTTAGCTCTTGATGGTTTTCGTGGTCGTGATGGCTTTGACGACAGCGTCGCCCATCTCGATGGTGGAAACCTTCGAGGTGCCTTCGGACCAGATATCGGCAGTGCGCAAGCCCTGGGCCAGCACGGACTGCACGGCCGTCTCGATACGAGCGGCAGCGTCAGCTTGGTTGAGGGAGAACTTGAGCATCATGGCAGCGGACAGGATTGTAGCCAGAGGGTTCGCAACCCCCTTGCCCGCGATGTCCGGCGCGCTGCCGTGGCTGGGTTCGTAGAGGCCCTTGTTGTTGGCATCCAACGAGGCGGACGGCAGCATGCCGATGGAGCCGGTCAGCATCGCGGCTTCGTCGGACAGGATGTCGCCGAACATGTTGCCGGTCACGACGACGTCGAACTTCTTGGGCGCCTTGACGAGCTGCATGGCCGCGTTGTCGACGTACATGTGGTCCAGCTCGACGTCCGGGTAGCTGGCGTGGACCTC
>JAEKKH010000036.1 GCA_019510465.1 Burkholderiales bacterium
GCGAGCGCCCGGGCCGAGGCGGCAATCAGCGAATCCATGGACGCAAGGCTAACCGGTCGCGCGGCGGACGCGGCGGGCGTTTGGGCGACCCATCCTCTGCCGCTCCGCGGCCTTGCCGACTTCGGCCCTGGCCGACTCGGGGCCTCGCGGCCCTGTCCTCTTGCGGCCTTTGTGCCCTTGGCCCTTGTCCTTGGCCCTTGGCCCTTGTCCCTCGTCCGTTTTCCGTTGTCCCTAGCCCCGTTGTCCAGTTGTCCTGTTGTCCCGTGCCGCCGTACGGCCTTGCCGCCTTGCCGCCTTGCCACCGTGCTGTCCATGCCGCCTGCCGCCTGCCGCCTGCCGCCTGCTGCCTGCTGTCTGCTGCCTGCTGCCTGCTGCCCTGCCGTATTGCCGTATTGCCGCATCACCGCATCACCGCATCACCGCATCACCGCATCACCGCCCGCCCGGACGCCAGCCAGCCAGACAGCAGGCCAGCCGACACCCGAACGGTTGCGCGTCGTCCGCTGACCGATGGCGCCATTCGCGCTCGCCGCAAGCGTCTGCGCGCCGGCACCAGCGTCCCCTACGGCCCGCACGAGGATGCGGCACCGCGCAGCCGCGGTCATCGGCCCGACGACGCGTCCGCGCGGAACGGCGGTGAGCGAGCGTCAACGCGAGCCCGCAGGCGACGAACTTTACGTTGCTGCGCCTCGATACCCACCCCTCCGCGCCGATGACCGTGACATGGGCCGGCCCCCGGCGCCGCCCGTTTCGAAGGAGCCGCCATGCGCCCGTTCGCTGCCTCGCTGTGCCTCGCCGCAGCGCTTCTCGCCGCCGCCGCTGGCGCGCGCGCCGAGTCGATCGACCAGGTGCGGCGCGGGTTCGCACAGATGGTGTACGAGGATGCGGGCCCGGACATCAACCGCGAAGCCCCGCAGCCGCTGTTGCGCGCCGTGGTGGTGCTGCGCGTGCGCCTGGACGACCGCGACCGCTGGCGCGCCGAGGTGATGCGCGAGAACGATGTCGAGCCCGGCCTGACCCGCAAGGCGATCGCGAGCGTGGAGCACCTGCCCGGCGCGACGGCGGTGTCGGCGGCGATGTCCGAGCAATTGCATCGCGAGGGCTTCGTGGAAGTGTGGCTGTTCCAGAACGACGGCCGCTTCGCGCTGAAGACGCTGGCGCTGCCGCAGCGCCGGCTCTGACGCCGGCCGGACGCCGCGCGGGCCGCGCGCTGGGCCGTCTCCGGGCGGAGACCGCGGGGTAGCCAGCCCGGCAGGCGTGGGCCCGGCCCCGGCCCCCGGCCCCGGCCCCGGGCACGAACACGAACACGAACACGAACACGAACACGAGCGCGTGACGCGGCGCGTCGGGATGAGGCTTGGCCGGCCGCGCTGGCGCGCGCGACCCAACGCGCGCCGCATGCCCGACCCGCGGGCGGCACCGCGATGACCGTCGGCCGCGGCGGGAGTCGGCGTGCGGTGTCGGGCACGGGTGTCATGGTCGAGTGCTGGATGCGAAGTCCGTGCAGCATGGCACGTCATCGGAACGCTCGCCCTGCGCCGAATCCGCACTTAACCGCCCATTCGGCGGCGCGGGGAAATGGACGACCGGCCACAGAATGGATCGGCGACCACCGCATCCCTCCCACAGCCCGCCTTCCCCCTCATGAAGCCGATCCTCGCCCCTTGCCTGGCCGCCTCGCTCGCCCTGGTCGGCAGCCTCGCGCAGGCGGCCGCCAGCGTGCCGCCCGCGTCGACTGGCACCGAGCTGCACTGCCCCGCCACGCTCGCGCAGGCGCCCGTGGCGGAAGGCCTGCCCAGCGGCTGGGTGCTGCACGGCGAGCCCGCCGAACTGCACGTGCAGCGCGCCGCGTTCTACGACGGCGATCCGGTCGGCCTCGGCACGCTCGCGCCCGACACCACGCGCCGCAACGGCCTCACCGAGACGTCCACCTGGTCGTTCGCCGCCAACGACTCGGAGCACGTGTGGCTGGCCTGCCTGTACGGCGGCGCCACCGCCGTCGTCGCCCGACCGCTGCCAGGCGGCCTGCGCCAGTGCACCACGGTGCTGCGATTGACGCCGCTGGGCGATCCGTCGGAGCCCTTGTCGGTGCGCTGCCGATGAGGCCCTGGCCTGCGCGGCGCCGCGACATTCACGCACCTCGAAAAGATGGCGAGCACGAGCCGATGCCTGCGACCCTGCGGCCGTCCACATGGACACGCCCGCCGATCGGGTCGCGCCTTCGGCGGCGCGAGGGGCGGCGCGGCTGGCCGTTCAGGTCACGCCTTCGGCCGGCGCGCAACTGGCCGGTCGGGTCTCGCCTTCCGCCGGCGCGCGGCTGGCCGGTCAGTTCACGCCTTCGGCCGGCACCAGGGGGCGGCGCGCACGTGGCCCGTCGCGTCACGTCTTCGGCCGGCGCGAGGGGCGGCGCGAGGGGCGGCGCACAGGTGGCCAGTGCCGTGAGGCAGGCGCAGGTCCTCCCCATGCCGCCTGGCGCCGCCGGGTCAGCCGATCGCCGCGAGGATCCGATCCAGCACGCCGGCCATCTCGTGCGGGCCGTCGATGCACCAGCGCGCGGCCGACTCGCGGCGCTCGCAGCCGATGCGCACCGTCACCCACTCGGGCCGCGCGGCGGCGAACACCGGCTCGTCGTTGACGTCGTCGCCCGCGAAGAAGGCCGCGTGCGCGCCGGCGCGTTCGAGCAGGCGCTGGACGGCGACGGCCTTGTCGGGCGCGTCGGCGGCCACGGCGTTGTAGACCAGCTTGCCGCCGAACACGTGCAGGGTCGACGTGAAGCCGGCCAACACCTCCTCGATCAGCGCGCTGGCCGCGGCGCGATCGGGCGCCATGCGGAAGTGCAATGCCAGCGACTGGCCCTTGTCCTCCACCAGCACGCCCGCGCCGGACAGGCCGTCCGCGCGGGCGCGCACGCGCTCGCGCAGCGCGTCGAGCGCGGCGTGCGCGTGCGCGGCGCCCGCGGGATCGCCGTCGTCCTCCGCGCCGTGGTTGCCGATGATCCACGACGGCGTGAAGCCCAGGCGCTCGCGCACGTCGGCGATCTGCCGGCCGGTGACGATCGCCACCGGCCGCAGGCGCGCCAGCTTGTCCAGCCGCAGCGCGATGGTGGCCGACACATGCACGTCGTCGGGCCGCGGTCGGATCGGCGCCAGCGTGCCGTCGAAGTCGAATGCGAACAGGGCCGGCGCGCGCACCAGCGCCGCCAGCGCGGCCAGGCCCTGCGGGCCCAGCAATGGCTTGAGCATCTGGGTGCCGGTCGACATCACAACCCCTGCTTCTCTGCCGCCTCGCGATAGCGCGCCACCCGGGCGTCGACCCGGGCCTTCAGGCGCCAGCGGCCCGCGTCGGTGAGCATGCGGCCGGCCCACCGGAACACGTTGAACTCGCGCACCGTCGCCCGTAGGCTGGCCATGCGCGCCCGCTGTTCCGCGGCGGGCATCGTGGCGGCGCGGTGCAGCGCGTCGGCCGTCTCCTCGACATGGTACGGGTTGACGATCAGCGCCTCGGTCATCTCGCGCGCCGCCCCGGCGAAGCGGCTGAGGATCAGCACGCCCTGCTCGTCGTCGCGCGCCGCGACGAACTCCTTGCTGACCAGGTTCATGCCGTCGTGCAGGCTGGTGACGATGCACATGTCGGCCGCGCGGAACAGCTCGTTGACGGCGTGGGTGTCGTGATGCTGCGCCAGCAGGTGCACGGGCTGGTAGCCGGTGCGCCCGAAGCGCTCGTTGATGCGCAGCGTCAGCCGTTCGACGCGCTCCTGGAAGGTGCGGTACTCCTCCAGAGAGCTGCGCGTGGGCGCGGCCACCTGCACGAACACGAAGCGCTCGATCCATTCGGGATGTTTCTCGAGCAGCCGCTCGACCGCGTTCAGCCGCTCGATGATGCCCTTGGTGTAGTCGAAGCGGTCGACGCCGACGGCCAGGGTCGTGTCCGGGTGCAGGTTCAGCCGCTCGCGCACGATGCGGCGCGCGTCTGCCACCGACGGCCAGCTGGCGACGATGTCGTCGCCGGGCCACTCGATCGAGATCGGGTAGGCCTCGACCAGCGTCTCGTCCTCGCGGAACGAGATCGTCGAGTGCTCGTGCTCGATGCGCGCCTCGAGGAAGCGGTCCACCGTCTCGATGAAGTTCTTGCAGTGGAAGCGCGTGTGGAAGCCCAGGATGGTCGAGCCCAGCATGCCCTGCAGGATCTCGCGTCGCCAGGGGCAGATGCCGAACGATTCGGGGTTGGGCCAGGGGATGTGCCAGAACGTGAGGATGGTGGCCTGCGGCAGCTTCTCGCGCACCATCGCCGGCAGCAGCGCGAAATGGTAGTCCTGCACCAGCACGACCGGATCGTCGCTGCGCGACTCCGCGACGACGGCGTCGGCGAAGCGCTGGTTGACGGCCTTGTACGTCTCCCAGTCGGATTCGCGGAACACCGGCCGCACGTGCGCCACGTGGCACAGCGGCCACAGGCCCTCGTTGGCGAAGCCGAAGTAGTACCCCTGCTCCTCCTCGGGCGTGAGCCACAGGCGGCGCAGCTGGTAGTCGTCGTGTCCGGGCGGGACGGCGACGTGGTCGTGCGAATCGACCACGTCGCGATCGGCGCTGCCGCTGCCGTGCGCGATCCAGGTGCCCGAGCAGGCGCGCATCACCGGCTCGACCGCCGTGACCAGCCCGCTGGCCGGCCGCTTGACGACGATGCTGCCGTCCTTCCTGCGCTCATGGATGTACGGCTCGCGGTTGGACACCACGATCACCTGGTCGCCGCGCAGCTGCGTCATCAGCAGCTTGTGCAGGCGGTCGGCGCTCCAGTCGGCCTCGGGGCCCTGCATGCGGCGGTACTCGTCCTCGAGGTCGCGCAGGCGCTCGCGCAGGTCGGCGGCGAAGGGCTGCAGCTCCACCGAGGCCATCGAGTTGCCGCCGCCGGTGATCGGGCTGATGATGCCCTCCCCGCGCAGCAACGCGCGCACGCCGTTGACCCAGCCGCGCCAGCTCAGCTGCGCCACGACCATCGTGATCAGGGCCATGACGAAGCCCAGTACCGCGATCAGGCCGACGAGGTAGCGGCGGGTGTCCTGGCTGCGCTTCTCGATGAAGCTCAGGTCGTGCAGCAGCACCAGCCGCCCGATCGTGACCGGCGGCAGCTGCGACGCGGCGTCGGAGGCGGCCGTCGCGGACGCACCGTCCTCCGCGGCGGATGCGCCGCTGGCGGCATCGCTGGCCGCCTCGGCGGCCGGCGCCGAATGCGGCTGCTCGATGACGTCGTGCATCGCCAGGTGCACCGGGCCGCCATTGAGCAGCAGGCGCGGGTCGCGCTTGGCGCTGATCTGCAACGCGTCGAAGCAGTTCAGGTCGGCCGGGAACGCGGGCGTGCGCACCAGGAGGCGGCCGTCCGGGCTGCACAGGCCGATCGCGAACAGGCGTTCGTCCTGCACCGCGCGGTCGAACAGCTTCTCGAGCTGGCGCAGCCGGTTCGAGCGCACCGCTTCCACCACCGAGTCGGACAACGCATTGGCCACGACGGCGCCGCGGCTATCGAGGTCGCGCGAAAACCAGCGCAATGTGACACCATCGACCAGTGGCAGCACCAGGTAGGCGGTGGCGATCACCACGGCGATCAGCGGCAACAGGAAACGAAGTTGCAGCCGGATCGTCTGCACGATCGGCCAACGCAGGAATGCGGGCCCGGCGCTTGCCGGCGGAACCAACGTTCCGGAGGTTCTGTCTTTGTTCAACGGACGATCCATCTTCTTGAAACCGAAGGCGCCCAAGGAAACATGAGCAATCCTCCCGTCGTTTCGAACGCGCACCCCGCATCGCTGGATCTGGCGATGATCGGCAACTGCGCCGTCAGTGCCCTGGTCGACGCCCGGGCTCGCGTGCTCTGGTGCTGCATGCCGAGGTTCGACAGCACCCCGGTCTTCGACGCGTTGATGCAGTCGGCAAACGGTGTACCCGACTCCGGCGCCATGGCATTGGAGATCGAGGGCCTGGCGCGCAGCGAGCAATCCTACGACCATGGAACGGCCATACTGCGAACGCGGATGTGGGACGGCCAGGGCCAGTGCGTCGAGATCGTGGACTTCGCCCCGCGCTTCGTCACCCGCGACCGCGTGTTCCGCCCCGCGCAGCTCGTCCGCCGCATCCGGCCGTTAGCCGGCCGGCCACGGGTGCGCGTCACGGTGCGTCCGCATGGCAGCTGGGGCGCCGAGCCGCCGCAAGTCACGCGCGGCAGCCATCACGTGCGCTTCGTGATGCCCGAGATCACCGTGCGCCTGAACACCAGCGTGCCCATCACCTACCTGATGGACGGCACCTGGTTTGCGCTCGACCGCGAGATGAGCCTGTTCCTGGGCCCCGACGAGACGATGGCCGGCGGCATCGACGAGACCGCGCGCGAGTTCGAGGACCAGACCTCGCTGCACTGGCGCCACTGGACGCACCGGCTGGCCCTGCCGCTCGAGTACCAGGACGCCGTCATCCGCGCCGCCATCACGCTCAAGCTGTGCCAGTACGAGGAGACGGGCGCGATCGTCGCCGCGATGACGACGAGCCTGCCCGAGGCGCCGCACAGCGGGCGCAACTGGGACTACCGCTTCTGCTGGCTGCGCGACGCCTTCTTCGTGGTGCGCGCGCTCAACGGCCTGGCCGAGGTCGGCACGATGGAGAAGTACCTCGGCTGGCTCACCAACGTGCTGCACAAGGAAGCCGGCTCGGGCCACGTGCAGCCGCTGTACGGCATCGGCCTGGAGCGCGACCTGGCGGAGTCCTTCGTTCCGCACGCGAGCGGCTACCGCGGCATGGGGCCGGTGCGCATCGGCAACCAGGCGCACGAGCACTTCCAGCACGATACCTACGGCAACATCATCCTCGCCTCGGCGCAGTCGTTCCACGACCATCGCCTGTTCCGCCGCGGAGACGCCTCCGACTTCGCCGCGCTCGAGACCATGGGCGAGCAGGCCTGGCGCCTGCACGACCAGCCCGACGCCGGCATCTGGGAGTTGCGCACCCGCGCCCGCATCCACACCTCGTCGTCGCTGATGTGCTGGGCGGCGTGCGACCGCCTCGCGCACATCGCGCGCCGCGTCGGCATGCCCGAGCGCGCGGCGTTCTGGCGCGAGCGCGCCGACGTGATCCGCGGCAAGATCCTGCAGTTCGCGTGGAACGACAAGCGCCAGGCCTATGTCGAGAGCTTCGGCGGCAGCGAGCTCGACGCGAGCGTGCTGCTGATGGGCGAGGTCGGCTTCCTGCCGCCCAACGACCCGCGCTTCATCAGCACCGTCGAGGCGATGGAATGCACGCTGTGCGACGGTCACTTCATGCGCCGCTACGAGGCCGCCGACGACTTCGGCCGCCCCGAGACGACCTTCAACATCTGCTCGTTCTGGCGCGTCGACGCGCTGGCGCGCATCGGCCGGCGCGACGAGGCGCGCGAGGCGTTCGAGGCGCTGCTCGAGCGGCGCAACCCGATGGGCATCCTCAGCGAGGACATGAATCCCGACACCGGCGAGCTGTGGGGCAACTTCCCGCAGACCTATTCGATGGTGGGCATCATCCACGGCGCGCTGCGCTTGTCGGCGCCCTGGGATTCGGTGGTCTGAACCGAGCAGCTTTGCACGCCGGCGGCCTGCCGGAGGGTGTTCAACCCGGATGCGGGATCCCGCCGGACATGGGATAGTACGGCCTGCTCAATCGAATCCAAGGGCCTTCATGCTCTCCCAGGCCCAGTGGCAGGCGCACAAGCGCGCCATCGTCGATCGCTACGCTACCCCGAGCGATGTCCGCGGATCACTGCAATTGCTGTCGGTTGTCGCACCGATCGCCGCACTCTGGATCGCCATCGCAAGCGCCTCGCCCGGCTCGCCGTGGCTGGCGGCCGCGGCAACCTGGTGTCTCAGCCTGTTTCTCCTGCGCGGTTTCGTGCTGATGCACGATTGCGGCCATCACAGCCTGTTCCGCAGCAAGTCGCTGAACCGCGCCGGCGGCTTCCTGCTGGGCGTGCTGGCCGGGATACCGCAACCGGTCTGGGCAGAGAACCATCGCTATCACCACGTCACCAACGGCAACTGGGCGAGGTATCGCGGGCCGCTCAACGTGGCCTGCGTGAGCGACTATCTCGAGATGGACGCCGGGCAAAGGCGCCGCTATCGCCTCACGCGCGACATCCTGATGGCGCCGATCGCCGGGTGTCTCTATTTCCTGGTCAATCCGCGCATCACCTGGCTGCGCGCCACCTGGCAGTTGCTGCGCCGTCGCTTCGCACGCGCGGACGACAACCCAGCGCCTGCCGGCGCCACGCCGCCCAGGGGCGTGACGCCGGCGCACTACCGTCACATGACCTGGAACAACCTGGCCCTGCTCGCAGGCTGGGGCTTGATGGCCTGGGCGGTCGATCCCCTGCCCTTCTTCCTGTGCTACGTGGTCAGCGGATCGCTGGCCGGTGGCTACGGCCTCATCCTGTTCACGGTGCAGCACAACTTCGAGCACGCCTATGCGAGCGCCGACGAGGGCTGGTGCCGCGACGAGGCCGCGCTCCACGGCACGAGCTTCCTGGTCCTGCCGCGCTGGATCAACTGGATCACCGCCGACGCGGCCTATCACCACGTGCACCACCTGTGCGCCAGCGTCCCGAACTATCGGCTGGCCGCCTGCCACGAGGAGCACGCGGCCTTGTTCGCGAGCGTCCGGCGCGTGGGGCTGTTCGAGATCCCCGGCGCGCTCAAGCACGTCCTGTGGGACTTGAACGGGCGGCGCCTGGTATCGGTGGCGGAGGTGATGGCGCGAGGCGCGGCGTAGCCTGGCGCACCGCGGCGGCAGCGCCGTCCGCATGCCCGGACGGACCTTGCACCGCCGCGGGCCCTAACCCGCCACGCGCTCCGTCGCGCCATTGATCTGCCGGATCAACGCGCCGTGGTCCGGCAGGTCCGCCAGGGCGCGATCGCCGAAGCGGCGGATCTTGGCGAACAGGCGCTCGGCCTCGTCCACCTGGGTGAAATCGGCGCGCGCGGCCGCCATGTCGGTGCGATACCCCATGCCGTACAGGATGTACTGGTAGTTGAAGAACGCGAATGTCTCGGTGTCCAGCAGGAAGTCGTAGCGACCGGGCGGCCGGTACTTCCACTGCTCGAGGAATTCGGCCAGCTGCGCGGGGATGGACGACCGCTGGGCGTTGTCGCGCCAGAACGGCTCGTCGCGCCGGCTCAGGCAGTAGTGGAGCTTCAGGAAGTTGACGATGTTCTCGAAGCGCGCGTTCATCAACTCGTTGAAGCGGCGCGCCGGCGCCTCGATCGGGCCGCCGTGCGGGAACATCTCCGCGATCATGCCGACCGCCGCCTCGATCAGCACCAGCCCCGTGGCCTCCAGCGGCTCGAGAAAGCCCGCCGACAGGCCGACCGCCACGCAGTTGCGCACCCACTGCTTCTCGCGCCAGCCGGCCGCGAACGGGATGCGGCGCGTGGCGATCTCGGCGTGGCCGGGCCCGACGTAGCCGCGCAGGATCTGCGCGGCGCGGTCGTCCGTCATGTGGTCGCTGGAGTAGACGCAGCCGATGCCGCGCGAGCCGTTCAGGCCGATCTCCCACGTCCAGCCGGCCTCGTGCGCGCTGGCGATCGTGCAGCTCTCCATCGCCGCGTCGGCGCGCCCGGCGGGCAGCTTGCACGTGAGGGCGCGATCGGCGAACAGGTGGTGGCGCACCGAGTGGAAGCCCGCGCCCGGCGCATGGCCGATCAGTTCGGCGCGAAAGCCCGTGCAGTCGATGTAGAGGTCGGCCTGGAAGCGGCCGTGCTGCAGCGTGTCGACGTGCTCGATCGCGCCACGTTCGTCGCGCGAGACGGCCGACAGCGTCGCCTCGACGTGCTGCACGCCCAGCTCGCGCGCCCGGTCGGCCAGCAGCCGGGCCAGCTTCAGCGCGTCGAAGTGGTAGGCGTAGTTCAGCGGCCCCGCGTAGGCGGCCTCGTGCGCGCGCTTGGGCGCGCGCTGCGCGGCGGCCACGCGCGCCTGCAGGGTCACGGCCTGCGCGAACGGCACCCGCGTGGCCTCGTCCTGCAGCAGCCAGTACGGCACCAGGCTCGTGCCTTCGGTGTAGAACGGCGCCTCGAACGGATGCAGGAACTCCTGGCCGGGCAGCGCCCAGTCGACGAAGCGGATGCCCTGCTTGAAGGTGGCCGCCGTCTCGCGGATGAAGCGGCGCTCGTCGATGCCCAGGAACTGCAGCGTCGACCGGATCGTCGGGAACGTGCCCTCGCCGACGCCGATCGGGCCGATGTCGGGCGACTCCAGCACCGTGACTTCCAGGTGGCTGCGCTCCGACAGCACGAGGTGGCGCGCCAGGTAGGCCGCCGTCAGCCAGCCGGCGGTGCCGCCGCCCACGATGAGGATGCGGCGCTTGTGCGCCTGCGGTTGCGCGTTCACGCTCACGCCCTCACGTACAGGTTCTTGAGCCACTGGTGGCCGGCCTGCGTGGCCTGGCCCCAGTCCTCCTCGTCCTCGGCCGCCGGCTGCAGCGGCACGCCCGACGGGTTGAGCAGCTTCACGCGCCCGGCGCGGAACGCGGCCACCTTGCGCGTGACCAGCGTCAGGCCGTGCTCCAGCGCCGTGGCGGCCAGCAGGCCGTCGCGCGTGTTGGCGTACGGCAGCTGGGCGCGCCGCCGCACGATGGCGGCGTCGACGGGCAGGATGCGGCCCTCGAAGGCGGGCATCACGTGGTTGTCGATCCACTGCCGCACCACCAGTCCCGCGGCGCGGTCCTTGCGGCCCAGGCGCGCCGCGGCGCTCTCGATCTCCAGCAGGTTCAATGCCGAGATGAACAGCTTCTGGCGCGCGATGCCGGCCGCCCAGGCGGCCAGGCCCGGGTCGGACTGCCCTGCCCGCGCCTTGCGCAGCTCCAGCACGACGCCGGTGTCGAGCAGGAACATCATTCGATCCTCTCGCGGTGATCCCACGCGCCGTCGGACAGGTCGCCGGATTCCAGTTCCACCGGCTCGGGCATCGCGAGGATCTCGACGATGTTCTCGCTCTCGCCGGAGAAACGGCGGAAGTCCGCGATGCTCATCAGGACGTGCGTGGGCTGGCCACGGTCGGTGATGAGCACCGGCTCGATGCGCGCCGCGCGCTTGGCCTGGCTGACGTCGCGGTTGAACTCGCGGCTCGTGAGAAGCTTCATGGCGGCGCCCCGCTTGTACCTACGTACCTGCATCCTAGCAGCTCGACGCCCCGGCGCGGCGCCCACCGCCGGCCGTCCGCGCGCCAGGCGGCGCGTCCCCTGCTCATGGGAGCGCCTCGGCTTGACGCTCTCGCGCCGTCTCCACTAACGTGGCCCGGCGCCGGTGGGCGGCGCACCGAGGAGACCCGCCTTGACCACTCCCCGCGTCGCCGTCATCGCCGTCCACGGCGTGGCCGACCAGCAGCCGGGCGACACGGCGCGCGCCGTCGTCGAATTGCTGGTGTCGTCCGCCCCGGACGGCACCTGCTACACGTCGTCGTCCAGCGAGGAACTGGCGTTGCACGTTCCGCCGCTGGCGCCGCAGGCCGGCGCCGCGCCGGAGATCGAACGCGAGTCGCAGGCCACGCCCAGCAGCGAGGACCGGACGGTGGCCAAGTCCTTCCGCCAGTCGCTGCGCTCCGACTTCCACCGCCACGGCTGGGCCGAGGACACGCCCGCCGCCGCGCCGCCGCGCGCGCCCGGTGCGGCGGCGGCCCAGGCCGAACTCGGCGTGCCGGTGGTCGACAAGGACCGCGGCATCGCGCTCACGAACTACCTGCTGTCCAAGCACCTGCGCAACGGCGCGACGCCCGAGACCTACGACACCGCCTGCACCGCGCTGCAGCGGCACGGCGTCGGCCCCGAGCAGCTGCGCGCGGGCGTCGACACGAAGACCGCCGACGTCGACGTCTACGAGATGTACTGGGCGGACCTGTCGCGGCTGTCCGGCTCGATGCCACGCATCGTCTCGGAGCTGTTCACGCTCGTCTTCCGCCTGTCCAAGCTCGGCCGCGGCACGGTCGACGAGATGAGCGGACAGCTCCGGCGCGCGCGCGACCCGCGCGCGCCCTGGGCGCGCACCTACGCGCGGGCCTGGAGCGTGCTCGCCTGGCTGCAGATCGCGCTCGACTGGCTGTTCGTCAACGGCCTGGCGCTGCTGTTCACCCAGCTCGCGCTGCTGGGCGTGCTGCTGGTGCTGCTGGGCTTCACGTCGGGCCTCGCGCCCGAGATCACTCACGACGCCGCGGCGCGCGACGCCGCCAGGACGCACCAGACCTGGCTGCACATGGGCATCGCCGGCGCGTTGATCGTGCTGGCCGGCCTGCGCCTGCTGTATCGCCGCGGCGACGGCAGGTGGACGCAGGCCGCGGCGCCGATCGCGCTGATGGCGCTGGCCGTCGCCGCGATCGTGGCCGGCGTGGTCTCCGGCCCCGGCCTGCTGCAATGGCTCACGGCCAGCACCTTCCTCGTGCTGCTGACGCTGGCCAACCAGTCGATGCTGCGCATCGCCGACGACCGCTTCCCGCTGGTGCACGCCGCGGGCAGCTGGATGTGGGCCGCCTCGGCGCTGCTGATGGTGGCCAGCGCCATCCACGAGATGCCCACGCTCGACTCCGAGCAGTGGCGCGAGGTGTGGGTCCATGCCGTCCTCTTCACCACCGAGACGGTGCTGCTGGCCATCAAGTGGTGGTGGATCGTCGTCGGGCCGCTGCTGCTGGCGTGGTTCGTCGCGGGGCAGGTCGCGCGGCTCGAGCCAGGCTACGCCTCGCGCGCCAGCGTGGCCACGGGGCGGCTGGGGATCACGGTGTCGATGGGCATGTTCCTGGTCGTGACGATGACGCTCTGGGCGCTCGGCAACAACGTGCTGAGCCAGTCCGTCGACGGCGTCGCCTACCAGCCCTGCATGTTCGCCCATGCGCCGGTCCCGGGCGATCCGCTGCCGGCGTCGACGGCCGGCCCCAACGCCTGCATGTGGCAGGGCCGCAATGCCGCGCGTGAGGCCGCCGCGGCGCCGATGCCCACGGCCAGCACGGTGCTGTACGACCGCTACGCGAACTCCACGAGTGCCTTCTCGGTGCTCGCCACCTTGCTGATGCTGCTGGTGGCCTACCTGGTGGTCATGTTCACGCCCAGCGTGCTCGCGGAGCTCAAGCTGATCGTCGACGCCCGCCGCGATGCGCACCGGCAGGAACTCGACCGGCGCCGCAAACGGCAAGGTGCCGCGCGGTCGCGCGAGGCCGGCCCCGACCGCCGCATGCCGCTCGCGGCGCAGGCGCAGCGCGCACGCGAGCTGGGCCGCTGGCTCACGGCGGGCTACCGCCGCCTCGACCTGGCCGTGGCCGTCGTCACGGCGTTCGGCGTCGTGCTGAGCGCGGGCATCACGCTCGTGTTCCTGTCCACCGTCTGGGACCACGACAAGGTGGCGGCCTGGATCGCCGCCGCCGGCCTGACCGAAGCGATGGGCTGGATCGGCGGCCTGCAGACGCGGGCCTCCGGCGCGACGCGGACCCTGTTCGCGCCGCTGCAGGCGCTGGTCTTCAGCGCCGCGGGCATCGGCGTCGCGCTGTCGGTGCTGGGCGGGACCTTGTCGCGGCGCCTGCCGTCCCTGCGCGGCCCGCTGGACGTCGCGATGGACGTCGACAACCATTTCCGCGAGTTCCCGCGCACCGACATCCCGCGCGCCCACATCTTCTCGCGCTACGTCGCGCTGCTGGCGCACGTGCGCTCGCGCGGCTACGACCGCATCGTCATCGTCTCGCACAGCCAGGGCACCGTCATCAGCTCGGAGCTGCTGCGCTTCCTGTCCAGCCGCGACCAGGCCGCGCCGTGGCCCGGCGACACGCCCCTCGTGCACGGCGACCCGCTGCCCCCGGTCAACCTGCTGACGCTGGGCTGCCCGCTGCGCCAGCTCTATGCGGCGCGCTTCCCGGGGCTCTACGGCTGGGTGCTGGCGCGCAACGGCGCCATGTTCGGCCCGCGCGCGGCCGACGTCGGCGTGCAGCGCTGGATGAACGCGTTCTGCAGCGGCGACTACGTCGGGCGCTGGCTCTGGAGCCACGCCGGCGACGAGGCCGCGCTGCGGCACCCGATGGTCGACACGCTGGACGCCGACCCGCTCGGCCGAGCCGACGCGTACACCGGCTTCGACCCGATGCCGCCCGTCGACACGGTGCTGGACGCGGCGCGCGAAGTCGAGGTCTGCCTGGGCCTGGGCGCGCACACCCATTACTTCGAGCGGGACCAGACCACCGTCGCCTGGATGATCGACTACCTGGTGCGCGCGCGTCCCGTCGACGACGCGGACGCGCCGGCCGGCGTCGCCCAGGTGGTGCCCACCGTCGTCGCGGCGGCGGGCCAGCCGGCGGCCGTGGTGCCGGCCCAGGCGTCGGTGGTCTCGGACGGCATGGCGGCGCCCGCGGCGGCCCCCGATGCCACCACGCCGTCGCCCTCCGCGCCCTGAGGGGGCGGCGGCCGCGCTGAACGACTGCCCGGCACTCCGATTGCCGAGGAAACCGCAAAACCGCCATGCCGGCGGTCCGGCGGCCGGCGCGATCCGGCGCCGCAACGCACAAGGAACCGACCATGACCACCGCCCGCCCGTTCTCCCTCGCCGCGCTCGCCTGCGCCGCCGCGCTCGCCGGCTGTTCCACCACCGCCAGCGTCACCAAGCCCGGCGCGGACGACCACCCGAGCACCGCCGAATCGCGCCATGCGGTCGACGCCAGCTACCAGGAGACGCTCGAACGCCTGTACGCCGCCAACCCCGGCACCCGCGAGCTGGTCTCCAAGGCGCGCGGCGTGCTGGTATTCCCGCGCGTGATCTCGGCGGGCCTGGTGATCGGCGGCGCGTATGGCGAGGGCGAGTTGCGCGAGCACGGCCGGATCGACGGCTACTACCGCACCACCACCGGCTCGGTCGGCTGGCAGATCGGCGCGCAGTCGCGCGCGCTCGTGTTCCTGTTCATGACCGAGGACGCGCTGGAACGCTTCAAGGCGGGCCACGGCTGGTCGGGCGGCGTCGACGCCTCGGTCGCGCTGCTGACCGTCGGCGCGAATGGCCAGATCGACGCCAACGCCGCGCGTGCCCCGACGCTGGCCTTCGTGATGACCAACGCCGGCATCATGGCGGGGGCCACGCTCGAAGGCACCAAGGTCACGCGCATCGACGACTGATATCCATCCCGGCATCGCAGGCGCTCGACTGAAGGGCCTGCGATCCGCCGAGGCGGAACAGAATCCGGCACTCCCACCGCCCCGGACACGCCATGACCTACGCCGCCGAAACCCACCGCTACGACGGCCGCATGCCCTACCGGAGTTGCGGGCGCAGCGGCCTGAAGCTGCCCGCGATCTCGTTGGGCCTGTGGCACAACTTCGGCGACACCACGTCGCAGGCCTCGCAGCGCCAGATGCTGCGCACGGCCTTCGACCACGGCATCACCCACTTCGACCTCGCCAACAACTACGGGCCGCCCTACGGCAGCGCCGAGATCAACTTCGGCGAGCACCTGCGGCGCGACTTCCGCCCCTATCGCGACGAACTGCTGATCTCGAGCAAGGCCGGCTGGGACATGTGGCCCGGTCCGTACGGACAGGGCGGCGGCTCGCGCAAGTACGTGCTCGCAAGCCTCGACCAGAGCCTGACGCGCCTGGGGCTGGATTACGTCGACATCTTCTACTCGCACCGCTTCGACCCCGACACGCCGCTGGAAGAGACCATGGGCGCGCTCGCCAGCGCGGTGCAACAGGGCAAGGCGCTCTACGTCGGCATCAGCAGCTACTCCGCCGGCAAGACGCGCGAGGCGGCGGCGATCCTGCAACGCATGGGCGTGCCGCTGCTGATCCACCAGCCGTCGTACAGCATGCTCAACCGCTGGATCGAGGACGAGCTGCTCGACGCGCTGGACGACACCGGCGCCGGCTGCATCGCGTTCAGCGCGCTGGCGCAGGGCCTGCTCACCGACAAATACCTGGACGGCGTACCCGAGAACTCGCGCATGAGGCGCGAGGGCGGCGGCTCGCTCAAGCCGGAGCACCTCAACGCGCGAAACCTGGCGCACGTGCGGGCGCTGAACGACATCGCCCGCAGCCGCGGCCAGACGCTCGCCCAGATGGCCACGGCCTGGGTGCTGCGCGACCCGCGCGTCACCTCCGCGCTGGTCGGCGCCAGCCATGCCGACCAGATCGTCGAGCTCGCCGGCGCCATGAAGCGCCTCGACTTCTCGCCGGACGAACTGATCGCGATCGACCAGCACGCGGTCGAGGGCGGCATCAACCTCTGGCAGAAGCCGTCGACCGACCAGCGACCCGGATAGGGCGTGCCTTCAGGGTAAACAGGCCGGTTCGGCCTGCCCTCCCGCGTTCGAGCCTGCATAGAATCGAACGCCAAAAGGGGGAGCGGATGAACGCCTGGAACGAGTTGTCGACCGCGGGCCGCCTCGGCCGTCGTGGCTTCTGGCTGCGCAACGCGCTGGCGCTGCCGGCCTGCCTGTTCGTGTGCATCGCCGCCGACTCGCAGGTCGGGCCGGCCGCGGGCCTCGGCGCCGCGGCGCTCACCACCTTGTTCCTCGTCTCCACCTGGGGCCGCCGCCTGCATGACCGTGGCCGCTCCGCCTGGTGGCTGCTGCTGGCCGCCGTACCCGTGCTCGGCGCGCTGGCCCTGATCGCCGACTGCGCCTTCCTCGGCCCGCGCGACGCCGCCGCCCGTTTCGGCGCGCGTCCCGGCATCGTCCTCGACTACCGCACCGTGTCATGACGCCCACGACCGACCACCACATCGTCAACGACGTCACGCAGCTCAATCCGGTGCGCGTGATGGCCATCGTCGCGCCGACCTCGGTCGAGGACGTGCAGGAAGCGTTGCGCCGCACCAGCGGTCCGGTGTCGATCGGCGGCGGCCGCTTCAGCATGGGCGGCCAGACGGCCAGCCCGGGCAGCCTGCACTTCGACATGCGCTCGATGAACCGCATCCTGTCGTTCTCGCCGGGCGACCGGACGATCCGCGTGCAGGCCGGCACGCGCTGGTGCGACATCCAGAAGTTCATCGACCCGCACGACCTATCGGTCAAGATCATGCAGACGTACGCCAACTTCACGGTCGGCGGCGCATTGAGCGTGAACTGCCACGGCCGCTACGTGGGGCTGGGGCCGCTCGTGCTGTCGGTGCGCAACCTGCGCATCGTCCTGCACGACGGCACCGTGATGGACTGCGACCGCCAGCACCACCCCGAGATCTTCTTCGGCGCGATCGGCGGCTACGGCGCGCTGGGCGTCGTGTGCGAGGTGGAGCTCGATCTCGCGGAGAACAAGCGCGTGAAGCGCACGCACGCCGTGATGCCGCTGTCCGAGTACTGGGCGCACTTCAAGAACACGGTGCGCAACAACCCGAAGGCGGTGTTCCACAACGCCGACCTGTATGCGCCGCACTTCTCGACGCTGCGATCGGTGACCTGGGTCGAGACCGACGAGCCGGCCACCACGGCCACGCGCCTGCAGCCGCTGCGCAAGTCCTATCCGCTGCACCAGTATTTCATGTGGGCCATTTCCGAGACGCCGTTCGGCAAGGAGCGCCGCGAACGCCTGATCGACCCGCTGCTGTACTTGCGCAAGGCGGTGCATTGGCGCAACTACGAGGCCGGCTACGACGTCGCCGAACTCGAGCCGCCGGCGCGCGAGCACCGCACGTACGTGCTGCAGGAGTACTTCGTGCCGGTCGACAAGCTCGAGGCGTTCGTGCCGCTGATGGCCACGATCCTGCGGCGCCACCGCGTCAACGCGATCAACGTGTCGATCCGCCACGCGATGCCCGACGAGCACACCGCGCTCGCGTGGGCGCCGGTCGAGACCTTCGCCTTCGTGCTGTACCACAAGCAGCGAACCCGCGAGAACGCGCGCAACCGCGTCGGGGTGTGGACGCGCGAGCTGATCGACGCCGTCACCTCGGTGGGCGGCAGCTTCTACCTGCCCTACCAGCCGCACGCCACCGTCGAGCAGTTCCACCGCGCGTATCCGCAGGCCGCCGACTTCTTCGCGTTCAAGTGGGAGATGGATCCGCATTTCCGCTTCACCAATGTGCTGTGGGACAAGTACTACCGCGCGTGGCTCGAGCGCGCCCAGCCCGCGCCGGCGCCGCGCTTCAGCAGCGAATTCCACCAGGTGTTCGGCGACGTCCACCTGTCGGACGACTTCTACCGCTTCCTGCAGGCGGTGTTCCGCACGGTGCCGGAGGATCGCCTGCACCACCTGATCCGCCAGGCCTGCCAGCTGCATCGCGACGAGGAGAGCGTCTACCGGCACGTGCAGAGCGAGTTCGGCAGCGTCAAGCCGCTGCTGGCCGACCTCACGCACGCCCTGCCCTCGCTGGTCAGGCAGAAGCAGGAGATGACGCGCCAGACGCTGCAGGCGCTGGGCCCGCGCCGCGAGTTCACGGGCTATGCCGAGATCGGTTCCAAGGGCCGCTACTTCCGGGGCCTGGCGGCGGCGCTGCAGATCAAGGGGCCGACCTGGTTCATCGACGAGCGCCCGCAGTCGTTCTCGCCGCCCGACATCATGGAACGCGGCCAACTCGCCAGGCTGGGCACGCCGCTGCCGCTGGACGACTACGCACCGCTGCCGGACGCCATCGCCGACCAGAGCCTGGATCTCGTCGGCTGCTACGTCGGCCTGCACCACATGACGGTGGACAAGCTCGGCCCCTTTCTCGCGTCGATCCGGCGCGTGCTGCGCCCGGGCGGCGTGTTCATCGTGCGCGACCACGACGTGCGCGACGAGAACCTGCGCGCCATCGTCTCGCTGGCCCACACCGTCTTCAACGCGGGCCTGGCCGAGACCTGGGAGACCAACGCCGCCGAACTGCGCTTCTTCGAGCCGGTGGCCACGTGGGTGCAGCGCCTGGACGAGGCCGGCTTCGACGACTCGGGCCACCGCATCCTGCAGGACAACGATCCGACCGACAACACGCTGCTGTGCTTCGTGCGCCGGGCCGACGGCGTGGCGGGCACTCGTACGGCCGCTGCGGCGGTGTCCGCGTGACGCGCGCCGGAGCGCTCGCGCGCGTCCTCGCGTCACGCGCATGGGCGTTCGCCCGCGCGCTCGCGCTCGCGCTCGTGGGCGCCTGCGCGCTCGCGGGGGCCGGCACGCACGTGAGCGCCGCCGGCCTCAAGCTGGCGACGGAGCCGACCGCGGGCGTGGCGCCGGCACTCGCCGCGTCCGGTCCCCTCACCGCACCGCCCGAGCACCGCCGCCCGCCCGACCAGACCTTCCTGACCTTCCCGGAATGGTTCCTGGTGCACAGCCCGGCCGAGTACGCGCACTACCTGGCCGGTGGCGAGCGCGTCAGCGCGTTCCCGCTGTTCGCGCACATCGGCCAGTTCTGGCAGGCCTATGGCGCCGTGACGCACGAGGTCTCGCGCTTCCCGTTCAACGGCGGCTACCACCTGATGATCTGCGTCATCGGCGGCAGCACGACGCTCGAGTACTCGCTCAAGGGCGTCTACGAGCACACGATCGGCCGGCTCGCCGAGGCCACGGTGTCCGGCCACGAGCCGGTGCCCGAGGAGCGCTTCGCAGCGGCCTACGCCCAGCGCTACGTCGACTTCATCCGCGTCGACCCCTGGTACCTGTTCGACTTCGGCGCCGAGCTGAAGGCCTTGTGGTCGGACGTGCCCACCCACGGCGCCAACCTCGTGCGCCGTTGGGAGCGCCGCTTCCTGCTCACCACCGAACTGCTGGTCAAGAGCGGCTACGGCCAGCTGATCAAGCTGGCCACCCGCTCGATCTACGACGCGCCCAGGCCCGTGACGGCCGTGGTGCTGACGTCTCCGCCCCCGCACGACCCGGCCGGCCACCCCGAGCTCGTCGTGCTGCAGACCAGCGGCCACGAGACGCTCGCCACCCTCCCGCGCTACGAGGCCTTCACCGCCTATTCGCGCTGGCTCGCCGACAACCACGCCGACTTCCGCGAGATCGCCGGCAACGACGGCGAGGTGCTGGTGAGCCTGCTCGTCCCGGCGGACTGGCGTCCCGCGGCGCCCGCGCGCGTCCTGTTCGAACAACCCGTCCTGACCCTGCCCGGCCGCAAGCGCAGCGTCCTCGCGCTTCCGGTCGCGCGCCTGGGCACGCTGCTGCGCGACGTCGACCGCAACCCCTCACTGCAGGTCGAGCACGTGTACGACTTCTGAACGGCGACGGCGGAAGTCCCGGGCGGCCCGCAGAGGTGGCCGTGGCCATCACCGTTTCGAGCCGGCGAGTGGCATTGACGAGGCGAGTCGGGGAGGACGGCTTTCGAAGCGCTTCGGTCATGCCGGCGCGTGACGCCGTCGAAAGCCGACATGAGCGGCGCTGGCCGCGGTCTTGAACGAGTCCCAGGCGAAGTCGGCTCTTGAAGGCCTGGTTTCGGGAGGGGCTGTGGTCGGCTGTCGAC
>JAEKKH010000426.1 GCA_019510465.1 Burkholderiales bacterium
GGCGTCGGCTCCAGCGGCGGCCTCAAGGTCGGCGCCGACCTGCTCAAGCGCTATTTCCCGGACAGCAAGATCTACCTGTCCGACCCGACCTGGGACAACCACCGCGCCGTCTTCGAGGGCTCGGGCCACAGCTGCGAGACCTACCCCTACTACGACCCGGCCACCGGTGGCCTGCGCTTTGACGAGTTGCTCGCCTGCTTCAAGGCCTTGCCCACGCGCAGCGTCGTCGTCATGCACGCCTGCTGTCACAACCCCACCGGCGTCGACCTGACGCAGGACCAGTGGCGGGCCCTGGTGCCCGTCATCCGCGAGCGCCAGTTGCTGCCCTTCCTGGACCTGGCCTACCAGGGCTATGGCGACGGCATCGTCGAGGACGCCTTCGCGCCACGCCTGCTGGCCGACGAAGGCCTCGCCTTCCTGATCGCCAACAGCTTCTCCAAGAGCATGAGCCTGTACGGCGAGCGCTGCGGGGGCCTGAGCGTCGTCTGCCCCGACGCCGACCAGGCCGCGCGCGTGCTCGGGCAGATGAAGTTCATGATCCGCCGCAACTACTCCAACCCGCCGATGCATGGCGGCCAGATCGTCGCCAAGGTGCTGACCGACACCAAGCTGCGCGCGATGTGGGAGGCCGAGGTGGCCGACATGCGCGGCCGCATCCAGGCCATGCGCCGCCAACTGCACGACGTGCTCGCGGCCAAGTTGCCGGGCCGCGACTTCGGCTACTTCCTGACCCAGCGCGGCATGTTCAGCTACACGGGCCTGAGCGCCGAGCAGGCCGAGCGGCTGAAGACCGAGTTCGGCGTCTACATCCTGCGCTCGGGCCGCATGTGCGTGGCCGGCCTGAACACCCGCAACGTCGAGGCCACGGCCGAGGCGATGGCGGCCGTGCTGGCGAGCTGAGGCCTCGCCGCATGCGTGCCATGGCGGCCGGCCTGGCGCTGGCGTTGGCGGTGGGCCCGGCGCGGGCCGCCGAAGCGCCGCCCGCGGTCGACTCGATCCTCTGGTTGGTCAGCAACACGATGGCCGTTCCCGACGGCGATGTGATGCGCCACCCGGCCGATGAGCTGACGCATTGGTTGCAGGCACGGCTGCCGGGTGTGACCCTCAGGCCCATGGTGGCGAATGCCGAGCGCAGCTGGACACTCATCCGTGAGGGCCGGCGGGCCTGCCACGCCGGTGCCGCACGCACGCCCGAGCGCGAGCGCCTGGCCTATTTCACCGACACCTGGCTGGTGCCGCCACCCCAGCTCATCGTGCGCCAGGACCGACGCGCCGCCTTGCCGCTGGATGCGCGCGGTGCCGTCGACCTCGAGGCCCTGCTGAGTGACGGCGCGCTGCGTGGCGTGCTGAACCAGGGGCGCAGCTACGGCGCGGCGCTTGACGCACTGATCAACGCCCAGCCCACCGGCCCGCAGGTGCAACGCGTGTTCGGCGGCGACTACGGCAGCAACCTGCTCGCCATGCTCATGCAGGAGCGGGCGGACTACACGCTCGACTACCCGAACGTCCT
>JAEKKH010000427.1 GCA_019510465.1 Burkholderiales bacterium
CTTCAGTCTTGCTCGGCGACGACCTGCACCGTCACGTCGACGACGACGTCGGTGTGGGCGGCGATCGAGACGGCGTGCTCGCCGACGGTCTTCAGCGGACCATTGGGCAGGCGCACTTGCGACTTGGCGACTTCGTAGCCGTTCTTGGTCAGCGCTTCGGCGATGTCGGCGTTGGTGACCGAGCCGAACAGGCGGCCGTCGACGCCGGCCTTCTGCGAGATGCGCACGGTCTTGCCGGCCAGCTTCTCGCCGAACGCCTGCGCGGTGGACAGCTTCTCGGCGGCGGCCTTTTCCAGCTCGGCGCGGCGATCCTCGAATTCCTTGATCGCGGCCGCGGTGGCGCGGCGCGCCACGCGGCTCGGGATCAGGAAGTTGCGCGCGTAGCCGTCCTTGACCTTGACGACGTCGCCCAGGTTACCGAGGTTGGCGACCTTTTCCAGCAGGATGATTTGCATGGGTCGTTTCTCCTCAGACCTTGTGTTGATCGCTGTACGGCAGCAGCGCCAGGAAGCGGGCGCGCTTGATGGCCGTGGTCAGCTGGCGCTGGTAGAACGCGCGCGTGCCGGTCAGGCGAGCCGGCGTGATCTTGCCGTTCTCACCCACGAAATCGCGCAGGGTGTCGACATCCTTGTAGTCGATGTGCTCGACCTTGGCGACGGTGAAGCGGCAGAAGCGCTTGCGGCGGAACAGCAGCGATTGCTGGTTGCGCTTCGGACGCTTGTCCTTGGAAAAACGAGACTTCGGCGGGGGCATGTTGATGACCTCTGAAATGTGTTCCGAACGATTGGAAGGGGTGACGGGCAGTCAGGCGTCGACCTCGGTGACATGGAAGACAAGGCCCTTCGCGTTTCGCGAGGGAGCGAGGAATCCGGCGTAGCTGGCGACCTGTCCCAGGGGAAGGGTCGCGACCTTGCGCGTGATCTCGCCGATCGCCACCGCGCGTATCGTCAGGACGACCTTGCGCGGCTGCTTGTCTTCGAACACCTCGGATTCGTGCTTCAGGCTCAGGTCGAGCGCTGGAAGTCCGGCCGGGGTGTACCGGGTCGCACCGCGTTCCACCAGCTCCGCAGAGAGAATCAGGCGATTCATCGCTGCTCAGCGGCGTGACGCGGTGTCTGCCTTCAGGCCGTCGCCTCCTGCGACGATGCCGACTTGCGGGCTTCTTCCTTCTCCACGGCCTTCATCATGACGGACGGGGCGGTGTCGGCCTTGTCGCGCAGCACGGTGAGGTGGCGCAGGACGGCATCGTTGAAGCGGAAACCGGTTTCCAGTTCCGCCAGGGCTTCCTTGCCGCACTCGATGTTGAGGCAGATGTAGTGCGCCTTGGCGAGCTTCTGGATCGTGTAGGCCAGCTGGCGGCGGCCCCAGTCTTCCAGTCGGACCACCTTGCCACCGGAGTTGGTGACGAGGGCCTTGTAGCGTTCCAGCATGGCCGGAACCTGTTCGCTCTGATCCGGGTGGATCAGCAGAACGATTTCATAGTGACGCATGAACACTCCTTGTGGATTT
>JAEKKH010000037.1 GCA_019510465.1 Burkholderiales bacterium
CGTACGACGCCAAGGGCCTGCTGATCTCGTGCATCGAGAACGACGACCCGGTGATCTTCCTGGAGCCCAAGCGCCTGTACAACGGCCCGTTCGACGGCCACCACGACAAGCCCGTGGTGCCGTGGTCCAAGCACAAGCTGGGCGAGGTGCCGGAAGGCTACTACACGGTGCCGCTGGACGCCGCCTCGGTCTACCGCGAAGGCGCGCAGCTGACGGTGCTGACCTACGGCACGATGGTGTTCGTGAGCGAAGCCGCCGCGGCCGAGACGGGCATCGATGCCGAGATCATCGACCTGCGCAGCATCTGGCCGCTCGACCTCGACACGATCGTCAGGTCCGTGAACAAGACCGGCCGCTGCGTCGTGGTGCACGAAGCCACGAAGACCAGCGGTTTCGGCGCGGAGCTCGCCGCCCTCGTCCAGGAGCACTGCTTCTACCACCTGGAAGCCCCCATCGAACGCGTCGCCGGCTGGGATACCCCCTACCCGCATGCGCAGGAGTGGGCGTATTTCCCGGGGCCCGACCGCGTCGGCGCCGCGTTCAAGCGTGCAATGGAGAAGTAAGAGAATGGGTATTCACGTCATCAAGATGCCCGACATCGGCGAAGGCATCGCGGAAGTCGAACTGGTCGCCTGGAACGTCAAGGTCGGCGACACCGTGCACGGCAAGGTGCTGGCGCTCGGCGGCAAGGTGGGCGACGTCATGGCGGTCGGCTCCGAGCTGATCCGCATCGAGGTCGAAGGCGCGGGCAACCTCAAGGGCGACGCCGCCGCCCCGCCGCCCGCGGCCACGCCGGCTCCGGCCCCGAAGGCCGCCGAGGCGCCGGCGCCCGCCGTCGCGGCCATGCCCGCCCCAGCGCCCGCGCCCGTCGCCAGGGCCGCGGCGCCCGCGCCGCAGCCCGCGCCCGCCAAGACCCCTGCCGCCGGCGCGCAGAGGATCACCCGCGCGCCCACCGACAAGCCCATCGCCTCGCCCGCCGTGCGGGCGCACGCCTGGGATCTGGGCATCGACCTGCAGTACGTGATGGGCACCGGCACCGCCGGCCGCATCACGCACGAGGACATCGAGGCCTACGCCGCGCGCGGCCTGGTCGGCGGCACCGGCGCATCCAGTTCGGTCGACACGCGCTACGCGCAGCGCTCGGAAGAGGAGCAGGTCCCCGTCATCGGCCTGCGCCGCAAGATCGCGCAGAAGATGCAGGACGCCAAGCGCCGCATCCCGCACTTCACCTATGTCGAGGAGATCGACGTCACCGAGCTGGAAGCGCTGCGCGGCAAGCTCAACCAGAAGCACGGTGCAGCGCGCGGCAAGCTCACGCTGCTGCCGTTCATCATGCGCGCCGTGGTGCTGGCCGTGCGTGCGTTCCCGCAGATGAACGCGCGCTTCGACGACGAGGCCGGCGTGGTGACGCGCCACGGCGCGGTGCACCTGGGCATGGCCACGCAGACCGACGCCGGGCTGATGGTGCCGGTGCTGCAGCACGCCGAGACGCTCGACCTGTGGGCCACCGCCGCCGAGGTCGCACGCCTGGCCGCGGGTGCGCGCACGGGCAAGAGCGCGCGCGAGGAGCTCACCGGCTCGACGATCACGATCACCAGCCTCGGTGCGCTGGGCGGGATCGTCACGACGCCGGTGATCAACTCGCCCGAAGTGGCCATCGTCGGCGTGAACCGCGTCGTCGAGCGGCCGATGATCCGCGACGGCCTGGTCGTCGCGCGCAAGATGATGAACCTGTCGTCGTCGTTCGACCATCGCGTGGTCGACGGCATCCATGCAGCGGAGTTCGTGCAAGTCATTCGTGGCTATCTCGAGACCCCGGCCACCCTCTTCGTGGAGTAAGCGCGCATGGAAACGAAGAACACGACCCTCGTCGTCATCGGCGGCGGCCCCGGCGGCTACGTCGCGGCCATCCGCGCCGGCCAGCTGGGCATCCCCACGGTGCTGATCGAGGGCGAGAGCCTGGGCGGCACCTGCCTGAACGTGGGCTGCATCCCGTCCAAGGCCATCATCCACGCGGCCACGGCCTTCGAGGAGGCCACCCACTGGGCGGGCGACTCGAAGATCGGCATCAAGGTGGCGTCGCCGTCCATCGATCTCGGCAAGACGATGAAATGGAAGGACGGCATCGTCACCAAGCTCACCAGCGGCGTCGGCGCGCTGTTGAAGAAGAACGGCGTGCAGGTCGTCAAGGGCTGGGCGCGCCTCGTCGACGGCAAGACCGTCGACGTGACGCCCGCCGGCAGCGCCGGACCCACGATGCGCGTCACGTGCGAGCACCTGCTGCTGGCCGCGGGCTCCGATGCGGTCGAACTGCCGATGATGAAGTTCGGCGGCCGCGTGATCTCGTCGACCGACGCGCTCGCGCTCACGCAGGTGCCGAAGACGCTGGCCGTCGTCGGCGCCGGCTACATCGGCCTCGAGCTGGGCATGGCCTATCGCAAGCTGGGCGCGCAGGTGCATGTGGTCGAGGCGATGGACCGCATCCTGCCCGCGTACGACGAGGAGCTGACCAGGCCCGTGCTCGCGGCGATCAACAAGGCCGGCATCCAGCTGCACCTGGGCCACGTGGTGCACGGCCTGAACGAGGCCGGCGACGCGCTGCACGTGAAGGACGGCGCCGGCGAGTCGCTGCAGCTGCCGGCCGACAAGATCCTGGTGGCGGTCGGCCGCAAGCCGCACACCGCGGGCTGGGGCCTGGAATCGCTGATGCTGGACATGAACGGCCGCGCCGTGAAGGTGGACGGCCAGTGCCGCACGTCGATGCGCAACGTCTGGGCCATCGGCGACCTCACCGGCGAGCCGATGCTGGCCCACCGCGCCATGGCGCAGGGCGAGATGGTGGCCGAGATCATCGCCGGCAAGAACCGCCACTTCACGCCGGCCGCGATTCCGGCGGTGTGCTTCACCGACCCGGAGATCGTGGTCGTCGGCCTCGACGCGGCGCAAGCCACGGCGGCGGGGCACGAGGTGATCAGCGCCATGTTCCCGTTCGCGGCCAACGGGCGGGCGATGACGCTGGAGTCGACCGACGGGTTCGTGCGCGTCGTGGCGCGCAAGGACAACCACCTGGTGCTCGGCTGGCAGGCCGTCGGCAAGGGCGTGTCGGAGCTGGCGGCGGCGTTCTCGCAATCGATCGAGATGGGGGCCAGGCTCGAGGACGTCGGGCACACGATCCATGCGCATCCGACCTTGGGCGAGGCCGTCCAGGAGGCGGCATTGCGGGCCTTGGGGCATGCGTTGCATATCTGAACCGCCGCCGGCGCCGGCCCGGTTTCACGCAGGCGTCGCATCCGCCGGGCAGCATCACGGCGTGACACGCCAAGCCGTCCCATGCTCGAATCGCTGCAAGGCCGCCTGATCTTCGGCCGGACGACCGGGGTGCGGCCGCTGCAGCCCGGCCCGCACGCCGGCCGCTACCGGGTCCACGCCCATCGGCTGGCCCGGCCCGACGGCGCCGTGCTGGAAGGCTGGTCGTCGACGCCGCTCGATGGCCCCGCGGCCGGCGCGCTGCTGTATTTCGGCGGCCGCAACGAGAACGTGGCGTGGGCCGCCGACATGGCGTCGTTCAACCCGGGCTGGGCCGTCCACGCGTTCAACTACCGCGGCTTCGGCGGCTCGACCGGGCGCGCCTCCGAGCGCCGCGCCAAGGCCGACGCACGCGCACTGCTGGACGTCGTCACCGCACGCCTGCCCTGCGCGGAACTCGCGGTCGCCGGACGCAGCCTCGGCACCGCGGTCGCACTGGCGGTCGCCGCCGAGGCGCGGCCGCGGCGCCTGGTGCTGATGTCGCCGTTCGAGAGCGTGCCCGCGGTGCTGCGCTCGCGGCCGTTCGGACGGGTCGGCGCGAGCCTGGTCACGCAGCGCTTCGACTGCGGCGCGCTCGCCGCGCTGCATGCGGGCGACACGCTCGTGCTGCTGGCCGAGGACGACGACTCGGTCCTGCATGCGCAGAGCCGACGGCTGTGCGATCGCCTGCCCTGCCGCCCGTCGCCGCACGTCATCGCCGGCACGACGCATCGCACGCTGCCACGGTCCGGCGGCGCGCAACGCGCGGTCGCCGCCTTCCTGGCGGGGCCGCGGACATTGGCAAGCATGGGCCACGCCGACACCCGAGGTGCGTGCCGCGCGCCGGACGTCGCGCGCTGAGGCCGACGCCGCGATGCCCGTGCGCCCCCGGGCCTACTTCGCCTCGCCCTTGATGCCGAGGTCGGCGTAGAACGCCTCGGGACTCATCGGCCGGCCGAGGAACTTCTTCACCAGGACGTCGGGCTCCTGCAGGCGCGCCGGCGCGAGGATGTCCCGGCGGTAGCGCAGTCCCACCGCCGGGTTCTGCAGGCCGTCCTTCTGGAACGCGGTGAACAGGTCCATCGCGTACACCTTGGCCCACGCATAGCCGTAGTACGTGCCCTCGTATCCACCCATCAGGTGCGTGAAGCCGGCCTGCGGCAAGGTGCCCGCGACGAACGGATCGGCGGTGTACCGGGCGCGCGTGGCGGCCCACACCGCGGTGGTGTCCACCGGCGGCGCGGAGGAGTGGTACCGCTGGTCGACGAGCGCGTAGAACACGTTGGTGCCCAGGTGCGTCCATGCCTGGTTGAAGTGGCGGCCGGCATTGAGGCTGGCGATCATCGCGTCGGGCATCGGCTCGCCCGTGACGGCGTCGGACGTGATCTTCCTCAGGATCGCCGGATTCCAGGTGAAGTTCTCCAGCATCTGCGACGGCGCCTCGACGAAGTCCTGGCGGTAGCCGTTGTTCAGCGTCTCGTACGGCGTGTCGGCGCACAGCGCGGCGACGTTGTGGCCGAACTCGTGGAAGAACACCAGCACGTCCTGGTGCGACAGCAGCGACGGCTTGCCCGGCGCCGGCGCGGGCCAGTTGCCGATGATCGTGTTGACCGCGGGCCGCGCCGTGCCGTCCGGCATCACGCGGCGGCTGGTGGGGCCGAAGTTGGCGAAGTGGCCGTACTTGCCGTCGCGCGGGTACAGGTCGAGGTAGAACACGCCGCGGTCGGCGCCGGTGGCCGTATCGGTGACCTTGTAGCCCACGACTTCGGGATGCCAGGTCGGCAGGTCGGCCGACTTGGTGAAGGTCAGGCCCAGCATGTGGCTGTAGAAGTCCAGCACCGCGTCGATGGTGTGCTGCGCCGGGAAGTACTGGCGCACCGCCTCGGGATCGAGGTTGAACTGCTTCTTGCGCGCGATGTCGGAGTAGAACGGGCGATCCCACTCGTCGAGCGGCGCGCCCTTGAGCTCGGCCAGCTTCGCGCGCTGCTCGCGCGCCAGCGGCAGCAGCGCGGCGCTCTGCGACGCGAGGAAATTCTCGACGCGCTCCGGCGTGCCGGCCATGCGGTCGGCCAGCGTGTAGGCGGCCCAGTTCGGATACCCGAGCAGCTTGGCCGCCTCGTCGCGCAGCGCGATGGCCTTCTGCAGCAGCTCGACGTTCTTCTCGCCGCCGCGCGTGTAGTAGGCCATGTAGAAGGCCTTGCGCGCATCGGCGGACGTGGCGTTGGCCAGGAACTGCGTGAACGAGCTCTCGTTGACGGGCACGACCAGTCTGCCGTCGGCGTTCGTCTTCAGCCGCCCGGCCAGATCGGGCTTGAGGCCGTCGGCCTGCTCCTTCGTGATCGTGATCGTCGTGTTCGCGTTCGACAGGTTGGACATGAACGCGTTCTCGAGATCGGCGATCTGCCTGGCGATCGCGACGAAGCGCTCGCGCTGGTCCGCCGGCAGGCCGGCGCCGGCGCGCTTGGCGGCGAGCAGGTGGATCTCGGTCAGCTTCCGCTGCGCGGGGCCGCGCGCCGTGTGGCTCCTGGCCGCGGCCGCAAGCGCCTGGTACAGGTCGGGCCGCGCGAACAGCTCGGCGAGGTAGCCGGTGACCGCGGTGTTGCAGCGCTCGGACGCGTCGCGCACGGCCTTGTCCGGCGCGACGTTGAACAGCAGCACCTGCGCGCCGAGGTTGTCCGACAGGTCGGACACCGTGTTCTCCAGCGGTTCGACCACCGTCCTGAACGTGCGGGCCGAGCGCGCGCGCACCAGCGCATCGATGCGCTTGCCCGCCGCCGCGATCTCGGACTGGCAGCTGTCGTCGATCTGCGCCGCGGTCAGCGAGAAGTCGATCGGCAACGGCACGCTGCGCACCGCGGGGGCGCCGGCGGCATGGACGGACTCGGTGGCGAACGGCAGCAGCGCCAGCGACGCGGCGGCCGCGATCGAGCGCAGGAATCGGACACGGGTCGACATCACGGAGCTTCCTTCGAACGAGCGGACGAAGCGCGTAGCGTATCCGCCTTCGGTGCCCGCCTGGAGGCCGAGGCTTCGGGATGAACCCTTTGAGTGCTATCCCGATCCGCTACGCGAGAAGCGTGCGCAGGCTCGCGACCGACACCGGCTTGACCAGGTGCGCCGCGAACCCCCGGTCGCGCGAGCGCCGGACGTCGTCGGGCGTGCCCGAGCCGGTGATCGCCACGACGGGCAGGTGCTCGCAGCCGGGCTGGAAGCGCAGGTGCGCGGCCAGTTCGTAGCCGTCCATCGCGGGCATGTCGAGGTCCAGGAGGGCGATGTCGGGCAGCGCGTCCTGCAGCGCGGCGAGCGCCGCGGGGCCGTCGTGGGCCACGGTGACGTGGTAGCCCCACGCCGTCAGGATCTGGCCCAGAGAATCGGCCGCGTCGACGCTGTCGTCGACGATCAGGATGTTGTGGATCGGGAGGTGTCGATGCGCCGGGCCGGCGTGGGGTCGTGCGGCGCGCTGTTCTTTCTTCGCGTGAAGGAGGGACATGTCGTTCTTCGAATGGAGTGCCAGGCTCGGAGGGCCTGCTGAATGCGGTTCCGGCAGGAGATGAGCAATCCGGGTGCCTGTGCGCGCGAGCGTTCAGCGCGCCGCCAAGTCCGCGCACAGGCTGGTCGGAAAGGCGGCCGCGACCGCGGCATAGCCGGCGTCGTTCGGGTGCAGCCGATCGGGGCTGGCCAGGCGCGCAAGCAGGCGCGCCGGGCGATCGGGATCGCGCACGACGCGGTCGACGTCGATCACCGCGTCGAACTCGCCGCCGTCGCGGATCCACGCGTTGACCTGCTGGCGCAGCGCCTCCTTCGCGGGCGAATCGTAGCCGCGCAGCAGCGTCGTGCCCTCCACCGGCGTCAGCGTCGTGCCGATCGCGCGCAGGCCGGCGCCGTGCGCGCGGGCGACGAGTTCGCGGTAGGCCGCGACGAGCGCGCGCAGCGACACCGTCTCGCCCGCCGGCGCGACGGCGCCGTCGAAGCCGATGTCGTTGTTGCCCAGGTGCACGAGCACCGCGCGCGCGCCCGGCTGCGCCAGCACGTCGCGGTCGAAGCGCGCGAGGCCGGACTCGCCGAGCGCGCGGCCGAAGTCCGGCGCCTGGGGTCGATGGCGCGCGGGGCTGTCATGCAGCAGGCGGTTGCCCACCAGGCCCTCGTTCACGACGCCCAGGCGCGCGCATGCGCCGCCCTCGCGCTGCAGGCGCGCGGCGAGCGCGTCGCCCCAGCGCGCGTTCGCGCCGGGCGTGCTGCCGTCGCCGTCGATCCACGAATCGCCGAACAGGACGAGCGTCGCGCCGTCCGCGGGCGCCGCCACGTCCACGCCGGTGAGGAAGGGCCAGTCGTCGATGCGGCGCGGCGCTCGCCAGTGCGCGGTGGCGGCGGCGTCGCCGGTCGCGGTCGCGACGTAGCTCGCCTGCTGCGCCAGCGCATGCGTCGTGCCGGCGCGCGCGCGGCCGGCCGTGTGCACGCTGACGGCGAGCTCCGACAGCGCCGGCACCTGGAGGTCCACCGGATCGCTCGTGACGGTGGCGCCCGGCGCGATGACGACGCCCGCGGCGCCGCCGAACGTCAGCGGGCGGTCGCTGGCTTCGACGATGTCGGCACCTGTCCCCCGCAGCGCCACGTGCGCCGCGGCGATGCGCAGCGGCGCGGGCCCGTAGGTGTTGGACAGGCGCACGCGAACGCGCGCCCCGCCCAGGCTCGCATGCACCATCAGCCGCAGCGTGCGGTCGTCGAAGCGACCGGGCGGGCCCGGGAACGCGGCCTGCGGCGAGGCCGCCCAGGTGCCGACCCAGCGGTCGTCCGCCGCCACGGCCGCGTCCGCGCCGGCGCCGGCGCCGGCCAGCGCGGCGACCAGCGCGAGCCAGCGGAATGACGATCCGGTCATGAGGCGACGCTATCAAACCGCCCCGCCGCCGCCCGCCGGCCTGCGACGAAGCACGGATCGGCGGGGCCCGACGGCGATCGCGGCCGTGGACGTCCCTCGATTCGTCGCCATTTCGGGGCCATTGGTCGATTCGCGCATGCGAGGCGGGGGCGCTTCTGCGATGCTGTCCATCCATCGAGAACCGCCTTCAGGATTGCCGCATGTTCCGCCACTCGCGTCCCCATTCCCATGTACACATCGTCAGGTGGCACGCTTCCCGCGCCGTGCGCCGCGTGACGTTCGGCGGCCTGCTCGTCCTGCTGGGCATCGGCAGCCTGCTGCGCAGCCAGGGCCTTCTCACGCAGGACCAGCTGTGGCTGCTGCTGCCCGGCGCGATCGCCCTCTCGGGCGTGGTGCGCCTGGTCGGCCGTCCGAGCGCCGCGGGCGTGGTGGGCGCGCTGATCCGCCTGGGCATCGCCGCCTACGGGGTGGTCGTCATCGAGCACATCGGCGGCTGGACGCTCGCGGCCACCTGGCCCGTGCTGCTGATCGCCGTGGGCGCCGGCATGGTCGCGCAGGCGCTGCTGGGCCAGCGCTGGCACGAGGAGCCGAACTGGTGAGCTCCGATCCCATGAACAACGACCCGCTGAACCGCGACCCGATGCGGCGCCAGCGCAGCCGCGTCGTCTTCGGCATCTTCATCATCGCGGTCGGCATCTTCGCGCTGCTGGACAACCTGCACCTGTTCGACAGCCACCTCGTGCAGCCGTTCTGGCCGCTGGTCTTCGTGGCGCTCGGTGCGCTGCGGCTGTCGCAGCCGCATCACGCGCGGCAGTGGCTGTTCGGCGCCGTGCTGATCGCGCTCGGCTCGGCGATGACGCTGCAGAACCTCGGCCTGATCCACTTCCAGTGGCGCGACCTGTGGCCGCTGGCGCTGATCTGGGTCGGCCTGGGGGTGATCACCAAGGGCATCGTGTTCAGCCGCGGCAGCCCGGATTTCCCGCCCGGCCGGCGCGTCGAGCTGCTCGAGCACGGCGCCCGCATCGACGCCTCCGCCACGATGAGCGGCATCGTGCTGAAGAACGACTCGCAGGAATTCGCCGGCGGCGAGGTCAACGCCGTCATGGGCGCCGTCGAGATCGACCTGCGCCAGGCCGCCATCGCCACCGAGGCGGTGCTTCACCTGTCGGTCATCATGGGCGGCGTGGAGATCCGCGTGCCGCGCGAGTGGTCGGTGGTGGTCAACGGCTCGCCGGTGCTGGGCGGCATCGAGGACAAGACCGTCCCGCCGATGGTGCCCGGCAAGCGCCTGCTCATCGGGGGCTCGGTCATCATGGGCGGCGTCGAGATCACCAACTAGGACGGCCGCTCCCACCGATGCATCCCATCCTCGCCGACGCGCGCAAGCTGCTCTTCTACGAGCTCGCCTGGCTGGCCGCCGGCGTCGGCTTCGCCGCCCTGCTCCGCCTGGACGAACAGGCCGACTGGGTGGGCGCGCTGTGCTTCACGCTGCCGCTGGCGCTGGTCTGGTCCTTCGACGTGCTGTCGGCCTACTACGTCTGCCGCAGCCAGCCCTACCGCCAGCGCCGCTGGCCGGTGACCTTGAGCCTGTTCGGCGGCGCGTCGCTGCTGTCGGGGCTGGTGTTCCTGGGCGCCGGCGAGACGCTGAACTACATCGGCGGCGACATCGTGCGCGGCCAGGCCTTCGTCACGATGCCCTCGGCCGCCTGGGTGATGTACTTCCTCGGCGGCTTCGCGCTGTACCTGCTGTCGCTGCTGGCGCACGACGTGCTGATCGCCTTCGAGACGGTGCAGGACGCCGCGCGCCGCGAGGCGGAGTCGCGCGTGCTCGCGCGCGACGCCGAGCTGCAGATGCTGCGCACGCAGATCAACCCGCACTTCCTGTTCAACAGCCTCAACTCGATCAGCGCGCTGACCGGCTTCGACCCGGCCGCCGCGCGCGACATGACGGTCGACCTCGCGCAATTCTTCCGCCGCACGCTGGCGCTGGCCGAGCGCGAGCGCATCACGCTCGGCGAGGAGCTGGCGCTCAGCGAGCATTTCCTCGCGATCGAGAAACGCCGCTTCGGCCGCAAGCTCGACGCGCAACTGCATGTCAGCCCCGAGGCCGCGCAATGCCTGCTGCCGCCGATGACGCTGCAGCCCTTGCTGGAGAACGCGATCAAGCACGGCATCCGCCAGGTCGACGGGGGCGGCACCATCGCCGTCGACGCGCTGGTGCGCGATGGCTGGCTGCACATCGCGGTCGTCAACCCGGTGGCGCGCGAGGACACGCCGTCCAGCGGCCATGGCGTCGGCCTGAAGAACATCCGCGAGCGCCTGGCCGTGCTGTACGGCGCGCGCGCCCGCATCGCATGGCGACGTACCGAATTGCAGTTCACCATCGAGATCAGCCTGCCGGTCGACAAGGAGACCGGCGCATGAGCGCACGCACGGCCGCTCCGAAGGGCGCTCGCACCGCAGTCCGAACGACGGAGGTTTCATGATGTCTTCCCCCACCCGCCTGCGCGCGCTCATCGTCGACGACGAGGACCTCGCGCGCCACCTGATCCGCGAATACCTGCAGGGGCATGCGGACGTCGAGGTCGTCGGCGAATGCGAGAACGGCCTGGACGCCGTCAAGCAGATCGGCGCGCTCAACCCCGACCTGGTGTTCCTCGACATCCAGATGCCGCGCCTGACCGGCCTCGAGGTGCTCGAGCTCACCGGCCGCCGCTCGGGCGTCATCTTCACCACCGCCTACGACGAGCACGCGATCAAGGCGTTCGAGCTGCATGCGGTGGACTACCTGCTCAAGCCGTTCTCGAAGGCGCGCTTCGACGATGCCCTGGCGCGCGCCCGCACGCTGCATGCGAGCGCGAGCGCGGCGCAGGCGCCGGTGCAGCCGCAGGGCCAGGGCGTCGACGCGCTGGTGGCGCGCCGCGGCGCGCCGCTGGAGCGCATCCTGATCCGCGACCGCGAGCAGGTGCACGTCATCCCGGTCGAACAGGTCGAGTGCATCGAGGCGCAGGGCGACTACCTCGCCATCGAGGTCGACGGCAAGTGCCATCTCAAGCCGCAGCGCATCTCGGAGATCGAGGAGCAGCTCGACCCGACGCGCTTCCTGCGCGTGCACCGTTCCTTCATCATCAACCTGGCGCACCTGCAGGCCATCGAGCGCCCCGGCCCCGACCGCCACGCCGCGCGGCTGCGCAGCGGCAAGCGCGTGCCGATCAGCCGCAGCGGGTACGAGAAGCTGCGCGAGCTGGTCTGACGCGCGGGCCACGGGAACATCGATTGCAGGACTCCGGCGCCGCTGCATGTGCAGCCCGTCAGGAGCCACGATGTCCCGCCTGCCCGCCGCCCTCACGCTCGCCACCGCCGTCGCGGCCGCGCTGTCGGTCCACGCGACGCCCGGCCAGACCAGCGTCGGGCCGGTGCCGCTGCCGGCCGACACGGTGGGCCCGCATCCGGTCATCAGGCCCGTCGACAAGCACCTGATCCCGACCATGCGGATCGCGCCCGACAAGGGCTGGCCCGCGAACGCGAAGCCCGTCGCCCCCGCCGGCATCGCCGTCAACGCGTTCGCCACCAACCTGAACCATCCGCGCTGGCTCAGCGTGCTGCCCAATGGCGACGTGCTGGTGGCCGAGACCAACGCGCCGCCCAAGCCCGAGGACGCCAAGGGCATCAAGGGCAAGGTGATGAAGTCGGTGCAGAAGAAGGCCGGCGCGGGCGTGCCGACCGCCAACCGCATCGTGCTGCTGCGCGACGCGGACGGCGACGGCGTGGCCGAGACCCGGACCGTCTTCATCGACGCGCTGAACTCGCCGTTCGGCATGGCCCTGGTGGGCGACGACCTGTACGTCGCCGACAGCGACGCCGTGCTCAAGTTCGCGTACAAGTCCGGCGAGACCAGCATCGCCGAGCCCGGCGTGAAGCTGACCGACCTGCCGGCCGGGCCGATCAACCATCACTGGACCAAGAACATCATCGCGTCGCCCGACGGCAGCCGTCTGTACGCGACCACGGGCTCCAACAGCAACGCCGGCGAGAACGGCATCGAGGCCGAGCAGGGCCGCGCCTGCATCTGGGAGATCGACCGCGCCACCGGCCAGAAACATCCCTACGCCACCGGCATCCGCAACGCGAACGGCATGGCCTGGACCGGCGACGTGCTTTGGACGGTGGCCAACGAGCGCGACGAACTCGGCGACGACGTGCCGCCCGACTTCCTGACCTCGGTCAAGCCAGGCGGGTTCTACGGCTTCCCATGGAGCTATTGGGGACAGCACGTCGACGACCGCGTCAAGCCGGCCAACCCCGCGATGGTGGCCAAGGCGATCGCGCCCGACTACGCGCTCGGCGCCCACGTCGCGGCGCTCGGCCTGGTCGCCGCGCCCAGGACGGCCCTGCCCGCGCCGTTCGCGGGCGGCATGTTCATCGGCGAGCACGGCTCGTGGAACCGCAGCCCGCCGGTGGGCTACAAGGTCGTCTTCGTGCCCTTCGCCAACGGCCGCCCCTCGGGCATGCCGGTGGACCTGCTGACCGGCTTCGTCAACGACCGGGGCGACGCCTATGGCCGCCCGGTGGGCGTGGCGATCGACGGCAAGGGCGCGCTGCTGGTGGCCGACGATGTGGGCAACACCGTGTGGCGGGCGACGGGCGCGGCGCGCTGACGACTCCGTCGCCGGCCGAAGAAGGTCGCCGTGGCCGGCTCGGCGACGGCGTCCGCGCCGTCTTCCGAGGTCGTCGCAGGCCGCATCCCGAGGTGCCTGGTCTTGAATGTCGCGCTCGGACGCATCGACGATCGTGCTGCGCCGATCGCGCGACATGCGAGACCTGACACCGAACGTGCGCCGCTCACCTCACCACTTGCATCCCTTGCCGGTGACGGCGTCCTTGGCCAGCGGGATCACGGCCAGCAGGCCGCTGCTGGCATAGGCGTCCGCGCAATGGGCGCGGCCGGCCTTCTCGAGCTCGGTCTGCAACTGGGTCTTCTTCTCGGCCGGCGCCGGCAGTGCCGGCACGAGGCCGCTGCGCGTTCGGCCCAGGCCGGGCCCGCTGCCGCCGCCGTGCAGGTCGAGGTTGAGCGGCGCCTGGTTGCCGGTGCCGGGCGCTTGCACCGACCCGTTGCCGCCGGGGCCGCTGACGCTGCCGTCGAGGTTGACCTTGCCGCTGCTGCCCGACGGCGGCGCGGCGCCCCCGCCACCGCCGCGCTCGGCCGGGTTGTCGACCGGACGCACCGGCTGCGTCTGTGGCGCGGTCGATGGCGCGATGGCCGACGTGCCGGTGGCGGGCGGGCGCGTCTCGACCGGCGGCGGGCGGATCGATGGGGTCTCGGGCGCGGGCGCGGGCGTCGGCGCGGGTGCGGCCGGTGCCGGCGGCAGCGGGGTGGGCGCCGCGGCCGGCACGGGGGCGGGCGTGGGTGGCTGAGCCGGCCGCGCGACGGGCACCGGCAGCGGCGTGAAGCTCGGCGCCGGCACCGGCACGGCGTTGAGGGGCGGCGCGCTCAGCGGCGCCGGACGCGGCGCGGGGGCCAGGACGGGCACCGGTGGCAGCGGCAGCGGCGGCAGCGGCACGGGCGCGGGGGGCGGCAAAGGCGCCGGGGCGGGAACCGGCGCCGGGGCCGGCGAGGGCACGGGGACAGGCAGCGGCGCCGCGGCCGGGGCCGGGCGTGCCACCGGAACCTGCAGCGGCACGAAGTTGGGCTTGGGCAACGGCGCCGGCGCGATCTGCGGTGCCGCCAGGGGTGCCGGGCGCGGCGCGGGCGCCAGCACCGGCACGGGCGGCGGCGGCGTCACCGGCACGTCCAGCGGCGTGAACGACGGCTTGGGCAACGGCGCGGGCGCCAGGGTCGGCGCGGGCAGGGGTGCCGGACGCGGCGCGGGCGGCAGCACGGGCACCGGCACCGGCGGCGTCACCGACACGTCCAGCGGCGTGAACGCGGGCTTGGGCAGCGGAACCGGCGTCAGGGGAGGGGCGGCCAACGGGGCGGGCAGCGGCTCCGGCGGCAGCGGCGTCGGCTCGGGCAGCGGCGCCGGCGGCGGCTCGACCGGCGCAGGCGCGGACGCGGCCGCCGGGGCCGGCAGCGGCGCGGGCGCCGGCACGGGCGCCGAGGCCGGCGCCGACGCGGGCTGGGCCGACGGCACGGGATGCGGCGCCGGCGTCGGCAGCGCCGACGACGCCTGCCCCGCCGTCACCGGCGCCCGGCGCGCGGTCAACAGGGGCAGCGTGGTGGGCGTTGCCGCCGCGGGCGCCGGCGCGGGAACGGGCGCCGGCGAGCGCGCCGGACGCGGCGCGGCAGGCGGCTCCGGCGCGGGCGCCGGTCGGTCGCGGATGACGATGGACGGCTCGACGACCGCCGTGGACTCGGCGGCGTCGGCGACCGTCTGGTTCGCGGCGGCCGACGCGCGCTCGGCGGGTGTCGACGCCGACGCCGCGGTCTCCGTGGGCAGCGCCAGGCCCTCGGCGCCCGTCGATTGCGCGCTGCGCCTCTCGGCCGCGCGCGAGTCGGGCGTCTCGGGCATGTAGACCACGAGGTCACCGGCGCTGCGCCTGCTCGCGGGCGCGTCGCCGCCCGGCGCGGTGCCCACGACGATGAACAGCAGGATGTGCAGCAGCAGCGCCAGCAGCAGGCAACGCCCGAGGCTGGGCTGGCTCACGCCCGGCTGCGGCCACGGCAGTCCCGCGGCGCCCGCGAACGCCGACCCCCGCAACGCGAGTCCCACCGGCGGGACGGGCGTGCGCTTGCGCGGGAAGGTCGAGCGGAGGGCGTAGCGGACGGGGCGGAGCAAGCTGGAGGATCCGGAACGAGTGTCTGGCGGAAGCTCGACCGTGGACGGCGCGGGCTCCCGGACCGCATCGTAGTCGCAACGGGTGGCGCCGCCGCGCGGGCCACGCCATGGCCGCTTGCGGCGGCGCGCAGCCCGTCACGCTCCGGGCCCGGGCGGCGGCGGCCGGTGAGAATGGGCCCGATGAAGCCACCGGCCTTCCCTGTCGAGACCTTGTGGATCGAGGCCAACGGCCTGCGCTTCCACGCGCTCGCCGCGGGGCCGGCGGACGGCCCGCTGGTGCTGCTGCTGCACGGCTTTCCCGAGGCCGCGCACGGCTGGCGGCGCCAGATCGGGCCGCTGGCGGCCGCGGGCTTGCGCGTCGTGGCGCCCGACCAGCGCGGCATCGGCCTCAGCAGCAAGCCCGCGGGCGTCGCCCACTACCGGGTGCACCTGCTGGCCGCCGACGTCGTCGCCATCGTGCGTGCCCTGGGCCGCGAGCGCGCGCAGGTGGTCGGCCACGACTGGGGCGGCGCGGTGGCCTGGACGCTCGCGATGCGCCATGCCGACGTCATCGAGCGCGCCGCGATCCTGGACGCGCCGCACCCGCTGGCCTTCATCGAGCGCTTGCGCCGCCACCCGTCGCAGATGCTGCGCAGTTGGTACATGGCCTTCTTCCAGCTGCCCTGGCTGCCCGAGGCCGTGCTGCGCGCGGGCGATTTCGACCGCCTCGCGCGGGCGCTGGTGGCCACCAGCCGGCCCGGCACCTTCACGCCGGCCGACCTCGACGCCTACCGCGCGGCCTGGGCACAACCCGGCGCGCTCACCGGCATGCTCAACTGGTATCGCGCGCTCCGGCTGGGCGGCGGCAAGTCGGTCGCATCGCGCGGCGGCTGGCGCGTCCGGGTGCCGGTGCGGGTGCTGTGGGGCGATCGCGACCAGGCCCTCGAGCCCGCGCTGGCCGAGGCGTCGCTCGCGTGGTGCGACGCGGGAGAGGTGATCCACTTCCCGCAGGCGACGCACTGGCTGCAGCACGAAGAGCCCGAGGCCGTCGTCGCGCGCCTGCTGGAGTTCCTGCGGCGCTGAGGCCCCTCCCCCGACGGAGACGGCTCAGCCGTGCACCAGCACGCCCCAGGCCGCGAGCGAGGACGACACCACCAGCACGAGCACGTCGACGATGGCCAGCATGCCGTAGACGCCCCCCTCGGCCTCGTCCGAGCCGAGGCGGATCTCGAACGGCTCGCCCGGGTTGCCCGCGGCGATCACCGGCAAGGCCAGGCCACGGCCGGCCAGCGGCGGCGCCGCGACGAACGGCGCGCCGGCCTGGGCGGCGGTGCGCAAGTCACGAAAAGGGGGCACATCCCCGCCACGCAACGGCGCCTGGACCCCCTCGTTGCGCGCCACGAGCGCGGCGGCCTGCGCCTGCAGCATCAGGGCCTGCGACGATGCAGGCACGAAACGGCCGATCACGTGGATGCGGTCGCCGGTGCGCAACAGGCGCTCGCCGCCCGCTTCGTCGGCCCGCTGCGCCGACACGTCGTCGCCGCCGCCAGGCAGCCGCGAGCGCGCGGCGGCGGCGGACAACGGGCCGGTGCCGCGCACCTCCGCGCCGGCCGGCAGCACGATGCATTGGCCGGTGTCGTCCTCCAGCAGGAACGGGCGCACGCAGCCCTGCGCGGCCGGCTCGTCGGCGGCTGCGAACCAGAGGCACAGCTCGCCGTCGGGCGAGATCAGCGGAACGGCGTCGGGCAAGGCGACGGCCCGGCCCCGCAGCGACACGCGCGTGCCGCCCGGCTCGGTCATCGCCCGCGCGGAGGCCCGCGACACCGTGACGCTGGGCGTGGCGCGCAGCTGCCGCGCCGTCCACCACGCGACGCCGGCGCCCAGCGCCGCGACGAGGGCGAGGATGGCGCGGGCGGTGGGCGAGCGCGCGACATCGGACGGGCCCTGCGCCGCCGACCACACGAAGAACGCGACGCCGATGACCGGCGCCGCGCCGACCAGCAGTCGCCACTTCATGTCGTGCGTCGTCCCGGACATCGCGCCACTCTCCCGTGCTGGAGCACCCAGGAATCCGTGCGGCGGGGCGCCGTCGCGATGCAGACTCCAGCGATCCGATCTTGAGCGCGCCCCTGCGTGGTGGATATCCCCCAAATCAAATGTTGGCGTGCGTGGTCGAACCGCCCATTCAGTGGCGCCGGCGCGCCGGGCATTCAGGGCCGCAGCGTGCCTTCGGCCACCTTCCCGCCCGCCACCAAGGCCTCGAAGGACAGGCCGTTGTCATAGAGCTGCCAGGGCGTCGTGCAGCGGATCGTCGCGATCACCGTCTCGCCGCTCTTGACGACCTGGCCGGCCTTGGGGAAGTGGAAGATGCAGGTGTGCAGGTCGGTCTGGCCGGCAAAGCGCACCTGCGGGCTCCAGCCGCTCTGGACCGGCGACGCCTGCAGCAGCGTCAGGCTCACCTGCGACATCTTGTGCGTGTCGAACTTCAGCAGCCGGTTGGCCTCCGGCGCACTGGCGGCGCTGGCGGGATCGGCGTTGGTGATCGCCTTCTGCTCGGTGGCCTGCGCCGTCGCGGACAGCGCGAGCACGCACGCCGCCAGGGACGCGGCGATGGAGGAGGAAGACATGGGCGTTTCCGTCGGTTGGGGCGACTGGGTCGCGACGCAACCCGGCAGCAAACGGCGCGCCCAGCCCGCCGCTCAGCGATCGGGCATCAGCTCGGCGATCATCGCCGTCGTGTTCAGGGCGTGCTGTGCCACCTGGTCGACGTTCATGCCGATGACCGCCAGCGGATAGGTGCCCGAGACGACGCCGTCGTACCAGAGCTCGGCGGCCAGCGCCTCGGGCGGCATGCCCTCCACCGCCGCGATGAGGCACTCGACGAGCGACTCGAGGCCGTCGTCCGCATACATCTCCTCCGCCTCGTAGCTGACGCGATAGCCGAAGGCGCCGGCCTCCCGGTCGATGTCGATGCGCACGATCATGGTCTGACTCCTTGGGCGATGGGCGTCGCAGTGTACCGAGCGGCTCGCGGCGTGGACAATGCGCGCATGAAGCGCCACATCGCCCTGCTCCGCGGCATCAACGTCGGCAAGGCCAAGCGCGTGCCCATGGCCGAACTGCGGGCCCTGATGGAAGGCCTGGCCCACGCCAACGTGCGCACGCTGCTGAACAGCGGCAACGCCGTCTTCGACGCCAGGGCCGGCACGCCGGCGGCCCACGCGAAGGCGCTGCGCGCGGCGATCCTCGACAAGCTCGGCGTCGACTGCGAGGTGATCGTCAAGACCGCCGCCGACCTGCAGGCCGCGATCGACGAGCACCCCTTGCGCCGCCATGCGAACGACGACGCGCGCCTGCTCGTGATGTTCGTGCAGGAGGCGTCGACGCTGCTCGAGCTGAAGCCGCTGGAGGCGACCGACTGGGCGCCCGAGGCCTTCGCGGTCGGAAGCCACGCCGCGTGGCTGTGGTGCGCGAACGGCATCATCGACAGCCGCGTCGCGAAGGCGGTGGGCAAGGTGCTGAAGGAACGGGGCACGGCGCGCAATTGGGCGACGGTGGGCAAGCTGCTGGCGCTGGCGACCGACTGAGGACGCGGCCATCGTGGATCGCGCCCGCGGCTGACCCGCCCTGCCGCGAGCGATCCGATGGATCGGGATCGCGTCGCGGCGACCCCTACAGCGAGCGCCGCATCAGCACCTGGTTCAGCGCCGGCCGCACGAAGCCCGCGCGCTCGAGCGCCGAGCCGCCGAGGTCGTCGCGCAGGATCGGCGGCGCGAACGCATCCGGATGCGCGGCGCGGACCGCGTGCGCCAGCGTCTCGGCATCGCGCAAGGCCGGGTCGAGGTCGACCAGCACGTGGATTTGCGGGGGCGTGCCTTCGACGACGCTGAACAGCATCAGCGCGCTGCCGCACTGCCAGGCCGTGAGCGGACGCGCCTGCGCGGCCTGGCAGCGCCCGGTGTTGGGGAACGGCAGCCACGGGATGCGGCGTTCGGCCTCGGCCAGCCACGCGCACGCGGCGGCCCGGTCGATCTCGCGCAGCCCGCGCGCGGACGCGTCACGCGCGGGCGCGGCCGCGGCGTCGGCCGGCAACTTCCATCCGTTGAGCGGGAACGCCACCTCGAAGCCGTGGCGGCGGTACAGCCGCAGTGCGCGCTCGTTGGCGGCGAAGCACTCGAGCTCGGCATGCGCCATGCCCTCGGCCTTCGCGCGCGCGAGGAAGTCGTCGATCAGCGCAGGCGCGGCGCCGGTGCCGCGCGCGGCGGGCAGCGCGCCCATGATGCCCAGGCGCCAGCGGCCGGACTCCGGGCGCGGACAGACGAACGCGTAGGCCGCGATGGCGCCGTCGCGTACCGCCACCCGGCTGCGTGCCAGGTCGATGCCTTGGCGGGCGACCAGCGAGGGCCACTGGTCGAACGTCAGCTGGAGCGGGCCGGCGATGTAGTCGGCGAACGCGGCGAGGTTGGCCTCGTGCAGGTCGGCCGCCGCGAGGGCGTCCGCGGCGGCGAGCGTGAAGTCGCTCATGGTCAGCGGCGGTTCAGGGGTTGAACATCGGCTCCGACGAATACGGCGTCGGCGGCGCCACGTGCTCGTCCTCGGGCCGGCGCCACAGGCCGCCGGTGGGCAGGCCGAAGGCGCGGCGGACGAGGCGGTAGACGAAGCGCAGGCCGGTCAGGAAGGCGCAGAACTCCAGCACCGTGAGCAGCAGCGCGCCGACGGCGGTGAAGCGCCGCGCGCGGTGCGGCAGGCGCGCCAGCATGCGCTCGCGCATCATCTCGATCGAGTCGTAGAAGCAGGGGATCACGAGCAGGGTCAGCATCGTCGACGTGATCGTGCCGCCGATGATGGTGACGGCCATCGGGCGGTAGAACTCGCCGCCTTCGCCCACGCCGATGGCCACCGGCAGCATGCCGGCGATCAACGCGAACGTGGTCATCATGATGGGGCGCAGGCGCTTGCGGCCCGCATGCATCAGGGCCTCCTCGCGATCCATGCCTTCCTTCTCCTCGGCGCGCGCGGCGTCCAGCAGCAGGATGGCGTTCTTGGCGACCAGGCCCATCAGCATGATCACCCCGATGATGCTCATCAGGTTGAGCGTGCCGTGCGTGGACACCAGCGCGATCACCACGCCGATCAGGCTCAGCGGCAGCGAGATCATCACCGGGACCGGCGCCGTGAACGAGCCGAACTGCATCACCAGCACCAGGTACATCAGCAGCACGCCCGAGAGCAGCGCGATGAACAGGTTGCTGAACACCTCCTGCTGGCTCTGCGCGGCGCCGGCCAGGTCGATGCCGAAGCCCGGCGGGAACTGGATGGCCCGGGCGATCTTCATCGCGTCGGCCGTGACCTCGCCCGACGAGCGCCCCTGCGCGTTGGCGGCCACCACCATCATGCGCTTGGAGTTGGCGTGCTGGATCTTGGACGGCGCACGGCCCATCGTGACGGTGGCGATCTGCTCGAGCGGCACCATGCGGTCGGTGCCGGCGACGGCGATCGGCAGGCGCTCGATGTTGCCCGCGTCGACGCGGTCCTCCGGCGCCAGGCGCACCGCCACGTCGCGCGCCTCGCCGGTCGGGTCGATCCAGTCGCCCGCCTCGACGCCCGCGAAGGCCACGCGCAGCGACTGCGCCGCGTCGTTGACGGACACGCCCATCGAGTTGGCCAGCCCGCGGTCGAGGTCGATGCGCAGTTCCTGCTGCGGATCCTGCTCCGACAGTCCGACGTCCACCGCGCCCTTGACCTTGCGCAGCTTGTCCATGAAGTCGTTGGTGATGGCCAGCAGCTGGCGCGAGTCGGTGCCGTGGAAGCGGATCTGCACCGGCTTCTGCGCGCCGTTGTTCAGGTCG
>JAEKKH010000145.1 GCA_019510465.1 Burkholderiales bacterium
AATGCGCGCGAACCGACCGTCGCCCGCCTCCAAGGTCGAACCGATGATTGCAGCGCCCGCATCCTCGACGCCGCCGGCGACGCGCACCGGCGCCCTCCCGGCGCAACGCGGCGGTCACCTCGCGTAACGTTACAAGACGAACAGGGCCCGATTCCCCCGCCTCCTGCGTTGACGCGTTTCGCGGCGGTCCCGCAAGATGGCTGCACTCCCGCAGGACGCCGCGAACGGTGCGTGAACCCGCCGATCGCCAGGCGTCCTGTGTCGCTTCGGAACCGTCCTTCATGCGCCCCGTCCGTCCCCTTGCCGCCCTGGCGCTCGCCATGGCCTCGTCCGCCTTCGCCGCCGTCGATGACCAGCTCGCGCCGGCCACGCCGGTCGTCACGACCAGCGGCCTCGCGGCGAGCGCGCGCAAGCTGGTCGACGACGCGATGGAGAAGCAGCGGGCGGTCGTCGCGGTGCTGCGCGACAAGGTCGTCTCGCCGGTGATGGCCGGCTCCTGGCGCCTCAGCGTCGGCAAGCCCTACGTGCCGCGCGCCACGGCGCCCGTCACGGGTCCGGTGCCCAACGACTTCGCCGACGGCGCGCTGTCCGGCGGCACCGAAGCCGACTCGCTCGACCTCACGCTCGGCGCGCGCTGGCGCGTGCTGCACGGCGACGCCAACTCGCACGTGCCGATGGCCGCCTGGATGCCCGACCTGCAGGCCGCCGACGCGCGCGCCGCGGCGCTGCGGCCCACGATGAACCTCAGCGGCGAATGGGCGCTGCCCAACGACTTCTCGCTGGGCGTGATGCCCGGCATGGCGGTCGACTACAACACGCTCGGCCGCCGCCAGGCCAACGGCACCTTCGCGGTGACGCTGGGCAAGACGTGGTCGCCGCAGTGGCGCACCTTCGTCGACATGGCGCGCGACCGGGTGGCCAGCCTGCAGGTCGCCGGCGTGTCCACCAGCGTCGACGCGGGCGTCACCTTCGTCGCCACGCCCGGCATGCAGATCGACTTCGCCGTCACGCGAGGCCTCAGCGACACCGCGCCGCCGTTCCAGGCCGGCGTGGGCATGTCCTCCAGCTTCTGACCCGGCCTGCGGCGGCGCGCCGCGCTACACGAGCACCACCATCTTGCCGCCCGCCGCCTCGGCGTCGAGCAGCTCGTGCACGTGGCGGATCTCGTCGAACGCGAACTGGCGCACGGGCGCGGCGTCCAGCATGCCGGCCTCGACCAGGTCGGCGATGCGTTGCAGCGGCACCTCGGCCAGCGGGTAGTCCGGCGTGCCGTACACGAAGGCGCTGGCGAAGAAGCTGAGCTGCCGTCCGCTGGGCAGGTGCAGCAACGGGTCGAACCGTTCGATCGGGCCGCCGCCGCCGACGAAGCCGGCCATGCAGACGCGGCCGCCGCGGCGCGCGAGCCGCAGCGACTCCAGCAAGGTCGTCGTGCCCACGAGATCGAGCACCGCGTCGACGCCGGCGGGCACGAGCGCCCTCAACTCGTCGGCGAGGCCGGGCCCTTCGACCAGCACGTGGCCGGCGCCCTTGGCGAGCGCCACGCCGGCCCGATCGGCATGGCGAACGCTGGCGACGACGGTCGCGCCCGCGTGACGCGCCAGGCCCAGCGCCGCCTGGCCCAGCGCGGAGGTCGCCGCGCGCACGAGCACGGTGTCGCCGCGCCGCAGGCCCAGGTTGTCGTGCAGGCAGCTCCAGGCCGTGGCCCAGGTCTCGGGCAGCGCGGCGAGCGCGGCCCAGTCCAGCCGGGTGCGCACCGGCACGACGTTGGGCGCCGGCACGTTCACCATCTCGGCGTAGCTGCCGCTGCGCGTGCGACCCAGGCCGCCCATCAGGGCCATGACGTGCTGTCCGGTCAACAGGCCGCCGGCGGGGTCCGCGACGACCTCGCCGACGCACTCGATGCCCGAGATCGCCGCCACCTCGCCCCAGAGGCCTTGCCGGAAATACTGCTCCGCGCGGTTGATGCCGAATGCGCGTACCCGCAGCGTCACCTCGCCCGGCGCCGGCCGCGGGTCGGGCACCTCGCGGATCTCGAGCCGCTCGGGGCCACCGTAGCCCTGTCGAACGATCGCCTTCATGAACCTCTCCTTGCTCGTCCTGGAGATCGCAGTCTCGGCCGGCCGGGTGAACAAGGAAATTTCAAAGTTCCGTCGATGACTGTACAGTGGCCGAACAATGGACTTCACCCTGCAAGAGCTGTCCTGCCTGCTGTCCGTCGCCTCGGAAGGCAGCTTCCAGGCCGCCGCCGCGAAGCTGCACCGCACGCACCCGGCCGTCCACTCGGCGATCAAGCAGCTCGAACAGCGCGTCGGCGTGGCCCTGCTCGATCGGTCGCAGTACCGCGTCCGCCTGACGGAGGCCGGCCAGGCCTTCGCCCGCCAGGCCGGCGCGGTGCTGGAGCAGGCCCGGCGCCTGGCCGATGTCTCCGGGCAGCTGGCGCGCGGGGAGGAATCCGACCTGCGGGTCGTGATCGGCGACCTGACCCCCACGACGCGCCTGCTGCCGCAGCTCAAGCGCTTCTTCGCGGCCTGGCCGCGCACGCGGCTGCACCTGCACTTCGAGGCGCTGAGCGGACCCTGGGAACGCCTGCATGCCGGTGACGCCGACCTGATCGTGCACCACGTCGACAAGTCCGACGCGCGCCTCGAATGGGCGGCGGCGATGCCGGTCACGCTGGTTCCGGTCGCCGCGCCCCAGGGCCTTCCGTTCGAGGTCACGCGCTCGCTGACGCCGGCACGCATGCGCGACGCGGTGCAGGTCATCATCCGCGACTCCGCGCGCGCGGCGGCCCGCGACTACTTCGTGATCGAGGGCGCGCGCAACTGGACGGTCGGCGACCAGCACACGAAGAAGGAACTGATCCTGCGCGGCATGGGTTGGGGACACATGCCCCTGCACATGGTCGACAAGGAGCTCCGGTCGGGCAAGCTCGTGTCGCTCGAGGGGCACCACTTCAAGCGTTCGCGCCTGGACATCGTCGTCGCACGGCGCGCCGACCGCCAGCCCGGCCCCGTCGCGCGGGCGCTGTGGGACGCCCTCGCGGGCGCGGCCTGACGCGCCCGTTCCCGCGGCCTCACGCCACCTTGAACGCGGCCACCGCGCCGACCAGCCGCGCGGCCTGCTGCTTCAGGCTCTCGGCGGCCGCGGCGGACTGCTCCACGAGCGCCGCGTTCTGCTGCGTGACGCGATCGAGCTGGGTCACCGCCTCGCCCACCTGGCCCAGGCCGCCCGACTGCTCGTGGGTGGCGGTGCTGATCTCGGCGATCAGGTCGCTCACGCGCCGCACCTGGCCGACGATGTCCTCCATCGTGCGCCCGGCCTCGTCGACCTGGCGGCTGCCCATCTCGACGCGCTCGACGCTGGCGGCGATCAGCGTCTTGATCTCGCGGGCGGCCTGCGCCGAACGCTGCGCCAGGCTGCGCACCTCGCCGGCCACCACCGCGAAGCCGCGGCCATGCTCGCCCGCGCGCGCCGCCTCGACGGCCGCGTTCAGCGCGAGGATGTTGGTCTGAAAGGCGATGCCGTCGATCACGCCGATGATGTCGGCGATCTTCTTGGACGACGCGTTGATCTCGTCCATCGTGGCCACCGCCGTCATCACCGTGGCCCCGCCGCGCGCCGCGACGTCGCTGGCCGACTTCGCGAGCTTGTCGGCCGCCAGCGCGGCCTCGGCGTTGGCACGCACGGTGGTGGTCAGCTGCTCCATCGACGAGGCGGTCTGCTGCAGGCTGCCGGCCTGCTGCTCGGTGCGTTGCGAGAGGTCGGCGTTGCCGGTGGCGATCTGGCCCGCGCCGATCGCGATCGAATCGCTGCTGTCGCGCACGCTGCCGACGATGGCGACCAGGCTCTCGTTCATCTCCTTGAGCGAGCGCAGCAGATCGCCGAGCTCGTTGTCGTGGTCGACCTCGATGTGCGAGCCGAGGTCGCCGTCGGCGACGCGGCGCGCGATGGTGATCGCCTGCTGCAGCGGCTCGGTGATGCCGCGCACCAGCGCGCGCATCGCCAGCCCGGCCAGCGCGAACGAGGCCAGCACCGCGCCGGCCAGCAGCCAGCGCAGGCGGGCGGACTCGGACTCGATGGACGCGTCGTTGAGCTGGCCGCGCTTGACGAGAAGGTCCGACAGCTCCGACGACGGGCCCAGCCCCAGGCGGTACGACGGGTTGATCGTCTTGATCAGCACCTGCTCCGCGTCGTCCCAGCGGTCGCCGCGCATCGCGTTGGCGGCCGCCTGGACGCTGGCGATGCCCAGGCCGCCGGACGTCTCGTACCAGGCGTCGGCGAGCTTGCGCTCGTCGGGCGACGTGATCCCGGCGTAGTAGGACTTCCACATCGATGCGATTTCCTCCGACGACTTGTCGATCGTCGTCCAGTGCACGGTCAGCGGGTGATCGTGCAGCTTGGACCAGTCGAATTGCGGGTTGTGCTGCAGCGCCTGCAACACCTGGCTGCGGTTGGTCTCCATCAGCAGCCGGATGCGCGTGAAGGCGATCTCCGATTCGCGGTCGCGCAGCGCGACGTCGCGGAAGGCCTCGCGCGTGCGCCAGCTGCTGTAGTAGCCGAGGGCGCCGACGGCCACGACGGCCGCCATGAGCAGCCCGAGGACGGCGACGATGAGCGTGCGGATCTTGATGTTGGAAAGCATGGCGATGATCTCGTTGAAGGCGTTCGAAGCGGGGCGTGCGTGCGGGCTCGCGCGTCAGGCGCCCGCGCGCGCGAGGGCGGGCCGGGCGCTGCGCCGGCCCCGCTCGCAGCTGCGGAAGAAGTCGGCCAGCGGCGCGTCGAGCTCGGCCGGGTCGTCGAACTCGAGGTAGGTCACGTCGCACAGGGACCCGAGGTCCTTGAGCAGCGTCGTCTTGATGGGTGCCTGCTTCCACACCAGGAAGAGGATGGGCGTGCAGGCGCCGCGGAACACGTGGTACGAGAGCTCGAAGGCGCTGCTCTCGCTCATGCCGGCGCGGATGTTGACGAACACGTCGGCCTGGTCGAGCTGGCGCAGGCGGTGGGCGCGGAAGGTCTCGGGCGTGAAGGCGGCGCCGGTCTCGCGCTCGAAGGAGGTGCGGAACGTGTCGGCGCTCTCGGCGCGGCAGCCGGTGAGGTAGCGGAACGCGTGCGGACGGCCGTCGCGGGCGCGCAGGCGGTCGAGCACCGACGCGACCACGCCTTGCTGCGTCTCGCCCGACTCGGTGAAGGGCTGGCGCACGAACAGGCGCAGGTCGCCCGGCGCGGGCTCGTCGAGCGACGTCGGCACGGCCGGCGCACGCGCGGCGCGCAGGCCGGCGAGGAACGCGTGCGACGCACGATCGGCCTGGGTCGCGGCGCGGTTCTTCAGCAACGTGCGCGCGGCCTGCAGCGCCATCGAGACGTACGAGGCGGCCGGGCCCGCGTCTGCCTCCTCATGCCCCTGGGCCACGCCGGCCAGGAACGCGGCGGCGAGCTGGCCGCGCTCGCGCGACTGGTCGCCCGGATGGCCGCTGTGGGCGGGCTGCACGCGCTCGAGCAGGCGCGCCGCGTCGGCCGGCGTCCAGCGGGCGGGCTGCCGCACTTCGCCGCGAGCCAGGCGCTGCAGCAGTTCGGCCGCGGCCCGTGAATGGAACTGGTCGGTGGATCCCATCGGTGTCGACTCCCTTGTCGTCTCATGCCGAGTCAGCGGAGTCGCAGCAGCGTCCGTGGGAAGCCGGCGCCCACGCGGGGCGCGATCCTTCGTCCGGACGGGCGTGGCCCGGCCGGCGCGCGGCATCCCCGCTGTCGTGGCCCGCATGACAGGGCGGGCGTTAGACCGGAAGCTTTGCGTCCCCGCCTTTCGGTCGGGTTTGCCTTTGCGGGAAGACGCTGCTCGCGCATCCCTCGCGTCATGCTTATCGGCGCTCCATGGAACAACTCGATACGTCTCCAGGTATCGACGCCATCTGTCCAGGATTCCCGACAGGAAGGCCGCCTTCAGCTCGTCCAGTCGATGGCGGCCAGCAGCCGGCGCAGGCGCGCGGCCTTGCGGGGATTGAGCTGCTCCGCCCAGGCGACGCGCCCGCGCAGGTGCTGCTCCCAGTTCGCCACGCCGGCGCGGTTCTGCGCCGCGGCGCCGCGCGTCGCGCACAGGTGCGCGGCGGCGCCTCGAGGCGCTCGAGCCGGCGTAGTGCGCGAATGGGAATTGGTTCGATGAACCATCCGGAGGACACTTGGGCGGCGACCGCGTGGCGATTATGGAACGCGACCGTGGCCTGCCGCCGGGCAGCCGCGGGAACTTCCCGCCCGCGATACGCTCGATCTGCGCGCCGGACGCCCCGTTGTTGCATCGATGGCCCCCTGCAGCGCCTCGTGACAATTCGGGACTTGTCCGCTGTCCGCGTCCTGTTCTATGCTGCGCTGCGTCACATCCATGAAGTCCCCGCGTCCCGTCCTCGCCCGCTCCCTCGCCGCCGCCCTGCTCTCGCTGGCCGGCGCCGCCGCGCTCGCCCAGGATGCCGAGGACACGCTCGTCGCCGACACGGACCTGCAGGCGATGCCCAGCGACACGCTCGACCATGCCGTCTGGGCCACGCTCCTGCCCAGCAACGACGCCGCCGACCCGACGATCGTCCGTTCCGCCATCTCGGCCGTGCTCGCCGCCCCCGACGTGAAGCCGAAGTCGATCGTCCCGATCACCGCCCGCAGGGACAGGCCGGCCATCGTGCCCGTGCGCATCGACCCCAACGCGGTGATCGCGCCGCCCACGAGGCTGATGTTCGACAGCAACCAGGTGGTGCAGCTCCATGCCGACGGGATGCCGGCGCCCAACGGCCCCGACCGCGACCCGCTGGTGCGCGTGATGCCGCGCCAGGCCGACCCGAATGCCGTCACCTTCGGCGCCCGCTGGAGCACGCAGGATCGCATCCGCGCGCCGCTGCTGTCGGGCCTGTCGTGGGATGCGCACGCCGACCTCGTCTCCGGCGCCGCCCCGGCGCGCGCCGGCAACGTGCGGCGCTCGCTGCGCATCACCGCGATGTGGGACAACCCGGAAGACCTGTCCATCGGCTTCACGCCAGGCTGGACGCGCGGCGGCGGACGCGAGTTCGAGCACTACGTCACCGGCCTCGAGGTCAGCACCGTCGACAAGACCAAGCAGGCGCGGTGGCGGAGCTACGTCGAGCTGTCGGGCGAGAAGCTGGCCTTCAACAACGTGATCGACAACGCGACGGCGCATGTCGCCGCCGGCGCCAGCTATGCCACGTCGGCCAGCACGCAGCTCGATTTCAACGTGTCGCGCGGCACCACGTGGACGTCCAACGACCTCACCTCCAACGTGGGGCTGTCGCTCAGGTTCTGAACGTGAACCGGTCCTGCCGCGGGCGCGCCGCGGCGGGTCGCCAGCGCCTGCGCGCGGGCGGACAATGACGCCCAGCGCCATGTCCTTCTTCCTCCTGCCTCCGGCCACGATCCGCTCGCGCGCCCGCACTCGAGCGTGACCACGGTCTCGGCCACCTTCCCGCTCGTCCGCCGGCCCGTGCCGCTGTGGCTGCTGGTGCTCGTCACCTTCAGCGGCACGCTGGCGATGCACATGTTCGTGCCGGCGCTCACGGTCGCGGCGCAGTCGCTGCACGTCGACGCGGCGACGATCCGCATGACGATCAGCGTCTACATCTTCGGCCTGGCCGTGGGGCAGCTGGTCTACGGGCCGCTGTCGGACGTGTTCGGGCGCCGGCCCACGCTGCTCGCGGGCCTGGCGCTGTACACCGCCGGCGGCCTGGCGGCCGCGCTCGCGCCCGATGTCGGCGTGCTCGTCGCCGCGCGCCTGGTGCAGGCGGCAGGCGGCTGCGCGGGGCTGCTGCTGGGGCGCGCGATCGTGCGCGACACCGCCGAATCGAACGACGCCGTGCGCCGCCTCGCGCTGATGAGCCTGATGACCATGGTGGGGCCCGGCCTGGCGCCCCTGGTGGGCGGCCTGCTGGCCGGCGCCTTCGGCTGGCGCGCGATCTTCGTGCTGCTGACGGCGCTCGGCGTCCTGAACTTCACCGTGTCCTGGCGGCTGCTGCCCGAGACGGGCCGACCCGGCGGCACGATCAGCGCCGGTGGCGTGGCACGCGACTATCGGGCCTTGCTCGGCTCGCCGCGCTTCGTCGGCTTCGCGTTCGGCGGCGGCTGCGCCACCACGTCGTTCTACGGCTTCATCGCGGCCGCGCCGTTCATCTTCATCAACCAGCTGCACCGGCCGATCCGCGAGGTCGGCCTCTACCTGGGGCTGCTGGTGGTGGGGGTCTCGCTGGGCAACATCCTCGCGAGCCGGCTCGTCGGTCGCGTCACGATCGAGCGCTTGCTGATGGCGGGCAGCCTGACCAGCCTCGCGGCGGCGATCGCGCTGCTCGCGGCGCTGCTCGCCTGGCCACCCGGCGCGGTCGCCCTCGAGGCGCTGATGATCGCCTACTGCGTCGGCGCGGGTCTGTGCAGCCCGGCCGTGTCCACGCTGTCGATCAGCGTCGATCCGCGCCTGATCGGCTCGGCGGCGGGCCTGTACGGCTTCACGCAGATGACCATCGGCGCCCTGTGCACGACGCTGGCCGGCCTGGGCCGGGACCCCGCGCTCGCCGCGGCCGCGGTGCTGGTGGGCGCCGCGCTGCTGGCGCAGGCGTCGTTCCGCGTCGCGCTGCGCACGCCGGCGCGGCCCCGCGCGCCCGCATGAGGCCGATCAGCCGCGCTTGAACTGCAGGCCGTCGAACTTCTCGCTGTAGAACGCGACGCGATCCTTCAGGTCGGCATGCTCGTCGTAGGGCTCCTTCAGCGTCCAGGCGGCGTCGGGCATCTGCCCGTCGAGGAACTCCATCGTGAAGTAGCTGGCCTCGCCCTTGAACGGGCAGTACGTATGGGTATCGCTGGCGCTCATGCGGTCCATGCGCACGTTCTCGCGCGGAAAGTAGTAGCGCGGCGGGTTGCCGTCCTCGTCCACCTCGATGACGTCGTCCGAGTCGGCGAGGACGTCGGCGCCGAGCTGCGCACGCAGGCGGCCCTGCACGTGGCGCTCGTTGACGTGATGCTCGGGATGCTCGCGGTGGCCGGGGGATCGCATGCTCGTGCTCCTTCGTTCGTGACCTGCCGGTTCGCGGCAAGGCGCGCGCCTCACAGGCCCTGCGGGTAGGTCTCCGGCGCCTCGCCGGCGTGCGCCGCGCGGCCCGACATCCACGGCTCGTCGGCCTCCAGCGGCTCGACCGCGCGCGTGCGGTCGACGTGGATCAGCGCGTCGAACTGGCGTGCCACCTGGGCATGGAAATAGTGGCTCTCGCGCTCGGTGTCGGGCCGGTAGATGACGCCGATCGCGCGCTCGAGCAGCGGATGGTCGAGTGCGCGCGCGAGCCGCGGGTCGTCGCGCAAGGGCAGCAGGAAGCGCGGCAGGCCGGTGGCGTGCAGCAGGCCCTCGATGGAATCGCCGCGCGACGGATTCACCCGCTTGTGCTCGGCCTTCGCGTCCCACGCCGCCGCCGCCGTCACCGCGCCGTCGTGCGTCGTGAAGCCCACGAGCCAGCAGTCTTGCGGGAAGCGCTCGCGCACGAGCTGCCCGAGGTTGAGTTCGCCGCGCGCCTGGCCCATCTCGGTATGCGAGGCGTCGCCGAGGTGCGAGTTGTGCGCCCACACGACGATCTTCGCGGGCCTGCCCGGCTTCGACAGGTGGCGGTCGATCTCCCAGAGCGTGTGCGCCATGTGGGTGTCACGCTCGTTCCAGGACGAGACGCCGCTGAGATACATGCCACGGTAGTAGCGCTCGGCGTCGCGCACCAGCGCGGCGTTCTGCTCGGCGTCGAACTGCGCCTCGGGATCGTCGCCGGCGTCGCGCAGGCCTTGCATCCGGCGCCGCTGCAGGTCGACCAGCGTGCGGATCACGCCCTCTTCGCACGACGGCGTCGAGCCCAGGCCCGTCATCAGGCCGTAGACCTGGCTGTCGCCGCCGAAGGGCTCGAAGCAGGCGTAGCGCTCGCGCGCACGCGCCGCGACGGCGGCGTCCTCGCGGTCGAGGTACTCGAGCACCGCCGACATCGACGCGTTGAGGCTGTACAGGTCCAGGCCATAGAAGCCCGTGCGCGTGGCCGCGGGCCGGCCCTCGTTCCACTCGCGCAGCCGGTCGACGAGATCGACGACCGCCGTGTTGCGCCACATCCAGGTCGGGAAGCGCCGGAAGCCGGACAGCGCTTCGGCGGCCGAGCGGTCCGCGCCCAGGCCGCGCACGTAACGGTTGACGCGGTAGGCGTCCGGCCAGTCGCCTTCGATCGCGACCGCGCCGAAGCCGCGTTCGGCGATCAACCGCAGCGTGATGCGGGCGCGCGCCTCGTAGAACTCGTGCGTGCCGTGGGAGGCCTCGCCCAGCAGCACGAAGCGCGCGTTGCCGATGCGGCGCAGCAGCTCGTCGTGCTCGCCGGCACCGGCGTCCAGCGCGATGGCCGCCGCGCGCACGGCCTCGACCTGGCGTTCGTCCGGCTGCACCTGGCGCCTGAACAGTGAGGACATGCCTTGCTCCTTCCAAGCCGGCGCGACACCTCATCGCCCGGTCGCCAGGGGCAGCAAGGCGCGCGCCCGAAGCTGCGCGCTGCAGCGGCGGGCCAGCCGCGGCGAAGCCCGCCGTCAGTGCGTCGTCTTCTTGCGCGGCGCGGGCTTGTGGAACAGGGCGCGCAGCTCGTCCTTCGCGCCCTCGAGGCGCTTGCGCTGGCTCGCGGCCAGGTTGTGGCCGGCGCGATTGATGTAGAAGGTCAGCATGGACATCGCCGAGCGGTACGGATCGCTCTTGCGGCGATCGCTGTGCTCGGCCGAGCGCTTGAGCGAACGCGCGATCTGCTTCGGGTCCTTCAGCTTGAACACGTCGGCTTGCAGGTCCATCGCGTTGCTCGTCTCCGTGACCTTCTGCGACCACTTGCGGGCGGGCGGCGTGTTCGACTTGGAATGCGTGGCGGCCATGTCGGCTCCTGGAGGGCGATGGCCACTCCCGGCAAGCCGGACGCCCGACTCGATTCAGGGAGCGACGGAAGATCGGGGCGGGATGAGCAAGACCTGCGGGCGTGCGGGCCTCGGCGCGTTCGCCAGGCGCCGGCTTTCGGGGCGGCGAGCGTTCAGACCAGCGCCCGCAAGCCCTGCCAACCGACGTACAGCCCCACCAGGAGGATCAGGCCGCCCGAGAAATAGGGGGCCTTGGCCGCCAGCTCGTTGAAGCGACCGCTGCCCATGCGGCGCGACAGGTGCTTCAGCCCCACCGCCGCGATCACGCCCGAGGCCACCATCGTCAGCGCGAGGCCGACCGAGAAGCCGAGGACCAGCGTCGCGCCGAGCGCGATGCGCTTGAGCTGCAGGCACAACAGCAGCACCGTGATCGAGGCCGGACACGGGATCAGGCCACCGGTCAGGCCGAACATCACGATCTGGCCGGTGCTGACGTGACGGCCGGCGAAGCGGCGCTGGATGTCGGCCGCGTGCGCACGGCCGTGGGCATCGTCGTCGCCCGCGTCGGCGGGCGGCACGGCCCTGGCGTGCGCAGGGCCGTGGTCGTGGCCGCACGCGCCCTGGCCGCGATGCGCGTGGTCATCGTGCGGATGGCCATGCCCGTCATGCAAATGCGCCTGCGCCAGGGCCTGCGCGTCGCGCGCGGCGCGCGCGGGCGCCGGGGCGTTCGCGTGGGCGCCATGGTCATGGTCGTGATCATCTCCATGGCCATGCCCGTGCGCCCCTTCGCCGTGGTCATGGAAGCATGCCGCCTTGTCCTGCGCCGTGCGCCACAGCATCCACGCCGCCACGCCGATGATCAGAACGGCCGAGATCAGCTGCATCCACGGCTCGCTCGCCTCGGCGCTCCAGCGCTGTCCGAAGTACATGCCGCCGAGCGCGATCAGCCACACGATGGCCGTATGCGAGACGGTCGCCGCCAGGCCGAGCAGCACCGCCTGCAGGACGGTGCCGCGCACGGCGACGATGAACGCCGCCATCATCGTCTTCGAGTGGCCGGGCTCGAGGCCGTGCAGGGCGCCGAGCAGGATGGCGCTCGGCAGGAACAGCCAGGCGTTGCCGCCGGCCAGCAGGGCTTGGAAGTCGGTCATAGGTACTTGGTGATCGCCTTGAACTGGGTGATCGCGTCGCGGGCGCCGACACCGTCGACGGCATGCTCCAGGCAGTGGTCGATGTGGTCGTGCACCAGCGTCTTCTTGGCATTGGCCACGGCGCTCTCGACGGCCTGCATCTGCTGGGCGATCTCGAGGCAGTCGCGCCCCTCCTCCAGCATCGCGACGATGCTGCGCAGGTGGCCCTCGGCACGCTTCAGGCGCTTGATGATCTCGGGGTGGGACGGGTGGACGGCCATGTCTCGTATCCTGTGGGGGAGGATAGGATACCCCATCGGCCGTCCCCATGCTGGACTGCGAGGCTTGCAGGGTCATGCTTGCCAGGCGATGACCTGCGGTTTATTAGTTGTATTGCACAACTTGATGGTGTATAGTGAACTCACGGACAACAAGGGACAGTCCCATGAAGATCGCCACCCAGCTCCTGGTCATCGACCCGCAGAACGATTTCTGCGACGTGCCGGACGCCTACCGCCCGGTCGATCCGCTCACCGGCGCGGCCCTCGCGCCCGCCCTGCCCGTGGCCGGCGCCCATGCCGACATGCTGCGCACCGCGCAGTTCATCAGCACCGCCGGCGCATGGCTGGACGAGATCACCGTCACGCTCGACTCGCACCACCAGGTCGACATCGCCCATCCCACGTTCTGGCAGGCGGCCGACGGCCAGGCCGTCGCCCCGTTCACGCAGATCACCGCCGCCCAGGTGCGCGCCGGCAGCTTCCTGCCGCGCGACCCCTCCGCCCTGCCGCGCACGCTGGCCTACCTCGACGGCCTCGAGTCGCGTGGCCGCTACGTGCTGATGGTGTGGCCGGTGCACTGCGAGATCGGCACCTGGGGCCACGATGTCCACGCCGACGTGCGCGACGCCTACAACCGCTGGGAGCGCGCCCGGCTGCGCAACGTGCGCAAGGTCAGCAAGGGCGAGAACCCGTGGACGGAGCACTACAGCGCCATCCAGGCCGAGGTGCCCGATCCGCGGGACGAGCACACGCAGCTCAACACGGCGCTGCTGGCCGCCCTCGGCCGCGCCGACCTGCTGTTCATCGCGGGCGAGGCCAGCAGCCACTGCGTGCGCGCCACCACCGAGCACATCGTCGCCAACCTGCCCGGCGGCCGCGTGGAACGACTCGTGCTGCTGACCGACTGCATGAGCCCGGTGGCCGGCTTCGAGGCGCAGCACCAGGCCTTCCTCGATGAGATGCGCGCCCGCGGCGTGCGGCTGGCCACGTCGACCGAGGCGCCCGGCCTGCTGGACGCCACCTGAGCGCCAGCCTCCGTCAACGATGAGAATGGCCCCATGACCCCCATCATCCACAGCCTGCTCGAGACCGACCTCTACAAGTTCACGATGTGGCAGACGATGCTGCATCGCCATCCGCAGGCGCAGGCCGAGTACCGGTTCGTGTGCCGCAACGCGCCGGCGTTCCCGTTGTCCGAGCTGCTGGAACAGGTCGACGCCCAGCTCGATCACCTGTGCGCGCTGTCGTTCACCGAGGAGGAGCTGGGCTACATCGGCGCGCTGCGCTACGTCAAGAACGACTTCGTCGACTTCCTGCGCATCTTCCGCTTCCAGCGCCGCTTCGTCCGCGCGTCGGTCGCCGCGGACGGCCGCACGCTGGAGATCGTGGCCGAAGGCCCGCAGGTGCACGTGATGGCCTTCGAGATCTACGTGCTGGCGATCGTCAACGAACTGTACTTCCGGCGCGCCGACCAGGCCGCCGCGCTGGTCGAGGGTCGCAGCCGGCTGCGCGCCAAGATCGCCGCGCTGCGCGAGTTCGGCGCCCGCGAGCCGGCGTGCGCGCATCCGTTCGAGTTCTTCGACTTCGGCGTGCGCCGCCGCTTCTCCGGCGCGTGGCAGGACGAGGTGGTGCGCACGCTGAAGGACGAGGTGCCCGAGTTCTTCAAGGGCACGTCCAACGTGCACCTCGCGAGGAAGTACGGGCTGGTGGCGATCGGCACGATGGCGCACGAATACCTGCAGTCGTACCAGGCCTTCGACGTGCGCCTGCGCGATTTCCAGAAGATGGCGCTCGAGAACTGGGTGCAGGAGTACCGCGGCGACCTCGGCGTGGCGCTGACCGACGTCGTCGGCATGGACGCCTTCCTGCGCGACTTCGACCTGTACTTCGCCAAGCTGTTCGACGGCCTGCGCCACGATTCGGGCGATCCGGTCGAATGGGGCGAGAAGGCACTCGCGCACTACGCCAGGCTGCGCATCGACCCGCACACCAAGCGCCTGACGTTCTCGGACGGCCTCGACCTGGAGACGGCGTTCTCGATCTGGCGCCACTTCGCCGACCGCACGCAGCTGGGCTTCGGCATCGGCACCACGCTCACCAACGACGTCGGCCTGGTGCCGCTGAACATCGTGATGAAGCTGACGCAGTGCAACGGCCAGCCGGTGGCCAAGCTGTCGGACTCGCCGGGCAAGACCCTGTGCAAGGACGAGACCTTCCTCGCCTACCTGCGCCAGGTCTTCCAGGTCGCACCCGAATTGCCCTGAGGGCCCGCATCATGCTCAAGATCACCGTCGCCCAGCTCAACTACATGGTCGGCGACATCGCCGGCAACGTCGGCAAGATGATCGCCGCCGCGCGCGAGGCCGCCGCGGCGCAGGCCGATCTCGTCGTGTTCTCCGAGCTCTCGCTCACGGGCTACTACCCCGGCGACCTGCTCGACGAGCCCGACTTCCTCGCGCGCGCCGCGCAAGGCCTGGCCGACCTGCAGGTCGCCTCGCAGGAGTTTCCGGCGCTGCACTGGATCGTCGGCGCCCCGCTCGAGCGCGACGGCGCGGGCAAGCGGCTGCTGAACGCGCTGGTGGTGCTCAAGGCGGGCCAGGTGGTGCTGCGCTACGCCAAGCAGCTGCTGCCCACGTACAACATCTTCGACGAGCTGCGCCACTTCGCGCCCGGCCCCGACGTCGCGCGCGTGCTGCGCATCCGCGGCACGCAGGTCGGGCTGATGATCTGCGAGGACGGCTGGAACGACAGCGGCGCCGACTACGCCGTCAACCCGTTCTCGCGCCTGGCCGACGCCGCGCCCGACCTCGTGGTCTCGATCAACGCCAGCCCGTCGGACATCGGCAAGCGCGAGATGCGCCACCAGGTCTTCGGCGCGGCGTGCCGGCGCCACGGCTTCCCGCTGCTGTACGTCAACCAGATCGGCGGCCAGGACACCGTGGTCTTCGACGGCGCCTCGTTCGCGGTCGACGCGCAAGGCGCGGTCTGCTACGAGGCGCGCCGTTTCGTCGAGGACATCACCACCCTGGCGTTCGACGACGGCGCCTTCATGTCCGACGGCGGCGTGCCGTTGCCGCCGGTCTCGCCACGAGGCCTGTCGACGATGGCGTTCTATCGCGCGCAGATCGTGCTGGGCCTGCGCGACTACGCGCGCCGTTGCGGCTTCACGCGCGCGGTGATCGGCTCGTCGGGCGGCATCGACAGCGCGCTCACGCTCGCGCTGGCGGCGGACGCGCTGGGCGCCGGGAACGTCGTCGCGATCACCATGCCCTCGGCGTACTCGTCGGCCGGCTCGGTGGACGACTCGGTGACGCTGTGCCGCAACCTCGGCGTGACGCTGCACACGAACCCGATCGCCGACACCGTGGCCGCGTTCGCCGCGCGGTTCGAGACCTCGTTCGGCCAGCCGCTGCAGGGCCTGCCGCTGGAGAACCTGCAGGCGCGCGTGCGCGGCACGACGCTGATGGAATACTCCAACACGTACGGCCACCTGCTGCTGACCACCGGCAACAAGTCGGAGATCTCGGTGGGCTACTGCACGCTGTACGGCGACACCAACGGCGGCCTGGGCCTGATCGGCGACCTCTACAAGACCGAGGTGTTCGCCCTGGCGCGCCACGTCAACGAGGCCGCGGGCCGCGAGCTGATTCCGCAGGCCATCATCGACAAGGAACCCTCGGCCGAGCTCGCGCCGGGGCAGCGCGACACGGACAGCCTGCCGCCCTACCCCGTGCTCGACGAGATCCTGAAGCTGCTGATCGAAGGCGACCGGCTGGCTCCGGCCGAACGGCTGCACGCCCGTGAGTTCGTCACGCAGCTGCGCGCCTCGCCGGAAGGCGCCGCGCTGGTGCTGCGCGTGCGCGGGCTCATCGCGCGCAACGAGTACAAGCGCCGCCAGGCCCCACCCATCATCCGGCTGCGCTCGCGTGCGTTCGGCAGCGGGCGCCAGATGCCCATCGCGGCCATGGTCGCCTGACGACAAGGACCGCCATGCCCTCCGACATCGCCGTCCTCGTCGGCCGCTTCCAGCCCTTCCACGACGCGCACCTCGCCCTGCTCGGGCGCGCGCTCGCGGCCGCGTCGCGCTGCGTCGTCGTCATCGGCTCCGCGTTCCAGGCGCGTACGCCCAAGAACCCGTTCACGTGGAAGGAGCGCGCGGAGATGATCCGGCAGGCGCTGCCCGAGGCCGATCGCGCGCGCCTGGCCATCGTGCCGATGCGCGACTACTACGACGAGGCGCGCTGGGTCGCGTCGGTGCGCGAGGTGGTCGCCACGCTGCTGCCGCCCGAGGAGGCGCCGCGCGTCACGCTGGTCGGCCACCTCAAGGATGCCACCAGCAGCTACCTCGCCGCGTTCCCCGGCTGGACGCTGGCATCCGTCGACCGCCTGCCCGGCGCCGGCGCCACGCAGCTGCGCGACGCGCTGTTCGCGGCGCAGCCCGCCGACGAGCACACGCCGCCGGCCGTCGACGCCGCGCTCGCCGCCTTCGTCGACCAGGTGCCCCCGTCCACCATCGCCTTCCTGCGCGCGTGGACGGCCATGCCGCACTACGCCGAGCTGGCGGCCGAATGGCGCATGCTCAAGCGCTACCGGGAGGCCTGGCGGGCCGCGCCGCACGAGCCCACGTTCGTGACCGTCGACGCGGTGGTGCAGTGCGCCGGCCGAGTGCTCCTGATCCAGCGCGGCAAGGCGCCCGGCCGCGGGCTGTTCGCGGTGCCCGGCGGCTTCCTGGAGCCGCGCGAGACCTGCTGGCAGTCGTGCCTGCGCGAGCTGGAGGAGGAGACGCACCTGAAGCTGCTGGACGCGACGATGCGCCGCAGCCTGCGCTCGCTGGCCGTGTTCGACCATCCCGACCGCAGCCAGCGCGGCCGCACCATCACGCACGCGCACCACTTCGACCTCGGCGACCGCGAGCTGCCCGAGGTGCGCGCGGACGACGACGCGGCCTCGGTGCAGTGGGTGCCCATCGCCGACCTCGCCGCGATGGAGGACCGGTTCTTCGACGACCATTTCCACATGCTGGACCACTTCCTCGGCGTCACCGGCGCGCCTGAACCGCGGGTTTGACGGGTGGGCCCGCCGCCGCCCGACGGCTAACATCGCGCGGGCCGAAGCCGGCCCACCGCACTCCTTCATGGCGACGTACAAAGGCATCTCCTTCCCCGACGCCGTGGCGCCGCTGGTGCGCCACATGCCGTCCGTCGGCGACCATCGCGAGGCGCTCGCCGCGCTGAGCGCCACCTGGGACACACTCGGGCTGCTGGCGCACCTGTCCAACCTGAAGGCCGACATGCGCGAGGTGCGCGCGGGCTTCGGCGAGCTCACCGGCGAGCTGCTCGCGTGCCTGGCCGAGGAGACGCTCGCGCTGGCCCGCGGCCCGCTGGGCCACCAGGCCCGGATCGCCATCGACGTGCTCACGCGCAACCTGTTCGAACGCACGGCGGACATCGGCTTCCTGGCGACCGACGCAGCCATCGTCGGGTCCTGCCTCGACCGCGATCCCGCGCGCCTGGCCGCGCTACGCGAGCGCCTGCGCGCCTTCGCCGCGCGCTACACCGTCTATCGCGACATCGTGCTGCTGGGGCCCGACGGCCGCGTGCTGACCCGGCTGGTCGACGGGTTCGCGGGCTGGTCCAGCTCGTCCATCATCGGCCGCGCGCTGAGCGGCCAGGGCGGCTGGGTCGAGACGTACGAGGCCACCGATTTCTGCGGCGACGCGGCGGCGTTGACCCATGCCTGGCGCGTCGAGCACGAGGGCCGCGCGGTCGGCGTGCTGGCGCTGGTCTTCGACCTGGAACATGAAGCCGCCCTGATCTTCGACAGGCTGGCGCGCGAGGACGAAGTGCTGGCCTTCGTCGACGCGGACGACCGCGTCGTGCTCTCCAGCGATGCCGCGCGCCTGCCCCCCGGGCGTCGCATCGCGCCGCGGCCGGACGCCGCGGCATTGCGGCTGGGCGGCGTCACGCACGTCGTCGCGCGGCGCGCCGGGCAGGCATACCAGGGCTATGCGGGCCCGGGCTGGGCCGCCCTCGCGCTGGCGCCCGTCGAACTGGCGTTCGGCGGCGAGGCCGGCGACGCCGGGCCGGTGGGGTTCAGCGGCGAGAACGTCTTCTCGCCGCGGCTGCGCGACGTGCCGGTGCGCGCACGCGAGATCCAGCGCCGCCTCGACCGCATGGTGTGGAACGGCCGCATCCACCAGGCCAGCGAGGCCAGCGCATTCTCGCGCGCGCTGCTCGAGGAGATCGCCGCCACCGGCCGCCGCACCAAGGACCAGTTCGAGCGCGCGTCGTCGCAGTTGCTGGCGACCGTCGCGGCGGGCCTGCAGGCCGGGGCGCGCCTGCTCGCCGAGCTGTCCGTCGACATCCTGTCGCGCAGCCTGTACGAGCGCGCCAACGACGTCCGCTGGTGGGCCGCCGACGCGGCGCTCGCCACGCTCGACGCCGGCGCCGCCCGCGCCACGCTCGCGCGCCTGAACGGCCTGTACACGGTCTACGCGAACCTGCTGGTGTTCGACGCGCAAGGCCGGGTCCTCGCCGCCAGCCGCGACGCCGGCGTCGAGGGTTGCACGCTCGCGAACCCCTGGGTCGCCGAGTGCCTCGCGCTGCGCGACCCGATGCGCTGCGCCGTCTCGCCTTTCGAGAGCGGCGCCCTCTACCGCGGCGCCGGCACCTGGGTGTTCGCCGCGCCGCTGCTGGTCGACGACCGCGCCGTCGGCGGCGTCGCGGCGGTGTTCGACGCCACGCCGCAGCTCGAGGCCATACTGCGCGAGGGGCTGCCCGACGCGCCGGGCGCGCTGGCCGCGTTCTGCCTGCCCGACGGCAGCGTCGTCGGCCGCACCGGCGAGTTGCACGTGACGCTGCCCGCCAGCGTGCTGGCGCTGGCCCCGGGGCAGTCCTGGTCGGGCCTGCTGGCGGAGGCCGGCCAGTGCTTCATCGTCGGCGCCAGCGCCGCCAGCGGCTACCGGGAGTTCCGGCATGGCGATGGCGGCGTCGAACCGGTGGTCGGCGTCGTCGTGATCCCGTGCGGGCAGGCCGTCGGCTCCCTCGGCGCCGCGCCGCCGCTGGTGGCCGACGCGCCGGACGGCGTCGAGATCGCCAGCTTCCTGATCGGCGACCAGTTGCTGGGCGTGCCGGCCCGCGACGTCGTCGAATGCATCGAGGTGACCGCGGCCGTGCGCGTCTGGCGCGGCGGCTTCGCGCAGCGCCACGTCGGCTTCGTCACCTGGAACGACAGGGCGCTGCCCCTGGTGGACATCGCCGCGGATGTCGGCGCACCCGGCGCCGCGCACCGCCACGCGGTCGTGCTGCGCGCCGGCGCGCAAGCCTATGGCCTGCTGGTGTCCGAGCTGGGCCCGGTGGCCGCCATGAAGCTCGGCGACGAGCGCGGGCTGGCCGGCCAGGGCGGTCTCGCCCGCCTCATCGCGCAGCTCGCGCGATCGGGCTCGATGCTGATTCCGGTGCTGTCGCCGGAGGCGATCTTCGGCGGCCCGGCGGGCTGATGCGACGGCCGCGCCGCCCCGTCGGCGGGTCGCTCGGCCTGCGATCCATGGCCGCCCCGCGGGGCCTCGTTCGCCCAGGACACGCCCGACCCGCGGGTCGGGCGACTCGCCTCAGCGCCGCGCCTCGAGCAGCGCGACCGAGCGCTTCTCGTCCATCAGGTGCCGGCGGCCGTCGGGCGTGTCGGTGGCGCCGTCGCGGATCAGCGCGATGGTCTGCGCGGGCGTCAGGGCCGGGTCGAGCGCGATCAGCTTGGCCGCGAGATTGACGACGTTGGGCGACGCCATGGAGGTGCCCGACAGCCGCACGCGCTGGCCGCCCGGCACGAAGCTCTCGACCTGGTAGCCGTCGCTGTGCACCAGCACGGTGGCGCCGTGGCTGGTGAAGGACGTCTCCTCGCCGGCCTGGTTGACGGCGCCCACCGCGATGAGGTTGGGCAGGTGCAGCGAGGCCGGCACGTCGCCGAGGAAGCCGGCGTCGCTGTCGCTGTTGCCGGCCGCGGTGACGAACAAGGTGTCCGGCGCGGACTTGATCGCGTTCTCGATCGCCTCGCGCCACAACGCGAACAGCTCGCCCGCCTTCTTCTTGCGCGCGGCGGCGTCGGCACCGCCGCCGGTCTTGGACAGCCACGTCTCGAACTCGGCCGCGTCGTCGCCCCAGCTCATGTTGACCACGCGCACGTGGCGCGTGCGGAAGTAGTCGGCCATCTGCTGGAAGTCGGCGCCGATCTTGCGGACCCACGCCTGCGTGGGCGCGAAGGGGAAGTCCGGCAGCTGGTCGTCGAAGCGGGCCACCACCAGGCGTGCCGCGGGATTGCCGCGCACCGCGATGCCGGCGCAGTGCGTGCCGTGCACGTAGAAGCCCAGCACCTTGTCGAACTCCTGCATCGCGTGCATCTCTTGCGGCGACATCGTGCGGTACTTCTTCTGCACCGCCAGCGCGTCCGGGGAGTCGACGCCGTTCTGCAGGTCGAGCCGGCCGCGGATCTCCTGCTGGAACGCCGGGTAGGCCGCCTTCTGCGCGGCGCTGAGCGGATACGTCCAGGCCCTGGACGCATTGCCGTAGTCGTCGAACGCCAGGCCGTGCGAGCCGCTGGCGGTCGGCCGGGTGTCGGTGAACACCTGCCCGGGGAACAGCGCCACGTCGATGCCCGAATCCCAGATCGCCACGTTGACGGGCGTGAGCTTGTCGGCCGCGGTGAGCGTCACCTCGCGCGCCGACCAGATCTCGGGCACCGGCGTGTCGTTCTTCGCGATGTAGGCCTTGAGCACGTCGGCGCGCGCGGTGGCCAGCGGCAGCGCGTACTTCAGGTCGACGCGGGTGGCGATCAGCTCCCAGGCCTCGCCCGAGTCGAGCGCGCCCGACTTGGCGACGGCCGGGTCGAGCTCCGTCGTGACGTCGCCGAGATCCGCCGCGCGGCTGGCGATGCGCGCGCGGCCATATGAACTCTTGATGCCGTCCTTGACCACCGCCCACGGCAGCGGCGCGATCGCTTCGGCGTAGTGCTTGCGGAACGCCGCCTCGAATGCCGGGCCCGACTCGCCACCGGCGTCGAGCGCGGCCTGCAGGCGCGCCTTGGCGAACAGCCCGGTCAGGGCCTGCGACGCCGGCTTGGTCTGCTGCGCGCGCAGCTCGTCGACGGTCTTCAGCGCGCCGGAGTGGTCGCCGGCGATCTCCTGCACGTTCAGCTTGGCGGACAGCAGCTCGGACAGCGTGGACTTGTCATCGATCTGGTAGCCGGCGAGCACGCCGTCGATGTCCTGGCCGACCTTGGCCGCGAACGCACCGAAGCCGTCGGATTCGACGAACTTCGTGGCCGTGCCCGCGACCGGATAGCTGAAGCGCGGCAGGTCGGTCTGCTGGGTGATCACCTTCTTCGCGGGCGCCGAGGCCGCGGCGTCCTGGCCGTGGGCGGCGGGCGCCAGGGCCAGCGCAATGGCGCAGGCGAGGGTCGACAGGGCGTGGCGGCAGGGAGTCATCGGTGGGTCTCCGGCGATTGGAATGACGGGTTATACGACGCGCGCGGTGATGTCACGACAATCTTTCACCTGGTCGGCGGGAGGCGCCAGCCTAGCGCCGCGCGCGAAGCCGGCGCCACCGCGTTGCGACGAACGGGCGAAAACGGGGCGTGCGAGACGGCTCGGAAGGCGAGTGATGCCTGTCGAAGACGAGCACACGATCGCGGGTCGCGGCACCGTCTCTACGGCAGGCCGGCCGACAGCTTCTCGCCATCGCTCCGACGTTAGTTGTTCAATACAACCAAAAAGGCGTACAGTACAACCCATCGACCAGAGCGTCAGGCAGGACGTCCATGCCCCCCCGCAAGTCCGACTCCGAGACGCACGATTTCGCGCGCCCGCTCACCACCGTCGACATCCTGATCTTCACGGTGATCGACGACGCGCTGAAGCTGCTGCTCGTTCAGCGCCCGAGCGTTGCCGACGAGCCGTTTCCCGGGCTGTGGGCGTTGCCCGGCGGCTTCGTCGACATCGACCGTGACGCCGACCTCGAGGCCTGCGCGCGCCGCAAGCTGCGCGACAAGACCGGCGTCGCCAGCCCCTACCTCGAACAGCTGGGCAGCTGGGGCAGCGCGGCGCGCGACCCGCGCGGCTGGTCCGCCACGCATGCGTACTTCGCGCTGTTGCCGGCGGACGGCGTGGCGCCGGCCAAGGGCGCGAACGCCGCCGACGTCGCGTGGTTCGGCGTCGACGACCCGCAGCTCGCGAGGAAGAGGTTCGCGTTCGACCATGCCGCCATCTTGCGTGCCGGCGTCGAGCGGCTGCGCAGCAAGGTCGAGTACACCTCGCTGCCGGCCTACCTGCTGGCCGAGCCCTTCACGCTGCCGCAGCTGCAGCGCACGTACGAGATCGTGCTCGGCCGGCCGGTCGACAAGAGCGGCTTCCGGACCCGCATGCTGGCCGCCGATTTCCTGGCCGAGGTCGGCATCGTCGAGAGCGATTCGAACCGCCCGCCGATGGGTTACCGGCTGAAGGATCGCGCGAGGCCGGTGCTCTTCCCGCGCACGTTCAGCCCACGGGGATGAGGCCGCGGAGGAACTCTGACGAACTGCCCACGACCCGGCCGCAACCAGGCGTGGCGCGGCTCGAGCTCCATTCGGTGCGGAGCACGGCCGCGGAAGCCGCGCTCAGCCGTGGCCCGGCGTCCTGCCGATCCGGTCGAGCCGGTCGAACTCCTCGACCGTCAGCTCGATGTCGCGCGCCTTGGCGTTCTCCTCCAGGTGCGGGACCTTCGACGTGCCCGGAATCGGGATGATGACGGGGCTGCGCTGCAGCAGCCAGGCGACCGCGACCTGGCTGGGCGTCGCGCCATGGGCGTGCGCGATCGCGTCGAGCGCCGCCGTGCCCTCGCGCGTGAGCTCGCCCGCCGCCAGCGGGTACCAGGGGATGAAGCCGATGCCGTGCGCCTCGCAGTAGTCCAGCACGTCCTCGCTGCCGCGGTCGGCGAAGTTGTAGCGGTTCTGCACCGTGGCCACCGGGAAGACCTGGGAAGCGGCCGCTATCTGCTCGACCGTCACCTCGCTCAGCCCCGCGTGCTCGATGACGCCGTCGTCCAGCAGCAGGCGCACCGCATCGAACTGCTCGTCGCGCGGCACCCTGGAATCGATGCGGTGCAGCTGCCACAGCGAGATCCGGTCGACGCCCAGTCGCTCGCGGCTGGCATGCGCCTCGCTGACCAGGTGGCTCGGGTTGCCGTTCTGGGTCCACACGTCGGGCCCGCTGCGTTCCAGGCCGCCCTTGGTGGCGATGACGACGTCGGTGTAGGGATAGAGCGCCTCGCGGATCAATTCCTCGGACACGTGCGGTCCGTACGAGTTGGCGGTGTCGATGAAGTCGATGCCCAGCTCGGGCACGCGGCGCAGCGTCGCGAGCGCGCCGGCGCGATCCGCCGGCGGGCCCCAGATGCCCTTGCCGGTGATGCGCATGGCGCCGAAGCCCAGGCGATGGATCTCGAGGTCGCCGCCGATGCGGAACGTGGAGGAATGCTTGGCCATGGAGGTCGTCCTGTAGTTGACGGGGTCGGGTCTCGCCGTGGGGTCAGGTCTCGCCGAGGGGTCAGGTCTTGAAAGTTGCGCGGCAAGGCGTTGGCGATCGTCATGCGGCGTAGCGCGCAACTTTCAAGACCTGACCCCATTGCCGCAGCCTTGGCCCGCAACTTTCAAGACCTGACCCTGATGCCGACCTCGATGCCAACGCCTTGCCGCGCAAAAGGGCAAGACTTGAGACCGCGCTTCAGTATGGCCAGGCCCCGCGAGACGTGCGCGGATGGGGTCTTCCAGCCGCTCAGGCGGACGCCGCCTTCGCGTCGAGCGCGGCCAGGTGCTGGTGGATCAGCGCCACCGCGGCCGCGCCGTCGCCGATCGCGCCGCCCACGCGCTTGACGGAGCCGGCGCGCACGTCGCCCACCGCGAACGCGCCGCGCACGCTGGTCTCGAACGGGTTGGGCACGCGTCCCGGCTTGACGTGGCCGTCGGCGCCGGAGGCGGCCTCCACGCCGGTCAGCACGAAGCCGTGCTTGTCGACGGCGACGCCGCAGCCTTCCAGCCAGCGCGTCTCGGGGTCGGCACCGACGAACAGGAAGACGTTGCGCAGCTCGCATTCGTGCACCTGCCCGTCCCGGCCGCCCTGGCGCCACTTCACGCTGGACAGGCCCGAGGGCAGCTGGCCCTGCAGCTCCACGAGCTCGGTGTTCGCCCACAGCCGGATGTTGGGCGTGGCCTCGATGCGGTCGATCAGGTAGCGCGACATGCTGGCCGCCAGGCCCGGTCCGCGGACCATCATGTGCACCTTCTCGGCATGCGCCGACAGGAACACCGCGGCCTGCCCGGCCGAGTTGCCTCCGCCCACCAGCACGATCTCGCAGCCGGCGCACATCTTGGCCTCCAGGCCCGAGGCCCAGTACCAGACGCCGCGGCCCTCGAACTCCTCGATGCGCCCCAGCGCCGGCCGGCGATAGCGCGCGCCGCTGGCGCACACGAGGCTGCGCCCGCGCAGGCGGCGGCCGTCGGCGAGGTGGATCGCGAAGACGCCCTCGCTCTCCGCCTTCGAGCAGTCGAGCGACACGACCTCGGCCGGGATGATCATCTTGGCCCCGAACTTCTGCGCCTGGATGAACGCGCGCCCGGCCAGCGCCTGGCCCGAGATGCCGGTGGGAAAGCCGAGGTAGTTCTCGATGCGAGCGCTGGCGCCGGCCTGGCCTCCGAACGCGCGGCAGTCGACCACCGCCACGCGCAGGCCCTCCGACGCCGCGTATACCGCCGTCGACAGGCCGGACGGGCCGGCGCCCACCACCAGGACGTCGAAGACCCGCTCGCAGACGCGGTCGTCGATCATGCCGAGCGCGGTGGCCAGCTGCGTCTCGCTCGGGTCGACCAGCACCGTGCCGTCGGGCGTGACGGCCACCGCCTCGGCCCTGGAGGCGCCGTACTGCACGAGCAGCTGCGCGGCCACCGGGTCGGCCTCGCCGGTGACGACATGGTGCGGCTGGCCGTTGCGCCGCAGGAAGGTCTGCAGCCGCAGCACCGAGGCCGAGCCTTCGGCACCGATGAGCGTGGCGCCGCTCGCGCCCGCCTGGATCAGCGACACGCGGCGCAGGATCAGCGCCCGCATGATGCGCTCCCCGAGGTCGGCCTCCGCGATGATCAGGGCACGCAGCTGGTCGGGCACCACGAGCCAGCCCTCGACGTCGCCGACCGCCCGCGCGTCCACCAGCGACGTGCCGCCGTACAGCGTGCCGGCCTCGGCCAGGAACTCGCCGGGCTCGTAGTCGTGGTAGGGCACGGTGCGGCCCAGGCCGTCGCGCTGCACGACGCTCACGCCGCCCTTGACCAGCAGGAACAGGCCGCGCGACTTCTCGCCCGCCTGGATCAGGAATTCGCCGTCGGCGAACCGCCGCAGGTCGCCGAAGCGCTGCACGCGCAGGATGTCGACGGCGTTGAGCACCGGGAACATCTGGTACGCGCGGTTGGGGTCGGGCTGCTGGCCCGGGGCGGGGGCGACGAAGGTGGGCGGTTGATCCACGGGCGGCTCCGGATGGCGTCACTGGAAGCCTGGACTGTCGCATGACGGCGCCGGTCCTGCATCGTCCCGGGCACGTACCCGAACGGGGCACGGGGCTTGCCGCCGCATCGGCTCGAACCACCCCGGGGGAATACGCGCCATGGCCCAGGACGAAGACATCCACATCGAACCCTTCACGCATGCCGCGGGCGGCTGGACCTCGGTCAAGGAGGTGGCGCACGCGCTCAAGGAGGCGCATATCCCGCTGGACGGCACGCGCGTGCTGCTCAAGCAGAACAAGCCGGACGGCTTCGCGTGCGTCAGCTGCTCGTGGGCGAAGCCCGCCGACCCGCATCCGGCCGAATTCTGCGAGCACGGCGCCAAGGCCACGGCATGGGAGCTCACCACCGACCGCTGCACGCCGGAGTTCTTCGCGAAGCACACGCTCGGCGAGCTCGAGTCCTGGACCGAGCTGGAGCTGGAATCGCAGGGCCGGCTCACGGCGCCGCTGCGCTGGGACGCGGCGACCGACAAGTACGTCGAGGTCTCGTGGGACGAGGCCTTCGCCGACATCGGCGCGCGGCTGAAGGCGCTCGAGCCCAGGTCGGTCGTGTTCTACACGTCGGGCCGCGCGTCGCTGGAAGCCTCGTACATGTACGCGCTGATGGCGCGGCTGTACGGCACGAACAACCTGCCCGACAGCTCCAACATGTGCCACGAGAGCACCTCCGTCGGCCTGCCTGGGAGCATCGGCGTGCCGGTGGGCACCGCGCAGCTGGAGGACTTCAAGCAGTGCGACTGCATCTTCATCATGGGCCACAACATCGGCACCAACGCGCCGCGCATGCTGCACGACCTGCAGGAATGCCGCGAGCGCGGCGTGCCCATCCTCGTGTTCAACCCGCTGCGCGAAGTGGGCCTGGTGCGCTTTGCCAACCCGCTGAAGCCGGGCCAGATGGTCACCCCGGCCGACACGGCGATGAACACGCAGTACCTCCAGCTCAAGCCCGGCGGCGACCTCGCGGCGCTCACGGGCCTGTGCAAGGCGATCGTCGCGCTGGACGACCAGGCGCGCGAGGCGGGCGACGACGCCGTCGTCGACCACGCGTTCGTCGAGCAGCACACGCAGGGTTTCGAGGCGTTCTGCCTGCACCTGCGCCAGGTCGAGTGGCCCGCCATCGAGGAGACCAGTGGCCTCGCGCGCGCGGCGATCGAATCGGCCGCGGCGGTGATCGGCCGCAGCAAGCGCGTGGTCGGCGTCTACGGCATGGGCCTGACGCAGCACAAGTCGGGCGTGGCCAACGTGCAGATGGTGGCCAACCTGCTGCTGCTGGGCGGCAACATCGGCAAGCCGGGCGCCGGCATCCTGCCGGTGCGCGGGCACTCCAACGTGCAGGGCCAGCGCACGGTGGGCATCACCGAGAAGCCGGAGCACGTGCCTGCGGACAAGCTCAAGGAACTGTTCGACTTCGACATCCCGAAGGACAAGGGCCTGACGACGGTCGAGACCTGCAAGGGCCTGGCCGACGGCTCGGTCCAGGCGATCGTCGCCCTGGGCGGCAACCTGCTGCGCGCGGTGCCGGACGGCCCGGTCGTCGAACGCGGCTGGCGCCGGATGAAGCTGAGCGTGCAGGTGGCCACCAAGCTCAACCGCAGCCACGTCGTGCACGGCGAGGCGGCGTACCTGCTGCCCTGCCTGGGACGCATCGAGATCGATCGCCAGGGCGGCGTCGAGCAGGCGGTGTCGATGGAGGACTCCACCGGCTGCATGCACGGCTCGCGCGGCGTGGCCGAGCCGGCCAGCGACAGGCTGTTGTCGGAGCCGGCGATCGTCGCGGGCATCGCCAAGGCGACACTGCGCCCGAACAAGGTGCCCTGGGACGCGTGGGTGGCCGACTACGCCAAGGTGCGCGAGGCGATCGCGAAGACCTACCCCGAGATCTTCCACGACTTCGAGCAGCGCATGTGGCAGCCCGGCGGCTTCCACCGGCCGCTCGGCGCCTGCCATCGCGAGTGGAAGACGCCCAACGGCAAGGCCAACTTCATCGTGCCGCCGACGCTGGAGGAGGACGACGACATGACCGCGCGCGGCCCGGACGTGATCCGCCTGACCACGCTGCGCAGCTTCGACCAGTTCAACACCACGGTCTACGGCCTGCACGACCGCTTCCGCGGCATCCACGGCACGCGCCACGTCCTGATGATGAACGACGAGGACATCGCGCGCCTGGGCTTCGCCGACGGGCAGCTGGTGCGCGCGAGCACCGCCGCCAACGACGGCGTCAGGCGCGAGGTGCCGGGACTGCGCATCGTGCGCTACGACATCCCGCGCGGCTGCGCGGCCGGCTATTTCCCCGAGCTGACGCCGCTGGTGCCGCTGTGGCACCACGCGGTCGGCAGCCAGGTGCCGGCGTACAAGTCGGTGCCGATCCGGCTGCAGGCGATGTGAGGCGACGCGATCGACGAGGCCTTGGCGAGGCCGAGGGCGAATCGAGCCGCGGTTCGCCGCGCCTGTCGCCGCGTCGGTGAAAGGCAGGCTTGCCGCGGCAGCAGGACGGGGAGCGAACGACTCGCCTGGCGGCATTTCAGGGTGATCCCTGAGACGCGGCTCAGCCCCGGTTCAGGCAAGGCCTCGCGCAACGCGACTTTGCCTTCCAGCAACGCGGGCAGTGTCAACATCGCCGGTGGAGCTGCCGTTTAATGGGCAGCCTCCTCCACGTCCGCCGCCGATGACCCTGCCGACCGCCCTTCCGATGACCCGCCGCGGCGCGCTCGCCGCCGCCCTGGCCGCGGTGGCCTGGCGCCCGGCCTTCGCCATGGCGGACGCCGGCGCCGGCCAGGCCGAGGCGCTGCACGTGCTCGATCGCTTCGCCTTCGGCCCCGCGCCCGGCGAGCTGGAGCGCGTCACGCGCATCGGCGCGGGCGCGTGGGTCGACGAGCAGCTTCATCCCGAACGGCTGGCGCTGCCGGCATGGCTGGCCGACCAGCTTGCCACGCTGCGCACGCCCGGGCAGACGCAGCGCGAGCTGGTCCAGCGCTACCGCGAGGCGCAGCGCGAGGCCCGCGAGGCGAAGAAGGCCGAGACGGCCGCCCCGGACGGCACGAAGGCGCCCGATCCGGCCGCGGCCGAACGCCGCCGCCAGGCCGCCCTCGTCGCCTACGAGTCCGGCGAGCAACGCCTGCTGCAGGCGCTGCACAGCCCGCGCCAGCTGCAGGAGGTGCTGGTCGACTTCTGGTTCAACCACTTCAACGTGTTCCAGGGCAAGGGCGAGGATCGCGTGCTGGTGGAGAGCTACGAGCGCGAGGCGATCCGCCCGCACGTGCTGGGCCGCTTCCGCGCGATGCTGGGCGCCACCGCCAAGCATCCGGCGATGCTGTTCTACCTCGACAACTGGCTGTCGGTGGCGCCGGGTTTCCAGCCGCGTCGCAAGGCCGGCCTGTTCGGCGGCGGCGGCGCGGCCAAGGCCGGCGGCCTCAACGAGAACTACGCCCGCGAGCTGATGGAGCTGCACACGCTCGGCGTCGACGGCGGCTACACGCAGCAGGACGTCACGGAGCTGGCGCGCATCCTCACCGGCTGGACGATGCGGCCGCAGCAGCCGGCGCGCCGGCGTTTCGCCGAAGCGCCGGAGGCGCCGGCCGGCACGCGCGGCGATTCGATCTTCGTCTTCGATTCCGCGCGCCACGACGACGGCGCGAAGACCTGGCTGGGCCGCCGCATCGCGCCGGACGGCCAGCTCGAAGGCGAGCTCGCGCTCGACGTGCTGGCGAAACATCCGTCCACCGCCCGCCACATCGCGTTCAAGCTCGCGCGCCGCTTCGTGGCCGACGATCCACCGCCGGCGCTCGTCGAGCGCCTGGCGCGCTGCTTCCTCGACACCGACGGCGACCTGCGCGCGGTGGTGCAGGCGCTGGCCCGCAGCCCGGAGTTCGCCGACCCCGCGCCCACCAAGTTCAAGACGCCCTACCAGTACGTGCTGTCGGCGGTGCGCGCGACGGGCATCGTCACGACCAACGTGCGCCCACTGATGGGCCAGCTCGCGCAGCTGGGCCAGCCGCTGTACGGTTGCCAGACGCCCGACGGCTGGCATGACACGCAGGCCGACTGGCTCAACCCGAACGCGATCACGCAGCGCGTGAACTTCGCCACCGCGCTGGCCGCGGGCAAGCTGCCGTTGCAGCGCGTCGACGATCCCGACGCGCTCGCGGGCAACAATGGCCTGAAGACGATGGAGCGCCAGACCGACCGCGCCATGAACGGCAGCCAACCCATCGAGGGGTCCACGCCACCCGTCGACGCCGCCACGCTGCTGGCGACGCTCGGCCCCGCGATCTCGGACAAGACGCGGCGCGCCGTCGAGAACACGCCACCCGAGCTGCGCGCCGCGCTGGTGCTGGGCAGCCCCGACTTCATGCGGCGTTGAAGGAGCCGTCGATGCAACGCAGACAAGTTCTCAAGTCGGCCGCCGGCGCACTCGCCTGGACCGCGGTGGGCCGCACGGCGTTCGCCGCCACCGGCAACGCGACCCTGCCCGGCAACCGGCGCCTGGTGGTCGTGTTCCTGCGCGGCGCGGTCGACGGCCTCAGCGTCGTCGCGCCGTATACGGAAGGGGCGTATTACCAGCAGCGCTCGACGATCGCGCTGGCGCGCCCGGGCCAGGACGGCGGCCTGCTGGATCTCGACGGCCACTTCGGCCTCAACCCGAACCTCGCGCCGCTGATGCCGCTGTGGCAGTCGGGCAAGCTGGCGTTCGTGCACGCGTCGGGCTCCCCCGACCCGACCCGTTCGCACTTCGACGCGCAGGACTACATGGAATCGGGCACGCCGGGCCGCAAGGGCACGCCCGACGGCTGGCTCAACCGGCTGCTGGGCGCCGAACCCGCGGCGGTCGCGCCGGCGGGCGGGCGCGCGAGCGTCACGCGCGGGATCAGCGTGGGCGCGACGCTGCCGCGCATCTGGGCCGGACCGAACCCGGTGGCCAACATCGCCAACGGCAAGGGCGCCACGAAGCCCACGCCGCTCGATCGCCCGCAGGTCGGCCAGGCCTTCGACGCGCTGTACGCCGGCGACGACGCCCTGTCGAAGGCGTACCGCGAGTCCCGCCAGTCGCGCGCCGAGGTCAACGAGGCGATGAGCGCCGACGTCCGTGAGCAGATGGCGGCCGACAACGGCGCGCCCCTGCCCAACGGCTTTCCCGACGACGCCGGCCGCCTCGCGCAGCTGATGCGGCGCGACCCGAACGTGCAGATCGCGTTCCTCGCGCTCGGAGGCTGGGACACGCACGTCAACCAGGGCGGCGCGAAAGGCCAGCTCGCCAACCGGCTGCAGCCGCTGGGCCAGGGCCTGGCCGAGTTCGCCACGCGCCTGGGGCCCGCGTTCGACGACACCACGGTGCTCGTGCTGTCCGAGTTCGGCCGCACCGCGCGCCAGAACGGCACCGGCGGCACCGACCACGGCCACGGCAACGTGATGTGGGCGCTCGGCGGCAACATCGCCGGCGGCAAGGTCTACGGCCGCTGGCCGGGCGTCGACGCGTCCGCGCTCCATGAAGGGCGCGACCTCGCGATCACCACCGACTTCCGCCAGGTGCTCGCCGGCGTGTGCATGAACAACCTGCGCCTGCCGGACGACCGTCTCGCCACGGTGTTCCCCGGCTTCGACGGCGCGGCGCTGAACATCGCGCGGGCTTGAGCGACCGCCCGGGAACGGGACGACAGCGGCGCCCGCCTCCGGCGCTGCCCGAACGCCGCGCGGGGCGCGCGGGAACTTGCGAGCGGTGAGAATCGCCATCCCATCCACCGCGAGCCGCAAGATCATGATCCTCGAACACGCCGACATCACCATCGCCCCGGGCAGGAACGCCGACTTCGAGGAAGCGATCCAGCGCGGCATCGCCACCGTCATCTCCGCCGCCAGGGGCTTCGTCGACGCGCAGGTGCACAAGGGCATCGAGTCGCCCGAGCGCTACATCCTGACGATCCACTGGGAGACGCTGGAGAACCACACCGTCGATTTCCGCGGCGGTCCGTTGTTTCCGGCCTGGCGCGCGATCGTCGGCCCGTTCTTCGCGAAGCCGCCGGTGGTGGAGCATTTCGAGCTGGTCACCAACCCGGGCTGAGGCCGGCCACCTTGGCCGCTTCACCGCGTGGCGCCTCTCCGTGCCATCCTGCGCGCAGTCGAAGGGTCCGCGCGTCGACAGGCGCGTCCGCTGACGTGGATCCTGCACCTGCGCTTCGCTTCGCGCGGGATGACGGCCAGGTCGTGCTTCGCGCAGCAGGCCTGCCGGAGCCAGGCGCCATCACTGCATCCCGCGCGACGCGTTCTCCATCAGCGCCTCGCTCGACGTCACCGGCCGCGCATCCTCCGGCTCGGCGATGTCGGTCGGCACCACGTTGGGCATCAAGGCGCGCACGTCGCGCGACGCGTCCAGCGTCTCCACGCGCCCGTCGGCGTGGCGCGCGAAGCGCTGGCGTTCGGGACCGTGGACGGGGCCGGCGTCGGGCCAGGGCCAGCCGCCGAAGGCCGTGCGGCGATAGTCCTCGAAGGCCTGGCGCAGTTCGGCCTCGGTGTTCATCACGAACGGGCCGTACTGGGCCACCGGCTCGCCGATGGGACGGCCCTGCAGCATCAGGAACTCAGCCAGTTCGCCGCCCGTGTTGACCAGCTCGACGTCGCTGGCCGCGCGCAACTCGATCGCGGCATGCTGCGCGATGGCCTGCCCGGCGACGCTGACGCCGCTCCCCGCGAAGAAGTAGAGCCTGCGGCGCGCCGCAGGGTTGGCGGCGGCGGGCAGCGTCCAGCGGGCGCCGGGCTGCAGGCGCAGCGTCCAGATCGCGACGTCGGCCTCGGGCTGCGAGGCCCACGAGTCCGGCGGCGGGGGCAGCGCCTGCGCGACATCCGCGGCGCCGCCGCTGGAGGGCGGCCCCTCGAGACGGCCCGCGATGACGGCGACCTCGGTGGCGGCGCCGCCTTCGCTCGTGAACACGCGGTGCGGGATGTCGCCGGCCCAGAACATCGTGAAATGCGGCTCGCTCATCTTGCTGCGCGCGGGCAGGTTCAGCCAGATCTGGAACAGCTCCAGCGGGTTGGGCCGGTCCGTGTCGAGCAGCGGGAACATCTCCGAGTGGACGATGCCCTTGCCGGCCGTGAGCCACTGGACGTCGCCGCCGCCGAAGCGCGCGGCGGCGCCCAGCGAGTCGGCGTGATCGGTCAGGCCCTGGCGGACGATGGTGACCGTCTCGAAGCCGCGATGCGGATGCGACGGAAAGCCCGGCACGGCCTGGCCGTGGTACATGTTCCAGCCATCCTTGCCGGCGAAGTCCTGCCCGATCGCGCGGCCCGCGAGCGACGCGTCCGGACCGAAGCGGCCGTCGCCCTTCGGGTAGGCGTCGTCGTGGTGGACGCAGAACAGGAACGGGTCCGCGGTTTCCCACGGGAAGCCCAGCGGTTGGATCTGCAGGATGGCGTGGTCGGGCATGGCGGCTTGCGGTGAGCGGTCGGACGAAGCGACGAGTCTAGCCAGACGCCTTCGTCGTCACGCCGCGAAGGGGCATGGGCCATGCCGGCGCCCACGCGACGCGCGCGCGCACGAGCAGGGGCGCGCGGCCGGCGGCCGCGCGCGCCGGCGCCGGGCGACGCTCAGAACGGCGCCGATGCGTCTTGCGCGTCGGCCGGCGCGTAGGGCGACGCCGCGCCCATCGCGGCCGTCTGGCCGGTCAGTGCGGCGATGACCTTGTCGGTGGTGGACGCGCCGGCCTCGCCGAGCATGAGCGGCCCGCCGAGTGCCTCGACGAGGTCGGGGATCAGCTTGCCGAGCTCGCCGGTGGCGATCGCGACGTCGGCGTCGAAGTTGTTGTCGCCCTTGCCGGCGGCCTCCTGGCCCTCGAGCACGACGTCGAGCAGCTTGATCTTCCTGAGGGCGAATTGCTCGGTGAGCACGAACGAGACGCGGCTGTCCCAGGTCATCGCCAGCTGGGTGGGCAGCTTGCCCTGCCTGATGTGCTCGCCCACCTCGTCGATGTCGAGCGTGTGGCGCGCGTAGCGCACGAGCGACTTCTCGCTGTCGGGCTGCTTGAGCTCGCACTCGCGGTCGATCGTGAAGCCGGGCGGAGCCTCCTTGGTGGCGAGCCAGTCGGCCATCGCGACCGCGGCGGACAGCTGCGTCTGCACCAGCTCGAGCCGGATGCCGCCGGACAGGAGCTCGGTCAGCAGGGTGACGATCTTGTCGGCCTTCTTCGCGCTGCCGGCGCCGATGACGATGAGGTTGTTCTGCAGGTCGATCCAGATCGGCGTGTTGCCGCGCTTGGGGAACGCGCGCGGCAGCAGCTCGTGGACGATCTCCTCCTTGAGCTCCTTGGCGGCCTTGCCCTTGGGACGGCGGCCGGTGTCCTGCTCGATCTTGTCGAGCCGCGCCTCCAGCTGGGACTTCACCGCGCCGCCGGGCACGGCCTTGGTCTCGATGCACAGCTTCAGGATCCACTGGCCCGCGACGCTCTCGACCAGCGGCCCATGCTTCTCGCCGCGAGGCTCGACCCAGCCGAGGGACTCCTGCTGCGCCGCGCCGCACTCGACGAAGCGCGCCGCGTCCAGGCGCGGCTCCAGCTCGGCCAGGGTCGGGCGCTCCCATTGATCGATGCGATAGACGATGACGTTCTTGAACATGGGATCCGACCGGAAAATGCGCGAGAAGCAGCGGAGCGCGCGATTCTAGGCGAGCTGTATTTCCGTCCAGCAACCGGTTGTTGCGGCCGCCGCCGATTCCGGCAAAACCGCACGCCGCGCGCGGCGAGAATGCCGGCATGAAGGTGTTCGGCATCGCGGGCTTTTCGGGCATGGGCAAGACGACGCTGCTGGCGCGGCTGGTGCCGGCGCTGGTGGCGCGCGGCCTGCGCGTCTCGATGATCAAGCACAGCCACAAGGACATCGAGGTCGACCGTCCCGGCAAGGACTCGTACCGGCTGCGCGAGGCCGGCTGCCACGAGGTGCTGCTGCTGGGGAGCACGCGCTGGGCGCTGATGCACGAGCTGCGCGGCGCGGACGAGCCGCCACTGGACTACCTGCTCGACCGCCTGCAGGACGTCGACCTCGTGCTGGTCGAAGGCTTCAAGCACGGCGACTTCCCCAAGCTGGAGGTCTGGCGCGCCGAGGCCGGCAAGCCGACCCTGTCGCCCGGCTGGCCCGGCATCCGCGCCATCGCCAGCGACGACCGTGTCGAGGCGGCCGCCGGCGTCGCCCTGCTGCCGCTGGCCGACACGCAGGCCATCGCCGACTTCGTGCTCGCCCACGCCGCCGCGCGCTGAAAGGGCCGCCATGCCGCGCTTCGCCGCCAACGTCTCGATGCTGTTCACCGAAGCGCCCTTCCTGGAGCGCTTCGAGCTCGCCGCGAGGGCGGGCTTCGCCGCCGTCGAATGCCAGTTCCCCTACGAGGCGCCGGCCGGGGAGATCCGCGCGCGGCTGGACGAGCACGGCCTGGCGATGGTGCTGCACAACCTGCCCGCCGGCGACTGGGCCGCGGGCGATCGCGGGCTCGCCGCGCTGCCGCATCGCATCGACGAGTTCCGGGCGGGGGTGCCGCGCGCGATCGCCTATGCGCACGCGCTGGGCGTCGGGCAGCTGAACTGCCTGGCCGGCATCGCGCCGCCCGGCGTCGACGCCGATACCGTCCGCCGTACCCTCGTCGACAACCTGCGCTTCGCCGCGCGCGCGCTCGCCGCCGAGGGCCTGGCACTGCTCGTCGAGCCGATCAACACCTTCGACGTCCCCGGCTTCGTCGTGAACCGCACCGCGTCCTGCGTCGCGCTGCTCGACGAGGTCGGCGAGCCGAACGCCTTCGTGCAGTACGACGCGTACCACGCGCAGCGCATGGAGGGCGAGCTGGCCGGCACGCTCGCCGCGTTCATGCCGCGCATCGCCCACGTCCAGGTGGCCGACAACCCGAGCCGCCACGAGCCGGGGACCGGCGAGATCCGCTTCGAGTTCCTGTTCGCGCAACTCGATCGCCTGGGCTACCCCGGCTGGGTGGGTTGCGAGTACCGGCCGAAGGACGGGACGGACGCCGGCCTGGCCTGGCTGCCGCCGGGCGCGCTGGCCGTTCGTCGCCCGCGCCGTTGATTCGCCGCTCCCGAACCGCCATTGGTCGGTCCGCCGCAGGATCGGTCAACGCGTTTCGGTATGGTCGCTGATAGAGTGCGCGATGCCGTCGGGTCCGCGGCACGCTCCTGGACCCCTTGCCGGAGACTTCAAGATCGACGCGAACCTGTTGAACGAGCTGCGCATCCAGCGCACCGAGCGCGATGACCACCGCGGCCCGCCGCGCTGGCTGTGGATCGCGCTGGCGATCGTCGCCGTCGTGGCGCTGCTCGCCGCGGGCGGCTGGTGGGCGTGGAGCTCGCGTCCCCTCGCGGTGCAGACCGCCACCGCCACGGCGCCTGCCGGCGGCGGCTCGGCCGGCGCGGTGCTGCAGGCCACCGGCTACGTGACGCCGCGGCGTCGCGCCACCGTCTCCACGCAGATCACCGGCACGCTGACGCAGGTGCTGATCGAGGAAGGCGACCACGTGCAGAAGGGCCAGGTGCTCGCCAGGCTCGAGGACAGCGCGCTGCGCGCCGGCCTCGACGCCGCGCGCGCCAACCTCGCCAGCGCCCGGGCGCAGGTCGTCTCCGCGCAGGCCCAGCTCGCGCAGGCGCAATCGGACGAGCGCCGCCAGGTCGAACTGCTGGCCAGCGGCATGGTCACCAAGGCGGCCGGCGACCAGGCGCGCACCGCGGTGGCCACCGCCGCCGCCCAGCTCGACGCGCGCCGCCGCGAGGCCGACGCCGCCAGGGCGCAGCTGGGGCAGGCGCAGGTCAACTTCGACTATTCGGTGGTGCGCGCCCCGTTCGCAGGCGTGGTCACCGAGAAGGCGGCGCAGGTCGGCGAGATCGTCTCGCCGCTGTCGGCCGGCGGCGGCTTCACGCGCACCGGCGTGGGCACCATCGTCGACATGGATTCGCTCGAAGTCGAGGTCGACGTCGCCGAGGCCTACATCGGCGAGGTGCAGGCCGGCATGCCCGCCGAGGCGGTGCTCGACGCCTATCCCGACTGGAAGATCCCGGCGCACGTGATCGCCGTGATCCCCGCCGCCGACCGCGGCAAGGGCACGGTCAAGGTGCGTGTCGCGCTCGACCAGAAGGACGCCCGCCTCGTGCCCGACATCGGCGTGCGCGTGTCCTTCCTGGCGAAGAAGGATGCGGCCACGCCCGCGGCGGCCCGGGCGCCGCGCGGCGCGCTGGTGCCGGCGGCGGCCGTGGTCCAGCGCGACGGCCACCCCGCCGTGTTCGTCGTCGTGGACGGCAAGGCGGTGCTGCACGCCGTCACGCCGGCGACGCCGGACGTCGGCACGATGAAGTCGATTCCCGCCGGCATTTCCGCCGGCGACAAGGTGGTGCTGTCGCCGCCGGCCACGCTGCAGGACGGCGCGGCGGTCAAGACCGACGACGCAGCCCGCTGATTCTTTCGAGTCCCAAAGGAGCGAGAACGAGATGACCCAGTTGATCGAAATCCGCGACGTCTCGAAGATCTACGAACGCGGCAGGCAGAAGGTCGAGGTGCTGCACCACATCGACCTCGACGTGGCCCAGGGCCAGTTCCTTGCCTTGATGGGGCCGTCGGGCTCCGGCAAGACGACGCTGCTGAACCTGATCGGCGGCCTCGACTCCCCGTCGGGCGGCAGCATCACGGTGGGCGGCCAGCGCATCGACAACCTCGGCGCCGGCGCGCTCGCCAAGTGGCGCGCGTCGCAGGTCGGCTTCGTGTTCCAGTTCTACAACCTGATGCCGATGCTGTCGGCGCAGCGCAATGTCGAACTGCCGCTGCTGCTGACCAAGCTGTCCGGCGCGGAGCGCAGGAAGCGCGCCGCCATCGCGCTGGAGCTGGTGGGCCTGGCCGACCGCGCCAGCCACAAGCCGACGGAGCTGTCGGGCGGCCAGCAGCAGCGCGTGTCGATCGCCCGCGCCATCGTCTCCGACCCGACGCTGCTGGTCTGCGACGAGCCCACCGGCGACCTCGACCGCCAGTCGGCCGAGGACGTGCTGGCGCTGCTGCGCGCGCTCAACCGCGACCACGGCAAGACCATCCTGATGGTCACCCACGACCCGAAGGCCGCCGAATACGCCAACCAGACGCTGCACCTGGACAAGGGAACGCTGGTCGAGCAGGTCGCGGCCTGAGCCGGCGCAGGAGTCGCTCATGAAATACCTGCACCTGATCTGGGCCTCGCTGTTCCGCCGCAAGACGCGCACGATCCTCACGCTCGTGTCCATCGTCGCGGCCTTCCTGCTGTTCGGCCTGCTCGACGCCGTGCGCACCTCGTTCGCGGAAGCGGGCCAGAGCGCCAACGGCGCGCAGCGCCTGCAGACCGGCTCGCGCCTGTCGTTCATCCAGACGCTGCCGCAGTCGCTGCAGTCGCGCATGGAGCAGGTGCCCGGCGTCAAGACCGTCACGTACGCGAACTGGTTCGGCGGCGCCTACCAGGACCCGCACAACCAGGTCTTCAGCTTCGCCGTGGCGCCGAACTACCTCGACCTCTATCCGGAGATGTCCGTCAGCGACGCCGAGCGCAAGGCCTTCGCCGGCACGCGCACCGGCGTGCTGGTCGGCGAAGGGCTGATGCAGCGCTTCCACTGGAAGGTGGGCGACCGCATCCCGATGCAGTCCACCATCTTCCCGGATCGCTCGGGCAGCAAGAACTGGGTGTTCGACATCAGCGGCGTCATCCACTCCACCGACAAGAAGGCGGCGGGCTTCTTCGACCAGATGATGCTGCTGCACTGGACGTACTTCGACGACACCACGCCGTACAACCGCGGCCAGGTGGGCTGGTACGTGACGCGCGTGACGGACGTCAACCAGGCCGACCGCGTGGCCAAGGCCATCGACGCGCTGTCGGCCAACTCCGACCACGAGACGCGCACGCAGACCGAACAGGCCGCCACGGCAAGCTGGATGAAGCAGCTGGCCGACATCGGCCTGATCGTGACGTCGATCATGGGCGCCGTCTTCTTCACCCTGATGCTGCTGTCGGGCAACACGATGATGCAGGCCGTGCGCGAGCGCACGAGCGAGCTGGCGGTGCTCAAGACGATCGGCTTCTCCAGCACCAGCGTGCTGGCGATGGTGCTCGCCGAATCGGTGCTGCTGCTGCTGCTGGGCGGCGTCATCGGCATCGGGCTCGCCGAGCCGCTGATCCCGCTGATCAGCCACGGCAGCAACGGCATGCTGGCCCTGTCGCCGGTGGGCGCGGGCAGCTGGGCCCTCGGGCTCGGGCTGATGCTCGCGATCGGGGTGCTGGTGGGCGCGCTGCCGGCCTGGAGCGCCATGCGCCTGAACATCGTCGACGCGCTCGCGCGCCGCTGAAGGAGCCGCCATGAAGACCTGGATGACCCTCCTGTTGCTGCTGTTCCTGGCCGTGGTGCTGGGCGTGTGGATCGCGCTGCCCTGGCAGGGCGCACTGGTGCTGACCGTGTTGCTGGCGCTGTGGCTGGGGCTGACGCGACCCGGACGCCGCGCCCTGTCGGTGGCCGGCGTCGGCATCAGCACGCTGGGCCAGCGGCTGGGCTCGTCGGCCGTGATCGTCGTGGGCATCGCCGGCGTCGTGGGCGTGCTGGTGGCCATGCTGGCGATGGCCGAGGGCTACGCCGAGACGCTGCGCAAGACCGGCAGCCTCGACACCGCCATCGTGCTGCGCGGCGCCTCGGCGGCCGAGGTGATGTCGGGGCTCGACCGCGACAGCATCGTGCAGATCGCGCAGACGGCCGGCATCGCGCGCGACGCCAAGGGCGAGCCGCTGGCCTCGCCCGAGACCGTCGTCGCGGCCAACCTGCCGCTCAAGGGCGGCAGCGCCGACGACGAGGGCAGCGTGCAGCTGCGCGGCGTCGGGGCCGAGGTCTGGGCGGTGCGGCCGCAGGTGCGCATCGTCGACGGTCGCCGCTTCACCCCGGGCCTGCGCGAGCTGATCGTGGGCCGTGGCGCCGCCAGGCAGTTCGCCGGGCTGGTGCCTGGCCAGCCGATCCGCCTCGGCAGCCAGACCTGGACCGTGGCCGGCGTGTTCGCCAGCGGCGACGCGCTGGAGTCCGAGATCTGGGGCGACGCCAACGTCGTGGCCGAGACCTACGAGCGCGGCAGCAGCCGCAACTCGGTCACGGTGCGACTGGCGGATGCGAACGGGTTCAAGCCCTTCAAGGCCGCGCTCGAGGCCAACCCGCAGCTCAAGATCGACGCCAGCACGACGCTGGACTACTTCAGCAAGCAGTCCGAAGGCACGGCCACCGTGATCCGCATCATCGGCATCGTCGTGGGCACGATCATGGCGATCGGGGCGATGTTCGGCGCGCTCAACACGATGTTCGCCGCCGTCGCGGCACGCGCGCGCGAGATCGCCACGCTGCGCGCGATCGGCTTCGCCGGCCTGCCGGTCGTCGTGGCCATCCTGCTCGAGACGATGCTGCTCGCGCTGGCCGGCGGCGTCCTCGGCGGGGCGCTCGCCTGGCTCCTGTTCAACGGCTACGGCGCCTCCACGATGGCGGCCGGCTCGGTCGGCAAGCTCAGCTTCGAGCTTCACGTGACCGCGGGCGTGCTCTGGCAGGGCCTGAAGTGGGCCCTGGCCATCGGCTTCATCGGGGGCCTGTTCCCGGCGGTGCGGGCCGCGACGATGCCCGTGACCGCCGCGCTGCGCGAGCTGTGATGCCGTGGGCGCGCCCGTCGCGCCCCGGGCTCAGCCTCTCAGCACCGAGCCGATCAGCGCCACGCACACGCTCAGCAGCACGGCCATCCCCGGGATGACCAGCGGCAGCAGGTGGATCGGGCGCAGGCGCGCCCGCATCGGGTGGTCGTTGAGCCGGTGCGACTCGGCGTCGAAATGCGCCGGGTGCGGCGCGAACACGTGCGCCACGCCGTCGCTCCAGCGGTGCAGCGTGGCGGGGATGGAAGAAGCGTGCATGGCAGGAGCTCCTCGAGGAGGCGGCACCGCGATGGCAAGGGCAGGAACCGGCCCCGCGCGCCGCCACCGTGCCCATGGACGGCGTGCCTGTCTCGGCCAATGTGATCCCGTCCGCGCCGCGGCGCAAGGGCGTGCGCAATGCATGCGACGGGCGCGCGGGTATCGCGCCAGCGTTGATGCGGCAGGATGGCGGACGGCCCGTGCGCGACGGGCGTCCCAGCGCGTCCCGCGGCGCCAGCGATGTGGCAGCGCAGCATCGCGCGCGACATCGAGCGAGAGGCCTGCAAGGCGCAGATGCTCGCCGTGCCAGAGGCCAAGCGCCTCGAGTCGGGCCGACAATTCATGTCGGCGCACAACCGGCGCCTGTTGCGCGAGCAGGCCGCCATGAGCGCGACGGACGATCACCAGGGCGCGTTCCCGGCCGATTTCGTCGATGACTTCAACGAGCCGGGGCCGGACGACGATTTCGAGTTCGGCATCGACTACCGGGCCGGCGGCGCCAGCCACTGCGACTTCCGTTTCTCGCGATGGCCACCCGACCCGGCGTGAGCCGAGGGCCGCCGAGGCCGTTCAGCCGCGGCCGACGAACGGCATCTTCGTGGCCATGAGGGTCATGAACTGCACGTTGGCGTCGAGCGGCAGGCTCGCCATGTGGACGACGGCGTCGGCCACGCGCTCGACGTCCAGCATCGGCTCCGGCGCGATGCGGCCGTCGGCCTGCTTCACGCCGGTGGCCATGCGGGCGGCCATGTCGGTGACGGCGTTGCCGATGTCGATCTGGCCGCAGGCGATGTCGTACGCGCGGCCGTCGAGCGAGATCGACTTCGTCAGGCCCGTCACCGCGTGCTTGGTGGCCGTGTAGGGCGCGGAATCGGGGCGCGGTGCACGGGCCGAGATCGAGCCGTTGTTGATGATGCGGCCACCGCGTGGCGACTGCGCCTTCATCGCGCGGAAGGCGCCCTGGGCGCACAGGAACATGCCGGTGAGGTTGGTGTCGACGACCGCACGCCAGCGCTCGTAGGTCAGTTCCTCGAACGGGATGCCGTTGGCGCTGATGCCGGCGTTGTTGAAGAGCACGTCGACGCGGCCGAAGCGCGCGAGCGTCGCCGCGTACAGCGCGTCGACCTGCCCGGGCTGCGTGACATCGGTGGGCACGGCCAGCAGCGCGTCGCCGCCGCCGGCCTGCGCGGCGACCTGCTCGAGCGCCTGCGCGCGGCGGCCCGCGAGCACGACGCGATACCCCGCCCGGTACAGCGCCAGCGCGCAGGCCTTGCCGATGCCGCTGCCGGCGCCGGTGACGACGGCGACCTGGATCCTCGGGTTCATGGTCGAGTTCTCTCCTGTCGAGTTGAAACGTCCGGCAGTGGATCCGGACACGCCCCGCGTCCCCTGCCTGAGGGATATGCCCGCGTGCGCGAAGGTTCAAGATGGGGCTTCGCAGCGGGCCGCCAGATGTCCGCATCAGGGGGTTCGATGATGCAGCACTTCTGCTCCAGCGCCGCGCAACGCGCCGCGCTCCGTTCGCGTCCTGGCAGTGGCCGATGCGCCACCGCCGGCACGCTGATTCTCGCCTCGGCCTCGACCGTCGCGCTCGTGCTGCTGTCGGGCTGCCATGCGGCGCCCGCCGGCCGTGCGGGCAACGCGTTCATGGCCACCTCGGCCGACCAGGCCGTCGAGGCGCGGCTGGCCGCGAGCGAGGCGATGCCGCCGCTGCGGCCGTTCGACGAGCATCTCGGCGCCGAACTCGTCTCCGGCGACTGAGGCGCTTTCAGTCGCGTGCCAGCGCGGCCGACAGGTCGAGCTGTGTCGCCTCCAGCTGCAGCAGCGTGGCCTGGTGCGCGGCCGTGGCGTCGCGGTTCTGCAGCGCGACGAGGATCGCCTTGTGCCGTGGCAGCGACAGCACGTGCGTGTCGGGCACGCGGTTGCTGAGCTTGATCGACTCGCGCAGCGCCAGCGACATCATGTTGCCGATGTAGGCCATCAGGTCGTTGCCGGTGGCCTCGGCGATGCGGCGGTGGAACGCGAGGTCGGGCTCCAGCATCGCGTCGCCGTCCGTCGCGGCGGCCATGCCGTCATAGGCTTGCGCGATGGCCGCCAGCTGCGCGCCGGTGGCCGCCCGTGCCGCCATCGCCGCGGCGCCGGGCTCGAACACGCGGCGCAAACCCATGAGGGTCTGGACGAACTCCGGCGCGGGGCGGGTCTGGATCATCCAGTACAGGACGTCGGGATCGAGCAGGTGCCACTCGTTGCGCGGGCGCACGATCGCGCCGGCGCGCTGGCGCGAGAGGACCAGGCCCTTGGCCACGAGCACGCGCACCGCCTCGCGCAGCACCGGGCGGCTCACCTCGTACTTGTCGATCAGCTCGGACTCCGGCGGCAGCCGCTCGCCGGGCGCGAGCTCGCCCGAGACGATGCGCTGCCCCAGCTCGCGCACGATGCGCCCGTGCATGCTCTTGCCCGCGGGCTTGGTGCGGTACGGCGAGTGCTCGGCGCGTTCGGACATGTCGGGGGCGATGCGTGGCGGGTGGGGCGACGCTACCACGCAAGCCAGCGTCACCTGCCCCAGCGAAGGACCAGCGGATCGAGCCGCCGCGCGGCGTCGAGCAGCCCGGCGCGCACGTGCGGGCTCATCGCGGGATACGGGCTGCGCGGCGCATCGCACGCGATGATGCCGCCCTCCTTCATCAGCGCCTTCGCGGCAAGGAAGCCGCCCTGCCGGTTCTCGAAGTTGATCAGCGGCAGCCAGCGGCCGTAGGCCTCGACGGCCTCCTCGCGGCGGCCGGCGGCGAACGCGTCGACGATGCTGCGGATGCCGTCCGGGTAGGCGCCGCCGGTCATCGCGCCGGTGGCGCCGGCGTCGAGGTCGGCCAGCAGCGTGATCGCTTCCTCGCCGTCCCACGGGCCCTCGATCGCGTCGCCGCCGAGCTCGATCAGTTCGCGCAGCTTGCTCGCGGCGCCCGCCGTCTCGATCTTGAAGTAGCGCACGCGCTCATGATCCTGCGCGAGGCGCGCGAGGAACGCGGCCGACAGCGGCGTGCCGGCCATCGGCGCGTCCTGGATCATGATGGGGATGTCCAGGCCGTCGGACAGCCGTCCGAAGAAGTGGTGGATCTGCTTCTCGCCGACGCGCAGCGTGGCGCCGTGGTACGGCGGCATGACCATGACCATGGCCGCGCCCTGCGCCCGCGCGCGCTGGCCGCGCGCGAGGCAGATGTCGGTGGAGAAGTGCGTCGTCGTCACGATCACCGGCACGCGGCCCGCGACGTGCTCGAGGATCGTGCGCGTGAGCGTCTCGCGCTCGTCGTCGGCCAGCACGAACTGCTCGGAGAAGTTCGCGAGGATGCACAGGCCGTTGGAGCCCGCGTCGATCATGAAGTCGACGCAGCGCTTCTGGCCGGCGAGGTCGAGGCCGCCGCCCTCGTCGAAGATCGTCGGCACCACGGGGAACACGCCCTGGTAGCGCGCGGGTTGGCGGGGAGCGGTCATGTCTCGGCTTCCTTGTTAAAGTATGACTATATTAGGCCTTTCGCCGCAATTGTAAGCAGCTGCGCGGCCTCTTGTCGATTTATAGTAATACTTTAATATGGATGCATCGGCGCATGCACCGCCGGCCGAGACGCTTGGTAATCGCTCGTAACCAATCGCCGGTAAGCTGCCGCCCCATGTCCATCGTCTCCCGGCTCCCCGGCACGCACGAGCCCGACGCGCCGCCGCCCGGGCTGCTGCGGCTGGCGTGGCCCATCTTCGCCGAGCAGTCGCTGCACATGCTCACCAACGTGGTGTCCACGTTGATGGCCAGCCGCATCGGCGACAACGCGGTGGCCGCGCTCGGCAGCGCCTCGCAGATCCTGGTGATGTTCCTCGTCGGCTTCAATGTGCTGGCCGTGGGCGCCTCGATCGCGACGACGCATCACCTGGGCCTGGACGACCGTGCCGGCGCACGCCGCATGGCGCGCGGCGCGGTCGCCACCAACCTGTGGCTGGGCGCGCTGTTCAGCGTGGCGCTGGGGCTGCTGGCGCCCACGCTGCTGCGCTGGGCGCAGCTGACGCCGCCGCTGATGGCCTACGCGCTGCCCTACCTCCACTGGATGGGCGGCACGCTGTTCATGGAGTCGATGATCTTCGCGCTGTGCGCCGTGCTGCGGGCACACGGCCACACGCGCGAGGTGATGTACGTGATCCTCGCGCAGAACGCCGTCAACGCGGGCCTGAGCGCGCTGTTGATCTTCGGCCTCGGCGGCCTGCCGGCGCTGGGCGTGACCGGCATCGCGATCGCGGCGTCGATCAGCCGGCTGCTGGCGGTCATCGCGCTGTGGATGCTGGTCTCGCGCCGCATCGGCTTCAAGCTGCGGCCGCGCGACCTGTTCAACATCCACCGGGCCGACCTGCGCCGGCTGCTCTCGCTCGGCTTTCCCGCGGTGCTGGAGAACATCAGCTGGTTCGCGTCGTTCACGATCATCACCGCGCTGACGGCGCGCATGGGCGAGCGCATGCTGGCCACGCAGGCCTACACGATGCAGATCGCGCAGATCGAGATGCTGGCGTGCCTGTCGATCGGCATCGGCAACGAGATCATCGTGGGACGCCTCATCGGCGCCGGCCGCTTCGAGGACGCGCGCCGGCAGTGCCTGGTCAACATGCGGCTGGGGCTCGTCGTGACGGCCGGCGTGGCGATCGTCTTCGCCGTGATCGCGCCCGCGGCGCTGCGGCTGTTCACCGACGACGCGCAGATCGTCTCGCTCGGCCGCACGCTCATCCTGCTGGGCCTGCTGCTGGAGCCGGGGCGCAGCTTCAACCTGATCATCATCAACGCGCTGCGTGCCAGCGGGGACAGCCGCTTCCCGCTGATCGCCGGGCTGCTGTCGCAGTGGGGGATCATGCTGTTCGGCGCCTGGCTGCTGGGCACGCACCTGGGCCTGGGCCTGATCGGCGTGTGGGCCGCGCTGATCCTCGACGAATGGCTGCGCGGCCTGTTCATGCTGCAGCGCTGGCGGCACGGCCGCTGGCTCAAGCATGCGAAGCGCGTGCAGGCCGAAGCCGCGCGCCAGCCCCTCCGACAACACAGCAGCACCTTCACATGAGCCAACATCCTCCGGCCAAGCTCCACCAGCGCGAATTCGGCCACCTGTCCGACGGTCGCGCCGTCCACGAGGTCACGCTGTCGCACGGCGGCCTGACGCTGTCCTTCATCACGCTGGGCGGCATCGTCACCACGCTGTGGGCACCGGATCGCGACGGCGTCGCCGCCAACGTCGTGCGCGGCTTCGACGCGCTCGCCGACTACGAGCAGCGCAACCCGTTCTTCGGCGTGATCGTGGGCCGCTACGCGAACCGCATCGCGCTCGGCGAGCTCGTCATCGACGGCGAGACGTTCGCGCTCTCGCGCAACAACGGCACGAACTGCCTGCACGGCGGCGCGCGCGGCTGGGGCACGCAGCTGTGGGAGATCGCGTCGCTGCGCGAGCACGACGACGCGCTCGGCGGCCCGGCCGCGACGCTGCGCCATGTCAGCGCCGACGGCGAGGAAGGCTTCCCGGGCCGCGTGGAGGCGCGCGTCACCTACTCGCTGGGCGCCGACCGCAGCTGGCGCGTCGACTACGAGGCCACCACGGACCGCGCCACCGTCGTCAACCTCAGCCATCACGACTACTTCAACCTCGCCGGAGGCGGCTCGGCGCTGGACCACGTGCTGACGCTGCCGGCCGGACGCTACAACCCCGTCGACGGCAAGCTGATCCCCATGGGCATCGCCGAAGTCGCGGGCACGCCGTTCGACTTCCGGGCGCCGACCGCCATCCGCGCCCGCCTGGACGACGGCCACCCGCAGCTGGCCGCGGCCGGCGGCTACGACCACAACTGGATCCTGGACGATGCGCGCATCGGCACGCCGCGCCTGGCGGCGCGCCTGGAGGATCCCGCGTCGGGCCGCGCGATGGAGCTGCACACGACCGAGCCGGCGCTGCAGTTCTACTCGGGCAACTTCCTCGACGGCAGTCTCGTCGGCCACGGCGGCGAGGCCTTGCAACGCGGCGCCGCGGTGTGCCTGGAACCGCAGCACAGCCCCGATTCGCCGCACCACGGCGACTGGCCGTCGACCGTGCTGCGGCCCGGGCAGGTCTACCGCAGCGGCTCCGTCTATCGCTTCTTCGCGGACTGAAGCGGCGACCGAGGGTTTTCACTGCCGCGACTGGCCCCCCCGGTTCTGCAGTTCGTCGCCTCGGGGCCAGGCCCGTGGCGGAAATGGCGCCGCGAGGCGGTATCGTCCCGCCTCGCCCATTTCGCAACCGCCGGAACCATGAAACTCACCGCCATCGCACTCGCCACCGCGCTCGTCACCCTCGCAGCGCCTGCGACCCAGGCCGCCACCGCGGCGTCCGCACCGTCGACCGCCGGCACCGCGGCCAACCCGCCGGCGCTCTGGAATCTGACGACGCTGTACGCCGATGACGCCGCGTGGGAAGCCGCGCGCCAGAAGCTGCTGGCCCGCCTGCCCGAGGTCAAGGCCCTGCAGGGCACGCTGGGCACGAGCGCCGCGAGCCTGCTGCATGCGATGACCGTGATGTCCGACGTCAACCGTGAACTCAATCGCCTGGACACGTACGCCACCCTGAAGGCCGACGCCGATACCCAGGTGACCGCCAACCAGGCGCTGCGCCAGCAGTCCGCCGCCGCGCAGACGCAGTTCGCGCAGGCCCAGGCGTGGGAGAACCCGGAGGTCGCGGCCATCGGCCAGGCCAGGATCGACGCCTTCATCGCCGCCGAGCCCAGGCTCGCGCCGCACGCCTACGGGCTGCACACGATGCTGCGCCTGGCCGCGCACACGCTGTCGGCAAGCGAAGAGGCCCTGATGGCGGGCGCGTCGGATCCGCTGTCGCAACCCACGCAGATCTACGAACTGCTGGCCAACGCCGACCTGCCGTGGCCCACCGTCACCATCCGCGGCAAGAAGGTGACGCTCGACCAGGAGACCTACGTCAAGCTGCGCGAGGACGGCGACCCGAAGGTGCGCGCCCTCGTCTTCAAGTCGTTCTGGCCCGTGTTCAGGGAATTCCAGCGCACGATCGGCGCCATCTACGTGGCCCACCTCAAGGGCGTGGTGTTCGACGCCCGCTCGCACAAGTTCGACAACGCGCTGCAATCGAAGCTCGCGCAGGACAACACGCCCGAGGCCGTCTACCGCACGCTGGTGGTCGAGACCAACGCCGGCCTGCCCACGTTGCAACGCTACCTGAAGCTGCGCGGCCGCATGCTGGGCCTGAAGGAACAGAAGTACTCCGACATCTACGCCGAGCTCGTGAAGGCCCCGCGCACCTACACGCTCGGCGAAGCCGAGGCGTTGACGCTGCAGGGTGTCGCGCCGCTGGGCGAGGACTACGTCAAGGCGCTCGGCCAGCACTTCCAGGAAGGCTGGATGGACGCCGTGCCGCGCAAGGGCAAGCGCTCGGGCGCCTACATGAACCCGGCCGCGTACGACGTGCATCCGTACGTCCTGATGAGCTTCAACAACAACTACGAGAGCGTCTCGACGGTCGCCCACGAGTGGGGCCATGCGATGCACTCGGTGCTGGCCAACGCCGCGCAGCCGTACGAGCTCGCCAACTACGGCATCTTCGTCGCCGAGATCCCGTCGACGACCAACGAGATGCTGCTGGCCGACTACGTCGCGAAGAACGCGAAGACCAGGGCCGAGAAGATCTACGCGATCACGCGCCAGCTGGAGTCGCTGCGCACCACGTTCTTCCGCCAGGCGCTGTTCGCCGAGTTCGAGCTGAAGTCGCACGAGGCCGCCGAGAAGGACCAGCCGCTGACCGGCGAAGACCTGTCGAAGATCTACCTCGAACTTCTGCGCCGCTACTACGGCGACGCCCAGGGCGTGATGAAGATCGAGGACCTGTACGGCACCGAGTGGGAATACATCCCGCACTTCTACACGGACTACTACGTGTTCCAGTACGCCACGTCGATCAGCGCCGCCGCGTATTTCGCCGAAGGCATCGAGAAGGGCGACACCGCCCTGCGCACGCGCTACCTCGACATGCTCAAGTCGGGCGGCTCGGACGACGCCTACCAGGTCGTCCGGAAGGCCGGCCTCGACATGGCCTCGCCGGCGCCCTACCGCGCGCTGGTGGCCCGCATGGCGCGCCTGACCGACGAACTCGACGTGCTGACCAAGGACATGCCGGCGAAGAAGTAGCCCGCGCCGCCTCGTGCCAGGCCCGGGCGACGCAGGTCGCGCCGGGCCTTTCTCATGGCCGCCGCGCCGGGCGGAAGATCATGCTCGACCACGGCGCCGCGCCAGCGCCCCCATCATCGCCAGGCCGGCGAGCAGCAGGGCCGGCGTGACGGGCTCGGGCACCGCCGCCGCCAGCGGGGGCGTGTACAGGTAGTGGCCGATGAGGCCGACCTGCACGGCGTTCTGTCCCTGGGGCAGCGTGAAGACGAGATGGTCGTCGACGAACTTCCCGTCGAAGCTGGCGTTGCAGGCGTCGTCGCCTTGCTGGCACACGACCAGGCCCGGGATCACGGAGGTGGTCTCCGGCGGGAAGTCCTCCGGCCAGGTTCCCGAGGTCTCCACCGGGGAGAAGAGCAGCCAGAGGCTGCCCTGGTCCGGCCCGCCGTCCGGCGTGATCCCGGACAGCACCCAGTACTGGCGCACCGTTCCTAAGTCGTAGGTTCCCGGCCCCAGCAGCATCACCGGCGAGAACCACGAGGCCTGATCGCAATAGCAGGGACCGTAGACCGTCGCATCGCCGCCGGTTCCCGGCACGCCGGGGATGGTGAGGAGGTCGATGGGTGTCGCTGCGGCCGAAGCCAGTCCGGCCAAGCCGGACAACGCGGCCGCCGCGAGGGATCTTGCAAGTCTGGTCGTCATGGAAGCCTCTCCTTGCCAAACGAGGACCCGATGCGCAGGCGTCGATCCGGCCGTCGCACTGCCGATCGGTGCGCTGCATCGGAATGTTTGCCGGTCGCGAAACCGGCAGGCGCGCGGGGGCAAGCGGGGTACCCGGCAGCGGGGCCGGACCGGGACATGGCGACGACGAGGCAGGCCGGTGCGCGTTGCGCGAGATCCCGGGCGACGTCGGTCGCGCCGGGCCTTTTCCACGCCTGGTTCGCAGGTGGCGAGGCGGCGAGCGCCCGCGGTGTCTCACGCCGCGTCGAGGAACGGGACGGCCACCCTGGCCACGGCCTCGGTGGCGAGCAGGTCGTAGTGCGTGGTGCCCGGCAGCACGGCCCATCGCGCCGCGGGCCGGCGCGAGCCGTCCATGCCGGCGTCGTGCCGCCCGCCACCGAGCAGTTCGTAGAACGCCACCATGTGTTCCGGGTGCATCGCGTCCGCATCGGCGAACACCAGCAGCGTCCGCGCCTGGAGCTTGGCCACGTCGCCCGACCAGTCGTAGTCGTGGCTTTCGAGTTCGCCGATCTTGCGCACCAGCGCCTCCCACTTCACCCCAGGGTAGAGCGCCCCCATCGGCGAGCCGGCGATGTTGGCGGCAATCTGCGGCGCGTGCGCGGCCATCGCCTCGAAGGCGCCGAGGACTTCCGGATACCAGGCCGCCCGCTTGAACGGCTGCGAGACCACCACCAGCCGTTCCACCAGCGCCGGGTGACGGATCGCCACCTGCTGCGCGACGCCGCCGCCCAGCGAGTACCCGAGCACGTCGATCTTCTTCAGGCCCAGGTGGGCGGCGAGCGCGGCGATGTCGTCGGCCATGTCCTCGAAGCGCAGCGGGCGGTCGACGTCGCGCGTGCGTCCATGGCCCTGCAGATGCACCGCGATGACCTGGCGGGAAGCGGCCAGCGCGGGCAGGTTGGGCCCGAACGACTCGCTGGCCGCCACGCCGCCATGCAGCACGACCAGCGGACGTCCGCCGCTGCCATGGATCTCGTAGTAGAGCTGCAGCCCATTGACGGCGGCGATGTCGGAACGGACGGTGGTCTGGGTCATGTGAACTCCATCGGAAAGTTGGGATGCCGACGATGCGGCCCGGGTGTGGCGCGCCAGCGCGCCGAAGGTGAGCAAGGCGAGGACGGAACGTCTTTGCACGGGGAACCTTTCGAATCGAAGGACGAGGCCATCCCTGGCGATGCCGGAGCACCGCCACGGGAGCACGAACTCGGAAGGGGGGCGCGCCCGCTAGGGCTTGGTGGGCGCGCGCCGCCGCGAGCGCGCGGGCGGCGGCTGCGGGGCGCGGAAGGTCAGCTCGAGGTAGCGCCGCAGGTGATCGAGGCAGTCGGCCGCGATCGCGGGGTTATGGCGCGACTTGGCGAGCACGAACGCGCCCTGGATCACGGCCTGCGTGAACAGCGCGAGGCTGTGCGGCGTCCACGGCGCCTCGGGGGCATGGTCGGCCTTGGCGGCCGCGATGTCGTCTTCCAGGGTGGCGGCATGCGCCTCGATGTGGCGGCCAGCGGCCGCGCTCAGCTGCGGATGCGTGCTGAAGGTCTCCTGTGCCAGCATGCCCAGCAGGCAGGTGAACGCCGCGAGCTCGCCCTGCATCGCGCCCTGGCGGAAATCGACGTAGCCCAGCAGGCGCTGCAGGGCGTCGCCATGGTCACGATAGCCGGCGCGCGAGAACATCGCGTCGGCGCGCGAGGCGAAGCGTTCCGCCGCCGCCATGGCGATCTCCTCCTTGCTGGCGAAGTGGTGGAAGAAGCTGCCCTTGGTCAGGCCCGTGGCCTCGCACACGTCCTCCACCCGCATGCCCGCATAGCCCTTGGTGCGGATGAGTTCGATGGTGGCGTCGAGCAGGCGTTCGCGTGAGGAGGAAGCGGGCATGGAGCACCTTGGCATACCGGTTGGTATGGACTCTACATACCACCCGGTATGGCGTCAAGCGCCCGCACGAACGTCAGGGGAGGAGCCGCCCCTTCGCGGGCATCGCCGCGCGCGACAGCAGCTTCGGGTCGCCGCGCCGCAGCTCGCGCGGCGAGCAGCGCAGCTCGCGCAGGAACGCGCGATTGAAGTTCGACAGGTCGGCCCAGCCCGAGGCATAGGCGATCTCCGTGATCGGCAGCCGGGTGTCGCGCAGCAGCGCGATCGCCCTTTGCAGCCGCACGCGCATCAGGTACTGGTGGGGCGTGATGCCGATCGCCTGGCGGAATACGCGCAGCAGGTGGAACGGGCTCAGGTCGGCCGCGCGCGCGAGGTCGTCGAGCGACAGTTCCTGCGTGCCGTGGGCGTCCATGTGCAGCATGGCGGCGCGGGCGCGCTCGTCGTCGCGCGCCAGCGGCGCGGTGGGCGCGGTGTCGTGCAGCGCGCCGTGCACCGCGGCGACCGTCGCGAAGGCCGCCTCCTCGAGCGCGAAGCCCTCGCCGGCGCCGCTGCCCAGGGCCTGCAGCAGCGCGGTCACGCGCGGCACCGGTGGCAGGCCGGCGCGGTCGAAGCGCAGGCGCGCACCCGACGAGCCGAGCGCCGACAGCATCCCGTCGAGCATCGCCTCGGACAACGACAGCGCGACGCAGTCGTCGCCGGTGCCGTCCCCGTCCTCGTGCGAGCAGGTGTAGCCGTCACCGTGGTTGCCCAGCATCAGCCAGCCGGCGCCGAGGCGGGCGCGGCCCGCGCGGGTGCGGTAGGTGAAGGCGCCGCGCTCGACCAGGGTCACCGAGAACGCCGAGTGCGCCTCCTCGACTGCCGGGTCGTCCACGCCCGCGCAGCAGCGGCAGTGCCGCAGCGCGAGCCCGCTGGCGCGCCGGACGTCGCGGTACTCGCGCTCCGCGGCGGGGATTTCGGGCGTGGCGCTGGGCATGCATCGACTCTAGCAAAGACGGTCACCGCAGTTTTTGCAAAGTATCGGCCGGCGGCCCCGCCTATCGTGGCGCCTCGACACCTCGACCGGTGTCACCCGCAACGACAGGACGACCTCATGAACAAGCTCACCGCGGCGCGCCCCTTCGGCGCCGGCCTCGCCCTCGCCGCCGCCCTCCTCGGCCCACCGGCCCTCGCGTCGGATCATCTCGACACCCCCACCGTGCTGGCCGACCCCGCGGCCGACATCGGCGACCTGTACGCCTGGACGTCCGCCGACGGCCGGCGCCTGAACCTGGCGCTGGACATCGTCGGCCGGCGCTTCTCCGACCAGGTGCAGTACGTGATGCTGGTCGACAGCGGCGCGTCGTTCGGCCACACGACGGCCAGCCTGCGCATCGCCTGCCAGTTCGAGGTCGACGGCGCGGCCACCTGCTGGGCGGGCACGCAGGACCGCCTGCACGGCGACGTCGCGGCGCCACGCGGCCTGGACAGCCGCAAGCACCGCTTCCGCGTCTTCGCGGGCCCGCGCGACGACCCGTACTTCAACAACGTGCGCGGCACGCGAGCCGCGCTCGACCAGGCCGCCGCCGCCCTGCGCAGCGGCGCCGCGACGCGCGACGCCAGCGGCTTCGCGCATTTCGACGAGGCCACGCTCAAGGCCATGCACGCGGCCTGGCACCAGACCAACGGCGGCCCGGCGGCCAACTTCCTGGCCGGCTGGAAGACGTCGGCGATCGTCGTGTCGATCGACCTGCCGCTGGTCGCCGCGGGCGGCCCGGTGCTCGCGGTCTGGGCGCGCACCGAACGGCGCCAGCCGGCAGGCGGGCACGGTGCGCTGCCGCCGCCGGCCGGCGCACCGATCGACCGCGTCGGCCGGCCGTTGACGGCCAACGCGCTGCTCGCGACGGTGGGCGAGTCCGACATCGCCGACGCCTTGAAGGAAGGCTACAACCGCGCCGATCCCGAGGGCTGGCAGGCCTTCGCGACCGAGATCGGCCGCAACCTCGCGCTGTACGACGGCTTGGACGGCGTCGCCGGCAACCAGTGGCTGGCCCAGGCCGGGAACGACGCGCCCGCGCGCTACCAACGCCTGGCCGCGCTGCTCGCCGACGACCGCCTCTGGATCGACAGCCGCCGCACCACCTGCGTCGACTACCTCGCCGTCGAGCGCGCCGCGTTCGGCGCTCCCAACGCCGATTGCGGCGGACGCTCGCCGAACGTGGACGTCAACGGCGTCTTCCGCTCGCTGCTGATCCGCGGCACGACGGACACCTCGGACGACGGCGTCGACCACGACGACCGCGTCCATTCCAGCACCGACTTTCCTTTCCTGGCGGCCCCATGACTCGCACTCCCACTCGCTTTCGCCTGCGTCGCACCGCCTGCCTGGGCGCCCTGCTCTGGGCCTGCGCGACGATCGCCGCGGCCGATGCCCGCACCGATGCCCGCACCGACGGCGCCATCGCGCTCGCCAACCTCGACGGCCTCATCGAGCAGGCGGCCGGCGAGCCCGGCGCGGTCGACCTGCTGCTCCTGCGCGGACAGTTCCTCGCCGACCACGACGTGCTCGATCGCGTGGCCGCGCTCACCGAACCGGACGACCGCGGTCCTGCCTCGCTGCTGCGGCGCGCCCATGCCCGCGCGGCGGCCCACCGGTTCTACGAGGCCGGCCTGGACCTCGACGCCGCGCAGCGCGCGGGCGCGTCGCCGGACGCGGTCGCTGCGCAGCGCGCGTCCCTGCAGATCGCGCTGGGCCACGCGCAGGACACGCTGCCCGCACTGCGCGCGCAGGCCGCGCGCCGCCCCGGCTTCGGCTCGCACTGCGCGCTGGCGCTGGCGGAGGCCGCTGTCGGCCATGTCGAGGCGGCCGACGCGCTCTACGACGCGGCGCTGCGCGAACTCGACACCACGTCGCCCTTCCCGGCGGCAGCCGTCTGGTTCGCGCGCGGCCTGATGTGGTCGGAACAGGCCGGCGACCCAGGGCGCGGTGCCGCGATGTATGCCGAGGCCTTGCGCCAGGTGCCGTCGTACGTGCCCGCGAACCTGCACCTGGCCGAGCTGGAGGCCCGGCGCGGCGACAATGCCGACGCGGTCGCGCACCTCGAACGCGTCGTCGCGATCTCGCGCGATCCGGAGAGCCTCGCGCTGCTGGGGTCGCTGCACCGTCGCGCCGGCGACGCCGCGCTCGGCGCACGTGAAATCGACCAGGCGCGCGCCCGCTTCGAGGAGCTGCTGCAGCGGCATCCCCTGGCCTTCGCCGACCACGCCGCCGAGTTCTACCTGGACGCCGGAGCCGACCCCGAACGCGCGCTGTACTGGGCGCGCATCAACCTGCTGGCCCGCGAGACGCGGCGCGCCTACACGCTGGCGATCCGCGCCGCGCAGGCCGCGGGCCGGATCGAGGAGGCACGCGACCTGGAGGCGCGCCGCGACGCCGGGTTCGACGCGCGGGCGGCGTAGCCGGCCGCCGGGCTCGCCCCGCTCGCGCACGGCGTCGGGCCCGAAACGACCGCGGGAGGCCGAAGCCTCCCGCGTGCGTGGGCGCCAGGCGCCCGCGTGGGCGCGCGCGAGGCGGTCTACTTCGCGCCCGGCACCGGCGCGTCGACGCCCGCCACGAAGAACTTGATGCCGCCGAGGAAGGCGTCGTCGGCGACCTGGCCGTCCTTGAGCACTTCCTTGCCGGTGTTGTCCTTGATCGGGCCCTTCCAGATCGAGAACGAGCCGTCCTTGAGGCCGGCCTTGACCTTGTCGACCCGGGCCTTGAGGTCGGCGGGCACCTTGTCGGAGATCGACACCAGGTCGATGGCGCCTTCCTTGACGCCCCACCAGCTCTTGCCCGTCTTCCAGGTGCCGTCGATCGCGTCCTTGGCGGCCTGGATGTAGTACGGGGTCCAGTTGATGGCCGCCGATGCGAGGTGCGCCTTCGGGCCGTAGTGCGTCATGTCCGAATCCCAGCCGAACGCGTACTTGCCGTTCTTCTCGGCGGTCTGCAGCACGGCGCTGGAGTCGGTGTTCTGCAGCAGCACGTCGGCGCCGCCGTCGATCAGCGACTGCGCGCCTTCCGTCTCCTTGGGCGGGTTGAACCACTCGTTGACCCACACGACGCGCACCTTGACCTTCGGATTCACGCTCTGCGCGCCGAGGGTGTAGCTGTCGATGTTGCGGATCACCTCGGGGATGGGGATCGAGCCGACGACGCCGATGACGTTGCTCTTGGTCATGCCGCCCGCGACCACGCCCGCCATGTAGGCACCTTCGTAGGTGCGGCTGTCGTAGGTGCGCAGGTTGTCCAGCGTCTTGTAGCCGGTGGCGTGCTCGAAGCGCACGGCCTTGTTGTCGGCCGCCACCTTGAGCATGGGCTCCATGTAGCCGAAGCTGGTGCCGAAGACGAGCGTGTTGCCCTGGGCGACGAGGTCGCGGAACACGCGCTCGGCATCGGCCGATTCGGGCACGCTCTCGACGTAGGTCGTCTTGACCTTGTCGCCGAGTTCCTTCTCGAGCGCCTTGCGGGCGTTGTCGTGCGCGTAGCTCCAGCCGCCGTCGCCGACCGGGCCGACGTAGACGAACGCGACCTTGAGCGCGCCCGAGGCGGCCGTCGCCGGTGCCGCGGCCTGGGCGGCCGAGGCGGCCTGCGGCGCGGCCTCCTCCTTCTTGCTGCAGGCGGCGAGCGCAGCCGCGATCGCGATGCTGCCGAGCACCGTGCCACGAAGCACGCCGCGGCGGGTGGAAGTCGTCATGGATCTCTCCTCTTGGATTTGCGTTTGGGCGTTCAGCCGCCGGGGAAGAAAGGCTTGCCGAGCGAAGCGGGCATGTTGGCACGTATCCATGCCGGATTGCGCGAGATCAGCACCAGCACGCCGATGGTGGCGAGGTAGGGCAGCATCGTCAGCAACTGGCTGGAGATGGCCACGCCCTGGCCCTGCAGGTGGAACTGCAGCATCGTGACGCCGCCGAACAGCCAGGCCCCCAGCAGCACGCGCGACGGCCGCCACGTGGCGAAGGTCGTCAGCGCCAGCGCGATCCAGCCCTTGCCGGCGACCATGCCCTCGACCCACAGCGGCGTGTAGATCACCGACAGGTAGGCACCGGCCACGCCGCACAGCGCGCCGCCGCCCACCACGGCCAGCAGCCGGATGCGGCGCACCGGGTAGCCCAGCGCGTGGGCCGACTCGGGCGACTCGCCGACCGCGCGCAGCACCAGGCCCGCGCGCGAGCGGTACAGGAACCAGGCGATGGCCGCCGTCAGCGCGATGGCCAGGTACACCATGGGATGCTGCCGGAACAGCGCCGGGCCGACGAACGGGATGTCGGACAGCCCGGGGACGGCGTAGTGCGGACGCGGGCCCAGGCGCTCCTGCGTGTAGTGGATGCCGACGAACGCCGAGAAGCCGCTGCCGAACAGGCTCAGCGCCAGGCCCGTGGCGTACTGGTTCGTGTTGAGCCAGATCACCAGCACGCCGAACGCGGCGGCCATCATGGCGCCCGCGAGCGCGCCGGCGCCGAACGCGAGCCAGTCGTTGCCCGTCTGCACCGCGGTCGCGAAGCCGGCAATGGCGGCCACGAGCATCATGCCCTCGGCGCCGAGGTTGACGACGCCCGCGCGCTCGTTGATCAGCAGCCCCAGCCCCGCGATGGCCAGGATGGTGCCGGCGTTGAGCGTGGCGGCCAGCAGGAGTGCATAGGTGTCCATCACGCGGCCGGCCCCTTGGCGGCGGTCGCCGGATGCGCGGGATGCGCGGGACGCCAGCGCACGCGGTAGTGGATCAGCGTGTCGCTGGCCAGCAGCGAGAACAGCAGCAGGCCCTGGAACACCCCGGTGAGCGACTTGGGCAGCCCCAGGCGCGACTGCGCGAGCTCGCCGCCGATGTAGAACAGGCTCATCAGCAGCGACGAGAAGAGGATGCCCACCGGATGCAGGCGGCCGACGAAGGCGACGATGATGGCCGCGAAGCCGTAGCCCGCCGGCACGTAGGGCGTGAGCTGGCCGACAGGGCCCGCCACCTCGAGCGCACCGGCCAGGCCCGACATGCCGCCCGAGACCAGCAGCGCCGTCCAGAGCGCGCGCCGCGACGAGAACCCGGCGTAGCGCGCTGCCGCCGCGGCCAGGCCGCCGACCTGCATCCGGAAGCCGCCGAACGCGCGGAACAGGTACAGCCAGAACGCACCCACCGACAGCAGCGCCAAGACGAAGCCGATGTTCACCCGCAGGCCCGTGAACAGGCGCGGGATCTTCGTGGCGTCGAGGAAGGTGATGGTCTGCGGGAAGTTGTAGCCCTCCGGGTCCTTCCAGGTGCCGTAGACCAGGTAGTTCAGCAACTGCACCGCGACATAGACCAGCATCAGGCTGACGAGGATCTCGTTCGCGTTGGCCCGCTCCCGCAGGAAGGCGACGATGGCGGCCCACGCCATGCCGCCCGCGACGCCCGCCAGCAGGATGGACACGACGATCCAGTGGCCGGTGTCGGGCGTCGCACGCAGTGCCACCCCCGTGGCCGCGATCGCCCCCAGCACGAACTGGCCCTCGGCGCCGATGTTCCAGACGTTGGCGCGGTAGCAGACGGCCAGCCCGAGGCCGATCAGCATCAGCGGCGTCGCCTTCACGCACAGCTCGGAGACGGCGTACGCGCCGCGGAACGGCTCGACGAAGAACATCCCGAGGCCGCGCGCCGGATCCTTGCCCAGCAGCGCGAACAGCGCGACGCCGATGACCACCGTGGCCGCCAGCGCCAGCAGCGGCGACAGGAGCGACATCAGCCGGCTCGGCGCCGGACGCGGTTCAAGCCGCAGCATGCGCCGCCTCCGCGCCCGCGTTCGCGGCCTCGTCGTTCCACAGCCCGCTCATCCAGCGGCCGACCTGCTCGCGGGTGGCCTGCGGCGCCGGCACCGAGGGCGAGACGCGGCCGCGCGCGATGACGACCAGGCGGTCGGAGATCTCGAACAGCTCGTCGAGATCCTCGCTGACCACCAGCACGGCGCATCCGGCGTCGCGCAGCGCGATCAGCGCGGCGCGGATCTGCGCCGCCGCGCCCACGTCCACGCCCCAGGTGGGCTGCGACACGATCAGCAGCTTCGGGCCGGCGTCGATCTCGCGGCCGACGATGAACTTCTGCAGGTTGCCGCCCGACAGGCTGCGCGCCGCGGCGTGCGGGCCAGCGGCCTTGACGTTGTAGCGCTCGATGAGCCGCTGCGCGAGCGCGACGGCCTGGCCGACGCGGATCCAGCCCGAGTGCGCCACCGCCTCGGTGCGCGTCAGCAGGGTGTTCTGCGCGAGCGACAGCGCCGGCACCGCGCCGCGCCCCAGCCGCTCCTCGGGCACGAAGTGCAGGCCCTGCGCCCGGCGCCTGCGCGGCGAATGGCCGCCGATGGGCCGGCCGAACAGGTGGATGGCATCGGGCGGCGCGCGGCCGTCCTCGCCGGACAGCGCCGCCATCAGCTCCTGCTGCCCGTTGCCCGACACGCCCGCGATGCCCAGGACTTCGCCGCGGCGCACCTCGAACGCGACGTCGGCCAGGTCCGCGCCGAACGCGCCGGTGCGCGCCAGCGTGAGCCCGCGCACGGCCAGCACCTGCTCGCCGGGGCTGGCCGGGCGATGTTCGAGCTGCGGCGGCTCGGCGCCGATCATCAGGCGCGACAGGCCGGCGTTGCTTTCGTGGCGTGGGTCCACCTCGCCCGTGACGCGGCCGCCTCGCATCACGGTGCACTTGTGGCACAGCGCGCGGATCTCGTCGAGCTTGTGGCTGATGTACAGGATGCTGCAGCCCTCGGCCGCGAGCTTGCGCAGCGTGACGAACAGCGCCTGCACGGCCTGCGGCGTGAGCACCGACGTGGGCTCGTCCAGGATCAGCAGGCGCGGCTTCGTGAGCAGCGCGCGCACGATCTCGACGCGCTGGCGCTCGCCCACCGACAGCGTGTGCACCGGGCGCAGCGGGTCGACCTCCAGGCCGTACTCGTGCGCCACCTCGGTGATGCGCTTCGTCACGTCGGCCAGCGACCAGGCCTTGTCCAGCCCCAGCCAGACGTTCTCGGCCGCGGTCAGGGTGTCGAACAGGCTGAAGTGCTGGAACACCATCGCGATGCCGAGCGCGCGCGCTTCCTGCGGGTTGCGGATCTCGACCGGCCGGCCGTCCCAGCGCATCTCGCCCTCGTCGGGCCGCGCCGCGCCGTAGATGATCTTCATCAGCGTGGACTTGCCCGCGCCGTTCTCGCCCAGCACGGCGTGGATCTCGCCCGCCTCGACGCGCAGGCGGACGCGGTCGTTGGCCTTGACGGCGGGGTACTGCTTGCTGATGTCGATGAGTTCGAGGCGAAGCATCGTGCGGGTCGGGTTCACGGCGTCCGAAAGGGAGGCCGCGGCGGTCGATCTGGTGCGTCGTCGCGGCTGATCATCCAGGCGGACAGTTTCGCATGCAAGACGCGCGCCAGGACGCGGTGCAGGTGTTCAGCCGACCGTGGCGGTGCAGCGCGCGATCGCCTCGGCCAGTTGCGCGACGTCGATCGGCTTGGCCACGTAGTCGTCCATGCCGGCGGCCAGGCAGGCCTGGCGGTCCTCGTCGAACGCGTTGGCGGTCATCGCGATGATGGGCAGCGACGCGAACGCCCCGCCCAGGGCGCGGATCGCCTGCGTGGCCTCCATGCCGTCCATCTCGGGCATCTGCAGGTCCATCAGCACCAGGTCGTAGTCGCCGTGGTGCACGGCCTCGACCGCAAGCCGGCCGTTGGCCACCAGGTGCACGCGGTGGCCCATGCGCGTGAGCAAGGCGTTGATGAGGATCTGGTTGACGTCGTTGTCCTCGGCCACCAGCAGGCGCAGCGCCGGGCGCGCCGGCTCGGCCTGGCCGGACGGCGGCGCGTCGGGCGCCGCCTCGGCGCGCTCGACGCGGCGGCTCGGGATCGTGACCGTGAAGCGGCTGCCCAGGCCCGGTGTGCTGGTGGTGGCGATGCTGCCGCCCATCATCTGCACGATCTCGCGCGTGATCGCCAGGCCCAGGCCGCTGCCGCCATAGCGCCGCATCGTGGTGGAGTCGGCCTGCGTGAAGCGGTCGAACAGCGTGGGCATCGCACTGTCCGGAATGCCGATGCCCGTATCGCTGACGTCCATGCGCAGCGTGACGTCGCGTCCCGCGCCCGGCTCCACGGCCACGGCCACCTGCACCACGCCCTGGTCGGTGAACTTGACGGCGTTGCCCACCAGGTTGAACAGGATCTGCTGGATGCGGATCACGTCGCCCTCGATCAGCGCGTCATCGTGCGGCGTCACTTCCAGCCGCAGCGCGAGGCCCTTGGACACGGCGCGCTCGCGCATCAGCGCCACCACGCCCTCGGCCGCCGGCCGGACGCTGAACGGCGCCGACGTGAGCTGCATCTGGCCGGCCTCGATGCGCGAGACGTCGAGGATGTCGTTGATCAGCGCCAGCAGCAACCGGCCGGAGCTGCCGATCAGCTCGGCGTGGCGGCGCTGCTGCGAGTCGAGCGGCGAGTGCAGCATCAGCTCGTTGAGGCCCAGCACGGCGTTCAGCGGCGTGCGGATCTCGTGGCTCATGGTGGCCAGGAACTGCGACTTGGCCTGGTTGGCGGCTTCCGCGTTCTCCTTGGCCTGCGCCAGCCGGCGCTCGGCCGCGGTGACGTCGTGGTAGATGCTGACCATGCCGCCGTCGGGCGTGCGGCGGTCGGTGATGCGCACCATCATGCCGTTGGCCAGCTCGCGCGAGCGCTCGCTCTCGCCCCGCCTGCGCGCGCGCAGGCGCTCGTCCAGCCACTCGTTGCCGCCCTCCTCGGTCGCGTCGAACTCCTTGGCAGAGCGCGTGGCCTGCGTCAGCTCGGCGTGCGTCATGCCGCCGCGGATCACGCCGCGCAGCCACGGGAACATCTCGAGGAAGCGTTCGTTCCAGCGCACGACGCGGTCGTCCTGGTCGCACAGCAGGAAGCCGTCGGGCAGCACGACGAGCGCCTGGTCGAGCGCCTGCGCGGAGCGCGCCGCGGCGCCGCGCGCGTCGACGAGCCGGTTGAACTGCCACTGCGACATCGCGCCGCCCAGCAGCGTCAGCGCCAGCAACGCCACCGAGGCGGCCAGGATGATGTTGCGGTTGCTGCGCCAGGCCTGCAGCGCGTCGTCCAGCGGCAGGCTCACCGTCACGCGCAGCGAGCGGTACAGCGTCGGCCGGGCCGCGACGATCGCCGGTTCGCCGGTCAGCCGCGACGGCGCGACGACGGGGCGGCCCTGCAGCGCGGCGTCGGGCAGGGATTGCGCCGCCTCGCGCGCGCGCAGGCCCGCGCCCGAGGGCACCGTCGCCAGCACCCGGCCGTCCCCGCGTTCGAGCGTGACGGCGATCGCCGGGCTGCCGCCCGCCTGCGCGATGATCGCGGCCAGCGCGGTCAACGGCACCTCGACGAGCGCCAGCGCGCGGCCGCCGCCGGGCAGCGCGACGACGCGGCCCATGTAGACGGACGGCTCGGTGGTGTCGGGGCTGATCGCCGGGTCGCTGATGGTCAGCTGCGGCACGCGCTGCGCGAGCAGGTTGGCGGCGAAGCCGGCGGGCAGCCGCATGCCGTTGCGGTCGCTGGATGGCAGGCTGGCGGCGAGCGTGTGGCCCTGGTCGTCGATCAGCGCGGCGTCGGTGAACAGCAGCTGGCGATCCTTGAACGCGGCCATCGCGCGGTGCGCCGCCTCGGCGTCGAGCTCGCCCGGCGCGCGCCAGGCGGGCGCGATGACGCCGGCCAGGCTGGTGAGCTGCAGGTCCAGCGACAGCAGCGCGCGATTGAGCTCGGACTCCGACGCGGCCGCCGTCTGCATGACGGCCTGCTCGGCCCGCGCGATCGCGTCGCGCCGCTCCTCCGCCACCAGCCAGGCTGCGGTCACCACCAGCGCCAGCAGCAGCGCGCAGGTCGCGCCCCAGACGATCGCGCTCGAGCGTCGCAGCGAAGGCGTCATCGAGCCTCGATCCCCGCGACGTGCGCGATCGTGCGGTTCCAGACCGCCGCGCATTGCGGTCCGCAGCGCTGCAGCCAGCGCGGCAGCACCGTGGAGGCGAAGATCTCGCGGCGCAGGCGTTCGTCGGCGGGCGAGGACGGCACCTCGGCCATGTGGCCCGGCCGGCCTGCCTTGCACGTCGGGGCGCCGATGTCGCAGGCCAGGCCGTCGACGGTCTCGCGCTCGGACTCGTCCCAGATGGCGTGCTCGACGCGCGGCAGTTCGCGCCGGATCAGCGCCTGCAGGTCGGCAGGCAGCCCGTTCCAGGCCGCGCCGTTGGCCACGAACAGCGACAGGCCCCAGCTGATGGCCATCGGGTGGATATGCGACGTCGCCTTGTCGAGGCCGATCGTGTTGCCCGACATCGTGCCGGTGATCGCGCAGTCGAGCTCGTCGCGCGCCAGGAACGGCAGGATGTCGCCGAAGCCGGTGGTGACGGGCTTGCCGCCGAGGGCCTCCACCCAGTCCGATTGCGCCGGACCGGAGGTGCGCACGCGCAGGCCGGCCAGCCCCTTGATGCCGGAGAACGGCTTCTTGCAGTACACGACCTGGGCCGGGTAGACGTACAGGGCCAGCACCTCGATGCCGTAGCGCTCGCGCATCATGGTCTCGAGGTAGGGCCGGAAGGCGGCGACCGAGCGCCGCATCGAGGCCATGTCCGGGTTCAGGCCGGCCAGGTCGGGGGCGGTCAGCTCCGGGTCCTTGGTGATGCCGCCGGACACCGGCAGCGTGGCGAACGGCACCGCGCCCAGCTGCACTAGCGTCAAGACCTCCTGGCTGCGGATGCCGGCGCGATCGAACGGCACGATCTCGGCGGTGTAGCGGCCCTCGCTCAGCCGCGCGAGGTCGGTCTCCCAGAACGGTCGCTCGTGGCGCGTGAACTGGTTCAGGCTGCCCAGCCCGCCGACGATGCGCAGGTGCAGCGGCGCCGGCGCGTCCGCGGCGGACACCAACCCGGCAGCAGCCGCCGCGCCCAGCGCCGCCAGCCATGCCCGCACGCGAATTCCGAAGCGCAGACCGTTCATGTCGAACCCCGATCCTGTTGACGATCGTCCCGCAGGGCCAGCCTCGCGCCCGCGCCGCGCAGCGTCGCGCAACGGGCTCTAGCGTACTCCGGCGCGCGCCGCCGATCGCGTGCGAAATGCAACAAGCGCGGCGTCCCCGTGGCCGATGCCACGCGTTGCGAGACCGGCGGATGCCGGCGCGCCAGGGCCGCGTTAAAGCCGGCCGCCGGCCACGCCGATAAGCAAGGCAACGGCACGCTCGCGATCACGTGAATACGCATCTCGCGCGCCTGCTTCTCCAACGCTTGCGGAAGGCTCCGATGAGTCAGGCCAATCCACGTCAGTACATCGGCGCCCTGCGCGCCGCCGTGTCCGCCGCCAAGGCGGTCAACAAGGCCCGCGCCGCCGCCTATCACCTGCTTCCTGACGGCATCAGCTGCAAGATGGACTGGGCCGGCTGGAGCGACCCCTGGTACGACGCGACGCCACGCCAGCAGGCGCTGCTGGACGTGCTGCAGGACCTCCTGGACGGCGGCGAGACCGAGGTGCCGCTGATCGCGCTGAAGACCGCGCTGCGGCTGGAGATCCGGGAATCCGAGATCCTGCGCAGCCGCGACAACGTCGGCACCGACGGCGAATCGGGCTACTTCTTCGACGACGTGCTGCACGGGCTGTACATGCTGGACGCCCAGGAGACGGAGCAGGTCTTCCATGGCCTGATCGACCGGCTAATGCAGCCGCAAGGCGTCCGGGCAGGCCCGGGCGGCCAGTGACGGCGGCTTGCACGGGGGGGTGCCCCCCTCGAAATCGGACATAAGTCACGCCCGGCGGGCCCCGGGGTGGCCATAATCCGCGACTATGCCGTCGCACGTCTTCCGCCTGGTCCTGGGCGCTGTCCTCGCGGCCGGCGCCCTCGCGGCGTCGGCGGCGCCGCGCATGCCGCTGGTGACGGTGCTCGATGGCGACGCCACGCTGCTGCGCGATGGCGGCCGCTTCGCGCTCACGGAGGGCGTGCGCCTGCAGGCCGGCGACCTGCTGGCCACCGGGCACCAGACGCGCCTGCTGCGGCTGGAATTTCCCGGCGGTCCCGCCATCGCACTGGGCCCCGACAGCCGCGCCATGGTCACGCCCAATCTCGGCGAGAGCAACCACGCCGGCGTGTACCTGCTCACCGGCTGGGCCAAGGTCGCCGCGCCCGCGGGCAGCCCCGGCGCGCTGCGCAGCGCGGTCGCGGACACCGACACCCCCGCCGGCAGCCTCATCCTCGACGTGCAGGACGGCAGCGCCGAAGCCTTCGCCGAGACCGGCCCGTCGCGCGTGCAGCCGCGCGCGCCCGATGCCCCGGCGCAGCCGCTGAAGGCCGGCGAGCGGGTGATGGTGCCCGCCGGCGGCAAGGCCGTCCTCGGACGGGGCGCGTCGCCCGACTTCGTGCAGGCGATGCCGCGCGCCTTCATGGACTCCCTGCCCTCGCGGCTCGCGGCCTTCAGCGCCGACGTGGCCCCGCGCCGGCTGGGCGAGATGTCCTACGCCGACGCCCAGCCCTGGATCGACGCCGAGGCGCCGCTGCGCCGCGTGTTCGCCGAACGCTGGCGCCGCCTGGCCGCCGCCCCGCAATTCCGCCGCGGCCTGGTCGAGGGCCTGAAGTCGCATCCGGAATGGACGTCCATCCTCTATCCGCCGCCGCCACCGCCCCCGCGCGAGCACGCCGCCTCCTCCCATCCCTGATCTCGCCCGCCAAGCCATGAAGCTCCTCGTCAAGTTCAACCTGGTGTTCCTGCTCGTGTTCCTGGTGGGACTCACCGCCTCCACGCTGATCGCGCGCAGCCTGCTGCGCCAGGCCGCCAAGGAGCAGGTCGTCGACACCGCCCGCCTGCTGATGACCGGCGCCAACGGCGTCAGCACCTACACGGCCAGCCAGATCAAGCCGCTGCTCGAGACGCAGATGAAGTACACCTTCCTGCCGCAGTCGATCCCGGCGTACTCGGCGGCCGAGGTGATCACGCACCTGCAGAAGACCTACCCCGACTACGCGTTCAAGTCGGCGATGCTGAATCCGACCAACCCGCGCGACCGCGCCGTGGCCTGGGAAGAGGACATCGTGCGCACGTTCAAGCAGCACGCCGACCTGAAGGAATTCATCGGCGAGCGCGAGACGCCCACCGGCACCGCGCTGTACATCGCACGCCCGATCGCGCTGACGAATCCGGGCTGCCTGGCCTGCCACAGCACGCCCGAGGCCGCGCCCAAGACGCTGACCGACAAGTACGGCCCGGCCAACGGCTTCGGCTGGACGCTCAACGAGCCGCTGGGCGCGCAGGTGGTCTCCGTGCCGCTGACGCTGCCGCTGCAGCAGGCCGACCGCCAGCTCATGGTGGTCGTCGGCGTGCTCGCCGGCGTGTTCCTGCTGATCGGAGTCGCGCTGAACCTGATGCTGTACCGCCTGGTCATCCGGCCGGTGCGCACGCTGGCCGGCATCGCCGACCGCGTCTCGCTGGGCGAGTTCGAGGCGCCCGAGTTCGCGGTCCGGTCCAAGGACGAGATCGGCGTGCTGTCCGATTCGTTCAACCGCATGCGCACGAGCCTGGCGCACGCGATGAAGATGCTCGAAGGCTGATCCCTCCGGTTCCTGGCCCGCCCCATGTCCACGCCGCCCCCGATCCCCGAACGCATCGGCAAGTACACGATCTCGGCCGTGCTGGGCCGCGGCTCGATGGGCACCGTCTACAAGGGCTTCGATCCGCACATCCACCGGCCGGTGGCCATCAAGACGATCCACCGCGAGCTCCTGGGCGACGCAGAGGCGGCCGACTCGATCGCCGCGCGCTTCCGCAACGAGGCCAAGGCCGTCGGCCGGATCCAGCATCCGGGCGTGGTGGCCATCTACGACTTCGGCGAGGACGGCGACGTCACGTTCATCGCGATGGAGTTCGTCGACGGCCGCACGCTCGACGACATCCTCGCGGTGCCGCAGATGCTGTCCGAGGCCAACGTGCTGGCGGTGATGGACCAGCTGCTGGAGGCGCTGTCCGTCGCCCACGCGCAAGGCGTCTGGCATCGCGACATCAAGCCGGCCAACCTCATCGTCACCAGGCAGGGCCAGGTCAAGCTGACCGACTTCGGCATCGCGCGGCTGGAGGACGCCAACCTGACGCAGGTGTCGTCGATGATCGGCACGCCGGCCTACATGGCGCCCGAGCAGTTCGTCGGCAAGGGCATCGACCACCGCGCCGACCTGTTCGCCTGCGGCGTGTTGCTCTATCGGATGCTCACCGGCCGCCGCGCCTTCACGGGCGCCACGCAGGAGGTGATGTACAAGATCCTCAACGAGGACCCGCCGGCGCCCAGCGTGGTGACCAAGGGCATGCGGCCGGCGCCGTACGACGCGGTGGTCGCGCGCGCCATCGCCAAGAACCCGGCCGACCGCTATCCCGACGCGGCCGCGATGCGCGCCGCGTTGCAGGGCTTGTCGCGCGCGCCGGCCACGCCCGGCGCCAAGGCCACCGTCATCCTGCCGATCCATCGCGACGGCGAGCACCCGGGCACCACCAGCGCCGTCTCGCCGAGCGTCGCCTCGCCCAACACCGTGCCGCCGCGGCGCGACCCGTTGTCCTCGCACGCCAGCGCGAGCAACGCCAGCCACCCGGGCGGCGCCAATACGAGCCATTCGGGCCACGGCGGCACCGGCCACAGCGGCACGGGCTTCAACATCGGCAGCTGGGATCCGGCCGAACTGCAGCGCCTGGAGCGCGCGCTGGCCACGCACGTGGGCCCGATGGCGCGCGTGATGGTGCGCGACGCCGCGCGCACGCACCACGACGCCACCAGCCTGGCCACCGCGGTGTCGCGCCACATCCCCGACGAATCCAGGCGCCACCAGTTCATCGAGCAGGCGCGCGGCGGCAGCCATGCCGCGCCGGCCGGCGCGCCGACTTCGACCCATTCCAGCGGCGTGACGCCGATCCCGCACCACCCCGCCGCGGCCGCGCCGGCCGGCGTCGCGCTGACCGAGGACTTCAAGAACCACGTCGCCCAGATCATCACCCGCAAGATGGGCCCGATCGCCCGCGTGATGGTCAAGCGCGCCGCCGACGCGTCCGGCGGCAGCCAGGAGCGTTTCGTGCACCTGCTGCTCGAGGCGCTGCCCGAGGCCGACCGCTGGGCGGTGCAGGGCGAGATCAACAAGCTGGGTTGATCCGCGTCGCGGCTGTAACCCGCCTGATAGCCCGGGCGGGCCCCTCGGGCAGGCGGATGGGTGGAAAATGCCGGCCGGGAACCCCGGCGCCACGCCCACCAGGCACGCTCACGGCCGTCGCGGTTCCGCCCCTCGAAACCCTGGAACCGCCCCGATGACCACCCAACAGCCGACCATCATCTACACCCTGACGGACGAGGCGCCCCTGCTGGCGACCCACGCCTTCCTGCCCGTCGTGCGCGCCTTCACGGCGCCGGCGGGCATCGCCGTCGAAGCGAGCGACATCTCCGTGGCGGCCCGCATCCTGGGCGAGTTCCCCGACTTCCTGAGCGACGAGCAGAAGGTGCCCGACAACCTGGCCGAGCTCGGCCGGCTGACGCTGCTGCCCGACACCAACATCATCAAGCTGCCCAACATCAGCGCCTCGGTGCAGCAGCTGGTGGCCGCCATCAAGGAGCTGCAGGGCAAGGGCTTCAAGGTGCCCGACTACCCCGAGCAGCCGGCGAGCGACGACGAGAAGAAGATCCGCGCCCGCTACGCCAAGTGCCTGGGCAGCGCGGTCAACCCGGTGCTGCGCGAAGGCAACTCCGACCGCCGCGCCCCGCTGGCCGTGAAGAACTACGCGCGCAAGCATCCGCACTCGATGGGCACCTGGAGCCAGGCCTCGCAGACGCACGTGGCCACGATGAAGGGCGGCGACTTCTACCATGGCGAGAAGTCGATGACGCTGGACAAGGCGCGCGACGTGC
>JAEKKH010000436.1 GCA_019510465.1 Burkholderiales bacterium
AGGCGCGGTGGGCGACAAGACCGACACGATGGAGCTCGAGCAGGCCTGGCCTGACTTGAGCGCAAGCACAACCTCGGCGGCCGTGACTGCGGCGGCATTGCTGGCTGCCTGCGGTGGTGGCGGCGGTGCGGACTCAGGCACCACCGCGCCTGCGACGCCCACCGCTGCCGACCCCCTGCCCAGCATGCCGACGAAGCCGGCCCCCAGCCGCCGCGCCGCGGCCCGCTTCCTGAGCCAGGCCAGCTTCGGCGCCACCGGCCCGGCGCAAGTGGATGCTCTCGTGGCCCAGGGTTATGACGCCTGGCTGACCAGCCAGTTCAGCAAGCCCGCGGCGCTGCACGTGGACTATCTGAACAGTCAGCGCGGCCGCGACCAGAAGGCCGGCGAGAAGCCGCAGATCAGCGAGGAGATGAGCTACGAGGCCATCTGGCAGCAGTGGCTGAACGGCGAAGACCAGCTGCGCGCGCGAGTCACTTGGGCCCTGCTGCAGATCTTCGTCATCAGCAACATCGCGCCCGACATCCGCCCCGCGGCCATGAGCAGCTACCTGGACATGCTCAACCGCAACGCCTTCGGCCACTGGCGCGCGCTGCTGCAGGACGTGGCCCTGCATCCGGCCATGGGCTACTACCTCAACATGCTGGAGAGCGAGAAGGAAGACGCCGCCAAGGGCACCCACCCGAACGAGAATTTCGCGCGCGAGGTGTTGCAGCTGTTCTCCATCGGCCTCATTCAGCTCAATGCCGACGGCACCCCCAAGCTGGATTCGGCCGGCAAGACCCAGCCCACCTACGACGAGACCGTCGTGAAGGGCTTCGCCAAGGCCTTCAGCGGCTGGAGCTTCGGCGGGCTGGACAACACGAAGGCCGGCCAGTTCCACAACCACGACGACAACGTCGAGGCGCTGTGGACCGTGCCGATGAAGGCCTGGGCCGGCTACCACTCCAGTGCCGACAAGACTCTGCTGGACGGCAAGACGCTGACCGGTGGCCAGACGCCCGAGAAGGACATGGCCGATGCGCTGGACGCCATCTTCCAGCACGCCAACGTGCCACCCTTCTTCGCCAGGCAGCTGATCCAGCGGCTCGTGACGAGCAATCCCAGCCCCGCCTACGTCGGCCGTGTCGCAGCCGTGTTCGTCAACGACGGCACCGGCACGCGCGGCAACCTGAAGGCCGTCGTGCGCGCCGTGCTGATGGACGCTGAAGCCCGCGGCGACAGCCCGGCCGCCAACGTCGCCAAGCAGCGCGAGCCCGTCATCCGCTTCGCCAACATGCTGCGCGGCCTGGGGGCCAAGAGCGGCAGCGGCCTCAATCGCATCCAGTACCTCGACAGCAGCGACGATGCCCTCGGCCAGAGCCCCCTGCTGGCGCCCTCGGTCTTCAACTTCTACTCGCCCGGCTACCGCCCCGCCGGGCCCATCGCGGCACAGGGCTGGGTCGCACCCGAGTTCCAGATCAGCGGCGAGACGGCCGTCGCCGGTTCGCGACCGCCTGACCAAGCTCGTTGCTGCCATCGACAGCAAGACCGAGTCGGTCAAGGCTGCGTTGATCGTCACCGCCCTCAGCCCCGATCACGTCATCCAGCGATGAAGCGCCGCCACCTGCTGCAGATGGGCGCCTTCGCCGCGCTCAATCCCTGGGCGCAGATGCGCGCTCTCGCCGAGACCGCGCCGGCGGCGGGCGACTACCGCGCGCTGGTCTGCCTCTTCATGTTTGGCGGCAACGACGGCAACAACCTGCTCGTGCCGAACGACGCGCGCTACACCGCCTACCAACGCGCCCGGCCCAACCTCGCGCTGGACAAGGCGGCGCTGCTGCCGTTGACCCTGTCCAACGCCAGCGGCCTGGCCCTGCATCCGGCGTTCACCGGCCTGCAAGGCCTGGTCAACGGCGGCCAGGCCAGCGTCATCGCCAACATCGGCCCGCTGCTGCAGCCCACCACCAAGGCGCAGTACGACGCGCACAGCGTGCCGCTGCCCTACAACCTGTTCTCGCACAGCGACCAGCAGGGCGCCTGGCAGAGCGGCGTCGTCGAAGCGCCGCCGCG
>JAEKKH010000437.1 GCA_019510465.1 Burkholderiales bacterium
CCGCGCCCGCGCAGCGCCTGCACCACCTCGACCCAGCGCACCGGCCCGGCGGCCTGGCGCACGAGCGCGTCGCGGATCGCCGCGGCATCGACCGGCGTGGCCACGTCGACGTTGTTGACGACGGGAATGGCCGGCGCGTTCAGCATGACCTTCTCGAGCGCCGCCTGCAGGCGCAGTGCCGCCGGCTTCATCAGGCTGGAATGGAACGGCGCCGACACCGGCAGCAGCAGCGCGCGCTTGGCGCCGGCGGCCTTGAGCAGTTCGCAGGCCTTGTCGACGCCGGCCTTGGAGCCCGCGATGACGGTCTGCTTCGGGTCGTTGAAATTGACCGCCTCGACGACCTCGCCGCTGGCCTGGGCGGCGGCCTTGCAGCCCTCGCGCACGGCCTGCGCGTCCAGGCCCAGGATGGCGGCCATCGCGCCCACGCCGACCGGAACGGCCTCCTGCATCGCGATGGCGCGCAGGCGCACCAGCGGCAGCGCGTCGGCCAGCGACAGCACGCCTGCGGCGACCAGCGCGGTGTACTCGCCCAGCGAGTGCCCGGCCATGGCCACCGGCGCGGCGCCGCCTTCGGCCTGCCATGCACGCCAGGCGGCGATGGCGGCGGTCAGCATCATCGGCTGCGTGTTGGTGGTGAGGTCCAGCTGCTCCTTCGGGCCTTCGTGGATCAGGCGCCCGATGTCCTCGCCGAGCGCCGCGGAGGCCTCCTTGAGCGTGGCCGCGACGGCCGGGTGGTCGCCCCAGGCGTCGAGCATGCCGACGCTCTGCGAGCCCTGGCCGGGAAAGACGAATGCGAATGCGGTCATGGGAGGGGAAAGATCTTGTTGTTCTCTCGGGGGGCAACCCGGCAATCGGGCCGCCTGTCGCAGGAAGGCGAAGGCGGGATGGTCAGTAGTCGACGAGGGCGGCGCCCCAGGTGAAGCCGCCGCCCACGCCCTCGAGGAGCAGGCGCTGGCCGCGCTGGATCTGGCCCGAGCGGATCGCGACGTCGAGCGCCAGCGGGATCGATGCCGCCGACGTGTTGCCGTGTTCGTCGACGGTGACCACCACGCGGTCGACGGGCAGCTTCAGCTTGCGGGCCGTGCTCTGCATGATACGGATGTTCGCCTGGTGCGGCACGAGCCAATCGACGTCGGAAGTGGCGCGTCCGGCCAGCTCGAGCACTTCCAGCGCGACGTCGCCCAGCACGCCGACCGCCAGCTTGAAGACGGCGGGGCCGTCCATCTTGAGCAGCGGGTCGCCGAAGACCTTGCCGCCGCTGACGGTGCCGGGCGTGCACAGGATGTCGAGATGGCGGCCGTCGGCGTGCAGCTTGGTGGCCACCACGCCGGGCGTGTCGCTGGCCTCCAGCACGATGGCGCCGGCGCCGTCGCCGAACAGCACGCAGGTGGTGCGGTCGTCGAAGTCGAGCAGGCGCGAGAACACCTCGGCGCCGATGACCAGCGCGCGGCTGGCCGAGCCCGCCTTGATCATCGCGTCGGCCA
>JAEKKH010000246.1 GCA_019510465.1 Burkholderiales bacterium
TCATCAGCACGGCGTTGAAGTCCACGCCGTCGGCCTTCATGGCCTGGGCCAGCTGGAACTCGCCGTAGAAGTCGCACTCGTTGCCCAGGCGGTACTTCAGGCCCGGGCTGTTCAGGCCGTAGCACTGGCGCGATTCGCCAGAGACCGTGGTGGCCGCGGGGCCGCCGCGCATGTAGCCGGTCCAGTCGACGGCGTGGGCCGGCAGGGCCGACATCAGCGCGCCGCAGGTGGCGGCGAGCGTGGCGAGGCGATACGAGGTGGGGTAGGGCATGCGGGAGTCTCCTTGGGTTGTCGGTGAGACCGCGCGGCGACCCTCGGGACGCCCGTGCGCGGTGTCGCCAGCGTAGGAACTCCCGCGCGCAGGCGCTGCTACCCGGCCGCCCGATCCCGATACCGTCTTGCAGGCGTGTGCCTGGGTTTTCCCGTCCCGCGACGCAGAGGCTGGTTCGCTGAGACCCTGCTGGCTTCGATACTTTGATGCCGAATGCATCGGACGCCACCTCGCGTCAGCCTTGGAATCCGCCTTGTGACTACAGGAAAACCCTCAAAGTCGCTCGCATGAAAGTATCGGCATTCGCACTCGAAGTACCACGCGGCCGCGGCTGGAATGCCGACACTGGCGCCGTGCCGCCGTTGACGGCGCTTCACGAAAATACAGGAGACATATGACGCGCAAACCTACTCCGGTCGTGGGCCTGGCCCTGGCCGTGTCTCTCGGCGTGACCGCGCCGCTGGCGGCGAACGCAACCGACATCGTGGTGGCCACCGTGAACAACGGCCACATGATCGAGATGCAGAAGCTCACCAAGTTCTTCGAGCAGGCGAACCCCGACATCCACGTGAAATGGGTGACGCTGGAAGAGGGCGTGCTGCGCCAGCGCGTCACCACCGACATCACCACGCAGGGCGGCCAGTTCGACGTGATGACGATCGGCATGTACGAGACGCCGATCTGGGGCAAGAAGGGCTGGCTGCAGGAGATCAAGCCCGACGCCGCCTACGACGTGGACGACCTGCTGCCCGCCATCCGCAGCGGCCTGTCGTCGGACGGCAAGCTGTACGCGGCCCCGTTCTACGGCGAGAGCTCGATGCTGATGTACCGCAGCGACCTCGCACAGAAGGCCGGCGTCACGTTCGCCGAGCGTCCGACCTGGGACCAGGTGCGCGACGCCGCCGCCAAGATGAACGACCCCAAGGCCGGCGTCTACGGCATCTGCCTGCGCGGCAAGCCGGGCTGGGGCGACAACATGGCCTTCCTCACGACGCTGGTCAACGCGTACGGCGGCCAGTGGTTCGACATGTCGTGGAAGCCGCAGCTCGAGTCCAAGCCCTGGCATGACGCGATCACGTTCTACGTCGACCTGCTGAAGAAGTACGGCCCGCCCGGCTCGTCGGCCAACAGCTTCAACGAGATCCTGGCGCTGTACAACGAAGGCAAGTGCGGCATGTGGGTGGACGCGACGATCGCGGCCTCCTTCATCACCGACCCGAAGCAGAGCAAGGTGGCCGACAAGGTCGCCTTCGCGCAGGCGCCGCAGCAGGTGACCGCCAAGGGTGCGAACTGGCTGTGGGCCTGGGCCCTCGGCATCCCGGCCAGCACGAAGAACGCCGCCGCGGCGCAGAAGTTCGTGAACTGGGCGACGTCCAAGGCCTACATCGACCTCGTCGCCAAGGAAGAGGGCTGGGCCCATGTGCCCACCGGCACGCGCAAGTCGACGTATGCGAACCCGCAGTTCGTCGCCGCCGCCAAGTTCGCGCCGGCCGAGGAGAAGGCGATCGCCAGCGCGAACCCGACCGATTCGACGCTGCCCAAGAGCCCGTACGTGGGCGTGCAGTTCGCGGCGATCCCGGAGTTCCAGTCGATCGGCGTGACCGTGGGCCAGCAGATGAGCGCGGCGCTCGCCGGCAAGGAATCGGTCGACGCGGCGCTGAAGGCCTCGCAGGTCGCGGCCGAGCGCGAGCTGAAGAAGAGCGGCCGCCTGAAGTGACGGCCTGACGCGCGACGGGCGGCGTGTGCCCCACGCCGCCGGCCGTGCCTTTTCCGGCTTCCCTTCTTCGCTCCGAGGACCGCCATGAGATCCTTCGCCCGGCTGCTGCTCGCGCCCGCCGTCGGCTCGCTCTTCCTGTGGATGATCGTGCCGCTGGCGATGACCCTGTACTTCTCGGTCATCCGCTACAACCTGATGGAGCCCGGCGAGCACCCGTTCGTCGGCCTCGAGAACTTCCGGTTCTTCGTCACCGACCCGTCGTTCTGGACGGCCATCCTCAACACGCTGCTGCTGCTGGGGAGCGTCATCGTCATCACGGTGGTGCTGGGCGTGCTGATCGCGCTGCTGGTCAACGAGCCGTTTCCCGGACAGGGCGTCGTGCGCGTGCTGTTGATCTCGCCGTTCTTCGTCATGCCCACGGTCAACGCGCTGCTGTGGAAGCACATGATGATGAATCCGATCTACGGCGTGCTGGCGCAGGTCTGGCGCGCGCTCGGGCTCACGCCGGTCGACTGGCTCAGCGACTGGCCGCTGCTGTCGGTGATCATCATGGTGGCCTGGCAGTGGCTGCCGTTCGCGGTGCTGATCTTCATCACCTCGCTGCAGGGCATGAACCGCGAGCAGCTCGAGGCGGCGCGCATGGACGGCGCCACCTGGCTGCAGCAGTTCCGCTTCCTCGTGCTGCCGCACCTGGGGCGCTCGATCGCCGTCGTCGTGATGATCGAGATGATCTTCCTTCTCAGCGTGTTCGCCGAGATCTCGACCACCACCGGCGGCGGCCCGGGCGACGCGTCCACCAACATCGCCTACCTGATCTTCAAGCAGGCGCTGCTGGGCTTCGACGTGGGTGTCGCATCCGCCGGCGCGTTGTTCGCGGTGGTGCTGGCCAACATCGCCGCGGCCTTCCTCATCCGCCTCGTCGGCAAGAACATGGATAGGTGATCGCATGGACATGACCTCCCCCGGCGGGCAGAAGATCGCGCTCGCCATCCGCACGATCGCAGCGTGGCTCGTCGCGCTGTTGATCTTCTTCCCCATCCTGTTCATGCTGGTGACGTCGTTCAAGACCGAGCTGCAGGCGATCGCGGTGCCCTCGGTCTGGATCTTCACGCCGACACTCGACAACTTCACGCACGTGCAGGAACGCAGCGACTACCTGCTGTACGCGCGCAACTCGCTGGTCACCAGCCTGGTGTCGACCATCGTCGGCCTGGTCATCGCGGCGCCGGCGGCGTACTCGATGGCCTACTTCCCGGGCAAGCGCACCAAGGACATCCTGATGTGGATGCTGTCCACGAAGATGATGCCCGCGGTCGGCGCGCTGGTGCCCGTCTACGTGATCGCGCAGACGGCGCACCTGCTGGACACCACCTTCGCGCTGATCGTCGTGTTCATGCTCAGCAACCTGCCGTTGATGGTGTGGATGCTGTACTCGCACTTCAAGGAGATCCCGCCGGAGATCCTCGAGGCCGCGCGCATGGACGGCGCCTCGCTGCTGACGGAGTTCCGCCACGTGATCCTGCCGCTGGCGATGGGCGGCATCGCCTCGACCGGCCTGCTGTGCCTGGTGCTGGCATGGAACGAGGCGTTCTGGTCGCTCAACCTCACCGCCGCCAACGCGGGCACGCTCGCCGCGCTGATCGCGTCGTACTCCAGTCCCGAGGGCCTGTTCTGGTCCAAGCTGTCCGCCGCCTCGGTGCTGGCCATCGCGCCCATCGTCGTGTTCGGCTGGTTCAGCCAGAAGCAGCTCGTGCAGGGCCTCACCTTCGGTGCCGTCAAGTAAGGATCACGCCATGTCATTCCTCGAACTCAGGGGCGTCGAGAAGCAGTTCGGCGACGTCAAGACGATCAAGGGCGTCGACCTGTCGATCGCGCGCGGCCAGTTCACCGTGTTCGTCGGGCCATCGGGCTGCGGCAAGTCGACGCTGCTGCGTCTGATCGCGGGGCTCGAGACCCTGACGGCCGGCAGCATCCACCTGGACGGCCGCGACATCACGCGCCTGCCCTCGGCCCAGCGCGACCTGGCGATGGTGTTCCAGAGCTACGCGCTGTACCCGCACATGAGCGTGGCCGACAACATGAGCTTCGCGCTGCGCCTGGCCAAGGCCGATGCCGCGGTGATCAAGAAGAAGGTCGACCGCGCGGCCGAGATCCTCAACCTCGGGCCGTACCTGCACCGCCTGCCGCGCGAGCTGTCGGGCGGCCAGCGCCAGCGGGTCGCGATCGGGCGCGCGATCGTGCGCGAGCCCAAGGTGTTCCTGTTCGACGAGCCGCTGTCCAACCTCGACGCGGCGCTGCGCGGCCAGACGCGCGTCGAGATCGCCAAGCTGCACCGCGAGCTCGGCGCCACCACGATCTACGTCACCCACGACCAGGTCGAGGCGATGACGCTGGCCGACAAGGTCGTGGTGCTGCGCGACGGCGCGATCGAGCAGGTGGGCTCGCCGCTGGACCTGTACGACCGGCCGGCCAACCGCTTCGTCGCGCAGTTCATCGGCACGCCGCAGATGAACGTCGTCGACCGCGGCGAGCTGCCCGCCGGCGCGGGGGGCGTGGTCGGCGCGGCCTTCGTCGGCATCCGTCCGGAGGACCTGCACCTGAAGCCGGCCGGACAGGGCCAGATCGGCGCGAAGGTGGAGCTCGTCGAGGCGCTCGGCGCCGAGACGCTGATCTACCTGAACACGCCGCGCGGCGCGCAGATCGTCCTGCGCCAGAACGAGCGCACGTCGCTCGCCGCGGGCGACGACGTCGGCGTCGACGTGGCGCTCGACCATCTGCACTGGTTCGACCAGAACGGCAAGCTGATCGCCGCCGCCCACTGACTTGCCTCGAAGAGCGTTCCATCATGACCTCCCCGAACGACGGGCGCCTGCGCCTGCTGCACCTGGGCCTCGGCTCGTTCCACCGCGCGCACCAGGCGGTCTACCTGCACCGGCTGATGCAGGCCGGCGACACGCGCTGGCAGGTCGCCGGCGCCAACCTGAGGCCCGACCTGGCCGACACCCTGGCCGCGCTGCAGCGCCAGGGGGGGGCCTACACGCTGGAGACGGTGTCGCCGCAGGGCGCGCGCCGGCTCGAGAGGATCACGTCCATCACCGAGGTGGTGCCGTTCGAGCCGACGCTGGGGCGCGTCCTGGCGCTCGGCGCCGATCCGGCCACGCGCATCGTCTCGTTCACCGTGACCGAGGCCGGCTACGCGCTCGACCCGGACGGCCAGCTGGACTTCCGGCACGAGGACGTCGTCAACGACCTCGCCGGCCTGCCGCCGCGCTCGATCTACGGCGTCGTCGCGGCCCTGCTGCGCCGGCGCCGCGCGGCGGACGCGGGCAAGCTGACGCTGCTCAACTGCGACAACCTGCGCCACAACGGCGACCGCTTCCGCGCCAACCTGCGCGCGTTCATCGGCGTCGCGGACGATGCCGGCTTCCTCGCGTGGGTCGACGCCAACACCACGTGTCCCAACGCGATGGTCGACCGCATCACGCCGCGCCCGACGCCGGAGGTGATGGCCCGCATCCGCGGCCTCGCCGGCTGGGACGACCACGCCCCGCTGATGGCCGAGTCCTTCATCCAGTGGGTGATCGAGGACCGCTTCGCCAACGGCCGGCCCGAGTGGGAGAAGGTCGGCGTGGAGATGACCGGCGACGTGCAGCCCTACGAGGAGGCCAAGATCCGCATCCTCAACGCGAGCCACAGCGCGATCGCCTGGGCCGGCACCCTCGGCGGGCTGAACTACATCCACGAGGGTGCGCGAACCCCGGCGATCCGCGGCATCGCGGCCGACTATGTCACCAACGACGTGATTCCCTGCCTGACCCGCCCGGGCCGGCCGAGCCCCGTCGACCTGCCGGCCTACCGCGACGTGGTGCTCGACCGCTTCTGCAACGACGCCATCGCCGACACCAACCAGCGCGTGGCCGCCGACGGCTTCGCCAAGATCCCCGGCTTCATCCTGCCGACGATCCGC
>JAEKKH010000433.1 GCA_019510465.1 Burkholderiales bacterium
CCGGTGATGACGTCCACCGAGGGCCGCTGCGTGGCTAGGATCAGGTGGATGCCGGCTGCCCGCGCCTTCTGCGCCAGGCGGGCGATCAGCTCTTCGATCTTCTTGCCAACGACCATCATCAGGTCGGCCAGTTCGTCGATGACGACGACGATGAACGGCAGGCGCTCCAGCGGCTCCGGGTCGTCGTTGTTCAGCGCGAACGGGTTGGGAATGCTGATGCCGTTGGCCTTGGCCTCGTCCAGCTTCTTGTTGTAGCCGGCCAGGTTGCGCACGCCCATCTTGGACATGAGCTTGTAGCGCCGCTCCATCTCGCCGACACACCAGTTCAGCGCATTGCTGGCCTGCTTCATGTCGGTGACCACCGGCGCCAGCAGGTGCGGGATGCCCTCGTAGACGCTCATTTCCAGCATCTTGGGGTCGATGAGGATGAGCCGCACATCGCGCGCCTCGGCCTTGTAGAGCAGGCTCAAGATCATCGCGTTGATGCCCACCGACTTGCCCGAGCCAGTCGTGCCGGCCACCAGGCAGTGCGGCATCTTGGCCAGGTCGGCCACCACCGGCGCACCGACGATGTCCTTGCCCAAGCCCATGGTCAGTTGAGATGCCGCGTCAGCGTAGATCTGCGAGCCGAGGATTTCGGACAGGCGGATGGTCTGGCGGCGCGCGTTGGGCAGCTCCAGCGCCATGTAGTTCTTGCCGGGAATCGTCTCGACGACGCGGATGGACGTGAGGCTCAAGGACCGCGCCAGGTCCTTGGCGAGGCCAACGATCTGCGAGCCTTTCACGCCGGTGGCTGGCTCGATCTCATAGCGCGTGATGACCGGGCCGGGCGACGCGGCGACGACGTGCACCTCGACGCCGAAGTCGCGCAGCTTCTTCTCGATGAGGCGACTGGTCATCTCCAGCGACTCGGGCGTCACCGTTTCCTGGCGACCGGGCGCGGCATCCAGCAGGTCGACCTGCGGCAGCTTGGCGTCGCCGGCGTCGACGAACAGCGTCTGCTGGCGCTCCTTGGCCACGCGCGTGGACTGCGGCACCTCGACGAGCGGCGCCTCGATGACCAGCGGCGCATGCTCGGCTCCGCCTTGTTCCCACTGGCGTTCGGCCTGGCGCTCGACCTCGACCTCCTGTTCGCGCTCCTTCACGGCCTGCTCGCCGAACTTCTGGTCGGCCTTCATCTCGCGCTTTTCCAGGCGCTGCTCGCGGAATTGCTCGATGCGCTCGCCGATGGACTCGGCCAGATGCCCCCACGAGAAGCGCAGTGCCCAGGCCATGCCGGTCAGCAGCAGCACGATCCAGACGACACCTGAGCCGGCAAAACCCAGGCCCTTCATGCCCAGCGGACCCAGCATGTAGCCCAGCATGCCGCCGGCGTGTCCGGGCAGGCGAGTCTCGACGGCGTAGAGGCGGCTCCATTCCAGCGCGCAGCTCGCGGCCAGCAGGATGACGACGCCGGCCCACCAGCGCGCGTG
>JAEKKH010000038.1 GCA_019510465.1 Burkholderiales bacterium
CCTGTCGCCCTCCGCGGTGTTCGAGCGGGTCAAGCGCCTGCAGCGCGAGGGCTACATCCTGGGATACCAGGCGCGCCTCAGCCACGAGAAGCTGGGCATGGAAGTGGTCGCCTTCGTCGAGGTCCAGCTCGAGCGGATGAACCCCGCCGTCATGGAGCGTTTCCAGGAGGCGGTGCGCCAGCGCGCCGCCATCCTCGAGTGCTACATGATCGCCGGGACGTTCGACTACCTGCTCAAGGTGGTCGTCGCCAACATGCCGGCCTGCCGTGAACTGGTGGCTTCCGAGATCGGCAAGCTGCCGGGCGTGCGCGAGGCGCGCGCGCACGCCGGTGTCGAACAGGCCGAGCCGGGGTCGGCCGCCGGCTGCGGCGGCGATGCGCTCATCGACAGCGTCGACGCCGGCCTGTTGCGACTGCTGCAGGCCGACGGCCGCTGCAGCACCGCGCGCCTGGCAGAAGAACTCCAGATCACCGTGCCCGTGGTGCGCGAGCGCCTGGCGCGGCTTTGCCGCCGGGGCTTCATCCTGGGCTACACCGCGGTGCTGAACGAGGCCAAGCTGAAATCGGGCCTGCAGGTCTTCGCCGCGATCCGCACGACGGCGGGCGCCAGCGGCGTCGGGCGCGCGCTGCACGCGGCCGCCCTCGACCACGCGGAAATCGTCGAATGCCACGAGGTGCGAGGGAACTTCGACCACCTGCTGAAGCTGCGGGTGTCCGACATGCGCCGCCACAACGAGCTGATGGAGTCGCACGTCTGGACCCTGGCCGGCGTGCGCGAAGTGCGCACCTATGCCGTCATCGACGAAATCAAGAACACCACGCGGATCCCCCTGTGATGACCTCCCCCTGCCTGCTGCGCGCCGCCACCCTGGCCGGCGCGGCCTGTCTCCTTGCGGCCGCCGGCTGCGATCGCGTGCCCGACGTCGTCAGGATCGGCGTGGCGCAGCCGCTGTCCAACGGGCTCGCCCCGCTCGGCCAGGACATGGTCAACGGCGCGCGCATGGCCGTCGACGAGATCAACGCCGCCGACGGCGTGAACCTGCGCGGCCGGCACGTGCGGCTCGCCCTGGTGCTGGCTGACGACAAGGGCAGCGCCGACGCCGGCGATGCGGCGGCGCACAAGCTGGTCGACGAGGATGTCGAGGTGGCGATCGCCGACCTCAACTCCGGGGTCAGCATCCACGCGGCACCGATCTACGCCGCCGCCGACATCCCGCAACTGGCCATCTCGACCAAGCCGGAGTTCACGCGGCTGGGCCTGCCCACCACGCTTCGCCTGGTCGCCAGCGACGACCTGCAGTCGAAGGCGCTGGCCTCGTACGCGGTGCAGTTGCCGGGCGCCGTGCGCTACGCCGTGGTCGACGACGGCACGCCCTATGGAAAGGGACTGGCCGACGCGTCCGCCAAGGTCATCGCCAACCAGGGCAAGACGGTCGACGTGCGCGAGTCGCTCGACGACAGGACGGTCGACTTCGACAAGCTGGTCGCGCGCCTCGCGGCCAGCGGCACGGACGTGGTGGTGACCACCCTCAGCGACTTCCAGGTCGAAGCATTGATGGCCCAGCTGGCCAAGGCCGGCCTGACCGGCATGACCATCGTGGGCGGCGACACCATCAAGACGGACAGGCTGCTGCGAAAGGCGATCCCGATCAAGGCCGTCTACGCGACATCGTCGATCGTCGAGCCGGCGGAGTTCCCGGGCGGCAAGGTGTTCCTCGAGAAGTTCCGCGCGAAGTACAAGGCCGAACCGGTCTACGGCGCGCACTACGCCTACGACGCCGTGTACATGGTGGCCGACGCGCTGACGCGCAACGGCGTCGTGGACAAGAAGGCGCTGTTGAAGACCTTGAAGGAATTCGACGGCAATTGCCCGATCACCAATTCCATGCGCTTCGGCGCGGACGGCGAGCAGCGCTACGGCGCCGTCGGCGTGTACCAGCTGCACGGCGCCGCGTGGGAGCCGCTCATGCGCTCGGATCGCTGGTGAGACAGGCGGCGGCGAGCCGCCGGCCCGTGCAGGCGTCGAATGTCGCGCGGCCGTGCGGGATCGCGCCGCCGCCCGGCCGCCGGCCCGCTCAGGCCGCCTTCGCGCCGGCCCGGCGCCCCGTGCGCCACTCGGCCAGAAGGGCGGCCCACTTGACGCGCACCTTCTCGAGATTGCGCTCCTTCACGTGGCCGTAGCCGCGGATCTCGTCGGGCAGCGCCGCCAGCGCCACGGCGTCGGCCAGGCGTTCGACGGTCAGCGCGCCCAGCAGCTCGTCGACCAGCGCGCGGTACTCGGCGATCAGCGCGCGCTCCGTGCGGCGCTCGGCGGTGTAGCCGAACACGTCGAACGCCGTGCCGCGCAGGCCCTTGAACTTCGCGAGCACGCCGAACGCGCGCTGCATCCAGCCGCCGTAGGTCTTCTTGACCAGGTGGCCCTTGGCGTCCCTGGCGGCCAGCAGCGGCGGCGCGAGGTGGTACTTCAGCTTGAAGCCGTCCTCGAACTGGTCCGACAGCTTCGCGAGGAAAGCCGGGTCGGTGTGCAGGCGCGCCACCTCGTACTCGTCCTTGTAGGCCATCAGCTTGAACAGGTTGCGGGCGACGGTCTCCGACAGCCGCGTGCTCGCCAGCGGCGCCTCGGCGGCCTTCACGCGGTCGATGATCGTCGCGTACAGCGCGGCGTAGTCGGCGTCCTGGTAGCCGGTGAGGAAGTCGACGCGGCGCTGCACGGTCTCCACCAGGGACGGCTTCCGGACGAACTCGATCACCTGCGCGGCCGCGAACTGCGCCTGCACCGACGCGAGATCGTGCGCGCAGCGGCGGCCCCATTCGAAGGCCTGCTTGTTCTTCTCGACCTGCACGCCGTTCAGCTCGATCGAGCGCATCAGCGCGGCGTGGCTCAGCGGCACGCGGCCCTGTTGCCACGCGTAGCCCAGCATCAGCGGGTTGGTGAAGATCGAGTCGCCCAGCAGCCGGGTGGCGACCGCGTCGGCGTCGAACGCGCCCAGCAGCGACTTGCCGACGGCGGCCTCGATGGCCGTCTCGCACTTGCCGCCCGGGAATTGCCAGTCGGGGTCGTTGACGAAGCTCGCGGTGGGCGAGCGGTGCGTGTTCAGCGCGACGTAGGTGCGGCCCTCGCGCATCACGCCGAGCGTCACCGGGTTGGCGGCGACGATCGCCTCGCAGCCGATCACCAGGTCGGCCTTGGCGGCGTCGACCTTCGTCGTGAGGATGGCGTCCTGCGTGTCGGCGATCTGGATGTGGCTCCAGGTGGCGCCGCCCTTCTGCGCCAGGCCGGCCGCGTCCTGGGTGACGACGCCCTTGCCTTCGAGGTGCGCGGCCATGCCCAGGAGCTGGCCGATGGTGATGACGCCGGTGCCGCCGATGCCGGCGACCACGATGCCCCAGGCCGTGCTCGCGGCGGGCAGCACGGGCATCGGGATCTCGGGCAGCGCCGGCGCGTCCTTGGCCGTGGCGACCCTGGGCTTGCGAAGCGCGCCTTCCACCGAGACGAAGCTCGGGCAGAAGCCGTTCGCGCAGGAGAAGTCCTGGTTGCAGGTGTTCTGGTTGATGCGGCGCTTGCGGCCGAACTCGGTCTCCAGCGGCTCGACCGACAGGCAGTTGCTCTGCACCGAGCAGTCGCCGCAGCCCTCGCACACCGCCTCGTTGATGACGACGCGGCGCGGGTTGGCGGCCATCGTGCCGCGCTTGCGGCGGCGGCGCTTCTCGGTGGCGCAGGTCTGGTCGTAGAGGATGACCGTGACGCCCGGCACCTCGCGCAGCTCGCGCTGGGTCGCGTCGAGTTCGTCGCGATGGTGCACGGTGGTGCCCTGGGCGAGGCGCACGCCCGAGTCGTAGCGCTCGGGCTCGTCGCTGACGACGACGATGCGCTTGACGCCCTCGGCCTCCAGCTCGCGCGTGGTCGACGCCACGTCGATCTGGCCGTCCACCGGCTGGCCGCCGGTCATCGCGACGGCGCCGTTGAACAGGATCTTGTAGGTGATGTTGACGTTGGACGACAGCGACTGGCGGATCGCCAGCAGCCCCGAGTGGTAGTACGTGCCGTCGCCGAGGTTGGCGAAGATGTGCTTCTCGGTGGTGAACGGCGCCTGGCCGACCCAGGGCACGCCTTCCCCGCCCATCTGCGTGAAGGTGGACGTGGAGCGGTCCATCCAGTTGACCATGTAGTGGCAGCCGATGCCCGCGACCGCGCGCGAGCCCTCGGGCACCTTGGTCGAGGTGTTGTGCGGGCAGCCCGAGCAGAACCACGGCGTGCGGTCGCCGACGCCGCTGGACGACTCCGACTTCAGCGCCGCCAGCGCGCGATCCTTGGCCTCGATGACCGCGATGCGCTCGTCCATGCGGCGCACGATGTCGGCGGGCACGCCCAGCTTCTTCAGGCGCTTCGCGACGGCCTTGGCGATGATCGCCGGCGTCAGGTCGGCCTTCGGGCGCAGCAACCAGTTGTCGCCGGGGTTCGGGTTGCTCCATTCGCCGCCGGAGAGGTCGCCCTCCTGCTCGTCGAACTTGCCCAGCACCGTGGGGCGCACGTCGTTGCGCCAGTTGTACAGCTGCTCCTTGAGCTGGTACTCGATCATCTGGCGCTTCTCCTCGACGACCAGGATCTCCTTGAGGCCCTGGGCGAAGTCGCGCGTGATCGTGGCTTCCAGCGGCCACACGACGTTGACCTTGTGGATGCGGATGCCCAGGGAGCGGCAGGTGTCGTCGTCGAGGCCGAGATCGGCCAGCGCCTGGCGCAGGTCGTTGTAGGCCTTGCCGCTGGCGATCAGGCCGAAGCGGTCGTCGGGCGTGGCCACGACGTTGTGGTTGAGCTTGTTGGCGCGCACATAGGCGAGCGCGGCGTACCACTTGAAGTCCATCAGCCGCGCTTCCTGTTCCAGCGGCGGATCGGGCCAGCGGATGTGCACGCCGCCCGGCGGCATCACGAAATCCCCGGGCAGGACGATGTTCACGCGATGCGGGTCGACGTCCACCGTGGCCGACGATTCGACGACCTCCTGGATCGTCTTCATCGACGTCCACACGCCCGAGAAGCGGCTCATCGCGAACGCGTGCAGGCCCATGTCGAGGATGTCCTGCACCGAGGACGGGAAGAACACCGGGATGCCGCAGGCCTTGAAGATGTGGTCGCTCTGGTGGGCGGCGGTCGAACTCTTGGAGACGTGGTCGTCGCCGGCGATGGCGATGACGCCGCCGTGCGCCGACGTGCCGGCCATGTTGGCGTGCTTGAAGACGTCCGCGGTGCGGTCGACGCCGGGGCCCTTGCCGTACCAGAGGCCGAACACGCCGTCGAACCTGTTGGTCTGCGGATAGAGCGCCAGCTGCTGCGTGCCCCACACCGCGGTGGCGCCGAGTTCCTCGTTGACGCCCGGCTGGAACACGACGTTCTGCGCCGCCAGGTGCTTCTTGGCGGCCCACAGCGCCTGGTCGTAGCCGCCAAGGGGTGAACCACGGTATCCGCTGATGAAGCCGGCGGTATTCAGGCCGGCGAGCGCGTCGCGCGTGCGCTGCAGCATGGGCAGGCGCACCAGGGCCTGCACGCCGCTCATGAACGCGCGGCCGGTGTCCAGCGCGTACTTGTCGTCCAGCGACACGGTTTCGAGGGCTTTGCGGATGCTGTCGGGCAACGGGGCGTTCATGGGCGCGTCTCCTGCGATTCAGGACGTCAAGAAGGGGCGGGTCGCGCGTTGCGGCGTGGGCGACGACGTTCCGGTGCGGCTCGTGACCGGAGGGAACGGTGGGCAACGAACGGGAGTCAGTGTAGGGAAAAGAGCTGGACATGTGCTTGCTTTATGCTTGTCCTGGCCGGCTTGTTGAGAAACAATATTGCCGCGGAATGGACATCGGAGAACCAGCCTTGCCAAGAAGCGAGAAGACGGGAAAAGCGAACGCCCGTGCGGGCGCCGCGACGCCGGCGCGCGAACCCGAGGAGCGGGGCGCGCGCGACGCCGGCGGCCTCGACCGCTACGACATCGCGTTGCTGGCCGAACTCCAGCGCGATGCGCGCCAGTCCAACGCCGACCTGGCCGGGCGCATCGGCCTGTCGCCCGCGCCCACCTGGCGCCGCGTGCGCCGGCTCGAGGAGCTGGGCGTCATCACCGGCTACCGCGCCGAGATCGACCGCCGCAAGATCGGCCTGGGCGTGCTGGCCTTCGTGCGCGTGGACACCGACCGCGACAACCTCGCCGCCACCAAGGCGCTGGAGGACGCGATCCGCGGCCTGCCGGAGGTCATCTCGTGCCACTACATCAGCGGCGCCGGCACCTTCGAGCTGCAGGTGCTGGTGACCGATCTCGACGCCTACGCACGCTGGACGATGGACACGCTGTTCCGCCTGCCCAACGTGAAGGACCTGCACACCAGCTTCTCGCTCGGCGAGATCAAGGCCGGCGCCGCGCTGCCGCTCGGGCACCTGGGAGCGGCGCGATGATGCGGCGCGCCGGCCGCGCCACGGACGGGTTAATCCGGTGCACGGCACCTTCGTTTGCGCAGAGCATCGAATCCAGGCAGGGTCGACCGCGAACGGGCAGTGCAGCCCGTCACTTCAACGAGCTGGACACGCCTTGAATCGACGTCACGTCCTCTTGCGAATGGGCACGGCCGGGGCCGGCGCCGGGCTCGCGGCCCTGTGCGCGCGCGCCGCGGACGCCCCGGATGCGCTGCTGACGGCCGAGGAGCAGTCCTGGGTCGCCAGGCACCCGGTGGTGCTGTTCGCGCCGGAGCGCGACTTCCCGCCGTTCAGCTTCGTCGACAGCCAGGGGCAGCATCGCGGCCTGTCCGCCGACGTGCTCGACCTGGTGCAGGATCACACCGGGCTGAAGTTCCAGGCCGCGGCCGCCGGCGAGCGCGCCCTCAACGTCGACCGCCTCAAACGGCGCGAGGTCGACCTGCTCACCTCGCTGCGGCCCACCGCCGAACGCGAGCAGTTCATCGGCTTCACCAGCGCCTACGTCAGCTCGCCCGCCGTGGTGCTGCGGCGTCGCAACGACCACCGCTCGGGCGAGCTCGCCACGATGACCAGCCAACGCGCCGCGGTCGACCGCAATTCGGCCGCCGAGGACTTCCTGCGCCGCACCTGGCCCGACGTCGTGGCGGTGGAGGTGGACACGGCCGCCCAGGGGCTGCGCGCGCTGGCCTTCGGCGAGGTCGACGCCTGCGTCGTCAACCTGGCCACCGCGTCGTACCTCATCGAGCGCGACCGCATCGGCGGCCTGCGCGTGGCGGGCGAGACGGGCTGGTTCTCGACGCTGACGCTGGGTTACCGCAAGGACTGGCCGATGCTGGGCCGCGTGCTGGAGAAGGGCCTGGCCCAGATCAGCGAGGCCGAGCGCGCGCAGATGATCGCGCGCTGGATCCCGCTGTCGGACATCGCCTGGTGGCAGCGCCCCGAGGTGCAGCGCGTGCTGGGCGCCGCGTCGATCGGCACCGGCCTGCTGATGGGCGGCCTGCTGCTGTGGAACCGCGCGCTGCGGCGCGCCGTGTCGCAGCGCACCGACGCGCTGCAGAAGGAGCTCGCGGAGCGCCAGCGGCTGGAGACGCGCCTGCGCACGCTGGCCGAGCACGATCCGCTCACCGGCCTGATGAACCGCGCCGCGCTCACCGAGGCGCTGCGGCGCTCGCTGGCGCTGGCGGCGCGGCAGAAGTGGTCGGTGGCGGTCGTCTTCATCGACCTCGACAAGTTCAAGGCCGTCAACGACTCGATGGGCCACGCCGCCGGGGACGAACTGCTGCGCCAGATCGCGGCGCGGCTGCAGGGCTGCCTGCGCGAGAGCGACCTGCTGGGCCGCCTGGGCGGCGACGAGTTCATCGTGGTGGCCGAGGCGCTGCACGACGGGCCGCGCAACGCGATGGAGCTGGCCGACAAGCTGCTCATGCAGATGAAGCGTCCGTTCCTCGTCGAGGGCAAGTCGCTCCCGATGGGCTTCTCGGCCGGCATCGCCCTGTTCCCCGGCGACGGCGACACGCCGGAGTCGCTCATTGCCAACGCCGACGCCGCGATGTACCAGGCCAAGGAGCAGGGGCGCTTTCGCGCCAGCCTGTACCAGGGCACCGCCCCGGTCACCGGCGAGGAGACCGCATGAAACGTCCTGCCTGCCTGGCCCTGGTGGCCGCGTTCGCCGCCCTGTCGGTGCCGGCGGCCGAGCCGGTGACCTCCGCCTTCCACGCCGCGCCGCCGCCCTCGGCCGCGCCGGCACGCGCGCGTCCCGCGGCGCGCGCGCCCGTGCCGGCGGCCAACTTCCTCGTCGAATGGCGCGTGCAGCCGTCCGACGCCCGCCCGGCGCCGCACGGCGACGTCGTCATCACCTCCGGCAGCGCGACGACCGGCAGCAGCGGCTTCGGCCCTGGCGCGGTCGTCGTGGGCACCGCCCGCCCGAGTGCGCCGCAGGCGCTGCGCGTGGCCAATGGCAAGGAAGGGTCCGTCGTGTTCGACCGTTCCGAGACGCGCACCGTCTACGACATGGCCTGGACGGCGAACGCGAGCGCGAGCGCCACCACGGACCCTTCGGCGCAGGTCGTCACCGGCGCCGCTTCCAGCGCGAGCGTCATCGGCGGCTCGCGCTCGCTGGCGCTCTCGCACGCGTCGGGCGTGCAGAGCCACGAGGTCGTCGTGCACCGCGTCGACGGCCTGCGCGTGACGCCGCACTGGAGCCATGGCGACACGCTGCAGCTCGATGTGGCGCTGACGCAGGCGACGCCCGCGCCGGGCTCGCGCGGCGCCACGGCCGCGACGCGTGCGAGCCGGGACGTCGATTTCCACTCGACGGTGGAGGCCAGCTTCGACGAATGGCTGACCGTGGCCACGGTGGGCGACGGCGGTGACGAGTTGCAGATCCGGGTGACGTGGCGCTGACGCAATCTCCGGGATTTCGGTCTGCGGCGTGAGCAATGTCACTACCGGGTTTGCACGAGGCCGCTGCCTCGTGACAAATCCCATTGACCGGCCGTCCCGCCTCGCCAATGATGGCCCCCATGCTGCAAGGCTGATTGTGAGAGGGAAGCCGGCGACCATGTTTCGCCGGCTCGCGGGGTAAAGCGTCGGCCCGGCTGGAAATCGCTTCCGGCCGGGCTCGATAGCCGACACCGCCTTGCCATGCAGGAAAGCACGGGGCCGCGATTCGCGGCCCTTTGCATTGGGGGCCGGGCAGCGCTCCGGCACTCAGGCGCGCGGCCAGAGCACCCACATGCGCAACGGCTGCTTCATGCGGCCCGCCTGCGCCTCGGCGTCGCCGCCCCAGCCCCAGAAGAAGTCGGCGCGCACCGCGCCCACGATGGCGGTGCCGGTGTCCTGCGCCATCACCGCGCGCCGCAGCACGCGGGCGGACAGCGGCTCGGTGGTGTCGAGCCAGACGGCGGCCCCATAGGGCACGGACGCGGGGTCGACCGCGATCGAGCGGCCCGGGGTCAACGGCACGCCCTGGCCGCCGCGCGGCCCCACGCGGGCATCGGGCAACGGTTCCTCCTTCAGCCAGACCACGCGCGGGTTGGCCCACAGCAGCTCCTGCACGCGGCCGGGGTTGCGGCGCGCCCAGTCCTTGATCGTCGGCCACGAGGCTTCGGTCAGCTTCAGCTCGCCCTGGTCGACCAGCCAGCGTCCGATCGATCGGTACGGCTGCTCGTTGTTGCCGGCGAACGCGAGCCGCACGACGCGGTCGCGGCCGTCGGGCTCGACGATGTGCAGCCGGCCCGAACCCTGCACCTGCAGCATGAGCGCGTCGAGCGGATCGGCGACCCACGCGATCTCGCGGCCGCGCACGGACGCCTGCGCGTCGGGCAGGGTGTCGAGCTCCTGGCGTGTCCATGTCGGCTTGTGCGGGACGTAGCCGATCGGCGGTCCCCACAGTGGCGTGCGGAAGGCGCCGCCGGCCTTGCGGCGCGCCTCGACCAGCGGCTCGAAGTAGCCGGTGGCCAGCCCCGTCGCCTCGCCTTCCGCCGATTCGAGGCGGAAGACCTCGAGACGCTGTTCCAGCCAGCGCCGCGCGTCGGCGTCGTCGCGCGGCGTGTAGCGCAGCGCGTCCAGGCACAGCGCGGCCCAGCGTGGCGAGGGCAGCGCGCAGCCTTGGCGCAGCGCCGGCCACAGGTCCAGGGTGCGGTCGTCGCGCCACCCCGGCAGCTCGGCGAACGACGCCGGCACCCAGCGCGCATGCGGATGATCGGGTTCGCCGGCCTGCGGGATCAGCGGCGGCAGCGGCCGCGCGGGCGTCGCCGGCCCGGGGAGCGGGGCGACGGCGTCGGGCGTGCGCGCCTCGCCCGGCGGCCCGCCGTACGGCGCATGCACCGCGCAGCCGGCCAGCGTCCCTAGAATCGCCCCCAGGGCAACCACTGCGGATCGAGATCTCATGGGCTGGATGTTGTTCGAGGCGATGCTGGCGCTCGCAGTGATGCTGGCCGTGGTGTGGTGGACGTTCCGCGGCCGCGCGGACAAGGACGACGCGGACGCCGACGAGCCTGACCGCTAGAGCCCGTGAAAGGCGGAGCCGTTCGCAGGTTCCCTAGTGAAGGGCTTGGGCGATCGCGAGCGGGAACGGTTCCACGATCGCCTCGAAGGGCTCGGCCGCGTCGGTCATGCACAGCAGCTCGCCGCGCATGCTGCCGCGCGGCGTCGTGATGCGCGTCCAGCTCGTGTACTCGAACTCCTCGCCGGGCTTGAGCAGCGGCTGCTGGCCGATGACGCCCAGCCCGCGGACCTCCTCCAGCTCGCCGCTGCCGTGGGTGATGACCCAGTGGCGGCCGATCACCTGCGCGGTCACCTCGCCGGTGTTGCGGATGGTGATCGTGTAGGCGAAGGCGTAGACGTCGTCGGCGGCGGACGACTGATCGTGCAGGAAACGCGTGACGACGCTGACGCGGAGTTCGGGACGTGGCATCGCGTCATTTTGATGCATAAGCCGCGAAGCGCCGCCGCGCCGGGCGGCGGCAGTCGCCGGCGAACCCTAAAATCGCGCCTTCCGCCCGCCGTTTCCGACGCCTGCCCATGAAGCCCACCCATCGCATCGCCCCGTCCATCCTGTCCGCCGACTTCGCCAGGCTGGGCCAGGAGTTCACCGACGTGATCGCGGCCGGCGCCGACTGGATCCACTTCGACGTGATGGACAACCATTACGTGCCCAACCTCAGCTTCGGGCCGATGATCTGCGAGGCGCTGCGCAAGCACGCCGTCAAGGCCGACGGCGCGCGGGTGCCCATCGACGTGCACCTGATGGTGCAGCCGGTCGACGCGCTGGCCCAGGCCTTCGCCAAGGCCGGCGCCGACTACATCAGCTTCCACCCGGACGCCAGCCTGCACGTCGACCGGACGCTCCAGCTGATCAAGGGCGCCGGCTGCAAGGCCGGGCTGGTGTTCAACCCGGCGTCGCCGATCGACGTGCTCGAGTGGGTGATCGACAAGGTCGACCTCGTGCTGGTGATGAGCGTGAACCCCGGCTTCGGCGGCCAGAGCTTCATCGACAGTGCGCTGCGCAAGATCGAGCGCCTGCGCAAGGTGATCGACGCGTCGGGCCGCGACATCCGCCTCGAGGTGGACGGCGGCATCAAGGCCGACAACATCCGCGCCGCCGCCGACGCGGGCGCGGACACCTTCGTGGCCGGCAGCGCCATCTTCGGCCAGAAGGACTACGCCAGGGCGATCGCCGACATGCGCGCCGCACTCGCCGCCTGAGAAGCCGTGAACGAATCCCGCACGCCCGCTCGGCAGGCGCCGCTCGCGCGCGCCGGATTCATTCACGGCTTCTGAGCCAGGCTCAGGCGTTCCAGCCGGGCAGGCATGCCGCCTGGGAGAACCACTGGGCGAGCTGCGCCTCGTCCAACGCGTCGCCCTCGCGCAGGTCGAGATAACGCACGTTCGGCATCTTCGAGGCGCCCGGCGGCGGCGGCTTCAGGCCCGCGCCGCGGAAGAACGCGAGCCGCACGTAGTGCGTGTAGCAGTGCAGGCTGAGGAACCAGCCGTTGCCCTCGAGCCCGTAGAACGGCGAGTTCCACTTCACCGCCTTGCGCGCGTCGGGCACCGCCCGCATCACCAGCGCGTCCACCCGTTCGCCGATGCCGCGCTTCCAGCCCGGCATCGCGGCGATGTAGGCCTGGACGGGCGCGTCGCCCTCGCCCTTGGCGATCTGCGGGTTGCCGCCGGACAGCAGCTCGGGATTGGCAGCAGTCATGGGGCGATTCTGTGTCGCGGCGGCGGCGCTGTCAGCTGGGGGCGTTCCCGGGCGGGCGCGCGCGAGTGGGCGCCCGCTCGCGTGACGCCTGCGCGCGCCCCGGGGCACGCGACTGTAAGGCTTGACCACCTTCGCGCGACCAAGCCGAAGGGGCGCCGTGCGCCTGCTGACAGTCCGGCCGCAATGCCCCCTGCTGACACCATGGTCGCGCGCAGGTGCAGGCCTGCACGGCGCGACGTTTGCCCCTAGCATGGCCCTCCGGCTTTCGGGCCGGGGCCGGCGCCCGTCAGCGCCGTCCGTCCTCCGCCTTCCCGCGGCTCCCGTCGCGCCTTGAAAGTCCCGTGCAGATGACGCCTTCGATCGACGCCTACCGCCAGGTGCGTGCCGCCACGCTGCGCCTGGTCGATGGCCTGGACGACGCGGACCTGACCCCGCAATCCGCCGAATTCGCGAGCCCCGGCAAGTGGCACCTCGCGCACACGACCTGGTTCTTCGAGCAGTTCGTGCTGGGCACGTTCGGCACGGGTTACCGCCGCTTCGACGAGCGCTTCGCGTTCCTGTTCAACTCGTACTACAACGCGGTCGGCGCGCGCCACGACCGGCCGCGCCGCGGGCTGCTGACGCGGCCGTCGCTGGCCCAGGTGCGCGCCTACCGCGAGCACGTCGACAACGCGATGGCCGACCTGCTTGGCAGCAGCCCGGCCGCCGCGGCCGGCGACCTGGTCGAGCTGGGCCTGCAGCACGAGCAGCAGCACCAGGAGCTGATCCTCACCGACATCCTCCACCTGTTCGCGCAGAATCCGCTGCGGCCCGCGGTACGGCCGGCGCCCGAGCCTGCCGCGCCGGGGCCCGTGGCGCCGCTCGGCTGGGTCGCGTTCGACGGCGGCGTCGTCGAGACCGGCCACGCGGGCGCCGCGTTCGCATTCGACAACGAGTCGCCGCGCCATGCGGTCGCGCTGCGGCCGTTCCGGCTGGCCACGCGGCCCGTCACGAACCGCGAGTGGCTCGCGTTCGTCGAGGCGGGCGGCTATGCCGACCCGCAGCTGTGGCTGTCCGACGGCTGGGACACCGTGCAGGCGCAGCGCTGGCAGGCGCCGCTGTATTGGGAACTCGCCGACGACGGCCGCACGCGGCTGCAGATGACGCTCGCCGGCCTGCGGCCGCTCGCGCTCGAGGCGCCGGTGTCGCACGTGAGCTTCTTCGAGGCCGACGCGTACGCGCGCTGGGCCGGCAAGCGCCTGCCCACCGAATTCGAATGGGAGCGCGCCGCTGGCGAACTGCCGGTCGAGGGCAACTTCGTCGACACCGGTGCCTGGGCGCCGCACGCCGATGCGTCGCCGGCGGCGGGCCTGCGCCAGATGTACGGCGACGTGTGGGAATGGACGGCCAGCCCCTACGTCGCCTACCCCGGCTTCCGCCCCGCGCCCGGCGCGGTGGGCGAATACAACGGCAAGTTCATGAACGGCCAGTACGTGCTGCGCGGCGGCTCGTGCGCCTCGCCGCGCAGCCACCTGCGCGCGAGCTATCGCAACTTCTTTCAACCCGGGCAGCGCTGGCAGTTCAGCGGCCTGCGCCTCGCGGAGGACGCATGAAGACAGACATCCAGTGGGCCAACGCCGGACAGGCGTCCGAGCCGTCCTTGCGCTACAACGTGACGCCGCTGACGCCGGCGTTGCGCGTCGACCCGCAGTTCGAGGCCGACGTGCTCGAGGGCCTGGACGACGATCCGAAGCACATCCCCAGCATCTGGCTGTACGACCGCCTCGGCTCGGAGTGGTTCGAGGAGATCACCGCGGTCGCCGAGTACTACCCGACCCGCACCGAGACGCGCCTGCTCGCGGGCCTGGCGGGCGAGCTCGAGGGCGAGAGCGGCGCGGTGCGCAGCCTCATCGAGATCGGCAGCGGCTCCAGCCGCAAGACGCGCCTGCTGCTGGCGGCGATGCCCGAACTCGCGCGCTACGTGCCCGTCGACATCTCCGCCGATTTCCTGCATGACGCGGTGGCCGGCCTGGCGCGCGACTTCCCGCAGGTGCGGATGCAGCCGGTCGTCGCCGACTTCACGGCGCCGTTCGCGCTGCCGGCCGAGGCCGCGGCCGATCCGGCGGGCAACCTCGGCTTCTTCCCCGGCTCGACCATCGGCAATTTCACGCCCGACGCGGCCGTCGCGCTGATGTCGCAGCTGGGCCGCACGCTGGGCCCGCGCTCGCGGCTGCTGATCGGCGTCGACACGACGCAGGACCCGGCCCTGCTGATCCCGGCCTACGATGACGCCGCCGGCGTCACCGCCGAATTCAACCTCAACCTGCTCGACCGCATCAACCGCGAGCTCGGCGGCGACTTCGACCGGCGCGATTTCCGCCACCTGGCGCGCCATGACCCCCGGCAAGGCCGGGTCGAGATGCACCTGGTGAGCCAGCGGGCGCACGAGGTGCACGTGCGGGGGCGCGCCTTCGCGTTCGCGGAGGGCGAGACGATCCACACCGAGAACTGCTACAAGTACACGCCCTCGCAGTTCCTGCACATGGCGCACGCCGCGCACTGGCGCTGCGAGCGCTCGTGGCAGGACGGCGGGCGCACCGGCTTCACGGTCTATCTGCTGCGGCGCGAGGCCTGAACGATACGGCCGGGGGTATCGGTCCGTATTAACTCCATACTACGGACCGTTCGCCCTGGAGCTGTGTCGGCCGAGTGCGGTCGCTGCACAACGGGCGGCCGCATGGACGGACCGAAGTGACCGCTACGGCTTGACACGGCGCGGGCATCGGAGTGAACTGGCCCGAGCTGCCCTGGACAAGGCCCGGCCCATGAGCCGATGCCTGGACCGGCCGGTGCGGGAGAACCCAAGCAGATGAACGAACAGGATGGCCGTGCGGCGGAGGAAGGCGCGTTCCGCCGGGTGATCGAGAACGTCGCCGCGGGAATCATGGTCCTGCAGGACGATCGTCTCGCCTTCGTCAACGCGCGCGCGGCGCGCCTGCTCGGCCGCGACGCGGCGGCGCTGGTCGGCGTCGATCCGGCCACGCTGCTGTCCGATGGCGAGCGCGGGCGCCCTGCGGAGTCGTACCGGGCGCTGGTCGACGGCCAGGCCGAGGAGGACTACAGCGAGTACCGCATCACGCTGCCCGACGGCCGCGTGCGGCACCTCGCGGTATCGGCCACGCGCTCTGACTGGAACGGCCGGCCCGCGATGCTGGGCGTGCTGCACGACATCTCGCGCCAGCGCGCCGCGATGGCCGCGTTGCGCGGCAGCGAGGAACGCTACCGCACGATGATCGAGTCGCTCAACGAGGGCGTCATGATGTTCGACGACCAGGCGCGGCTCAAGGGCGTCAACGCCGCCGCCGAGCGCCTGCTGGGCATGAATTTCGAGCGCATGCGACACAACCGCGTCGCCGACTGGCAGCCCGTCGGCCTGGACGGCGAGGTGATGGCGCCCGACCAGATCCCCATCGCGCGCGTGCTGGCCAGCGGCAAGCCGGTGCGCCACGCGCTGCTGGGCATGCGCATCCCCGACCACGGCACGCGCTGGCTGGAGGTCAACTGCGAGCCGCTGCACGACGGCGGCGGCGCCGTCACGGGCGGGCTGCTGTCGTTCACCGATGTCACCGAGGCGCGCCGCGTCGAGGAGGCGCTGCGCGTCAGCGAGAGCACCAACCGCACGTTGATGGACGCGCTGGCCGATGGCGTGTTCGTGGCCCAGGACCTGCACTTCGTCTACGCCAACCGCCTGCTGCTGGAGCGCCTCGGCTACGAGCGCGAGGAGTTCGTCGGCCTGCCGTTCGAGCGCGTCGTCGCGCCGGACCTCCTGGAAACCTGGATCGAGCGCTTCCGCGGACGCGTGGCCCGGGGCCCCGAGCCGTTGCGCACGTACGAGGTGCGCTTCCTGCGCAAGGACGGCGGCCTCGCCGAGTTCGAGCTGGTCGCCAATCGAACCACGTTCCAGAACAGGCCGGCGGTGCTGGGCGTGCTGCGCGACATCGCCGAACGCAAGAGCGCCGCGGCGGAGCTCGAGCGCCACCGCGACCGCCTGGAGGAGCTCGTGCACCAGCGCACGCGCGCGCTCGAGGCCGCGGTGGCGGCGCGCATCCAGAGCGAGAACTTCGCGCAGACGATGACCGACCACCAGCCCACGCTGCTGGCCTACGTCGACCGCGCGCACCAGGTCCAGTTCGCCAACCGCGCCTGGCTCGGCTGGTTCGGCAAGACGCGTGACGAGGTCATCGGGCGCGACGTGCGCGAATCGGTCGGCGCGGTGATGCTGCAGCCCGACGAGGATGTCGTCGCCAAGGTGCTGCGCGGCGAGGCGCAGGGCACCGCCGCCGAGATGCGCGGCGCCGACGGCCGCGTGGGCAACTTCTGGATCTACCGGCTGCCCGACGTCGTCGACGGCGACATCCGGGGCTACTTCTTCATCGCCACCGACGTCACCGAGATGCGCCGCAGCGAGCGCCGGCTGCAGGAGCTCAACGGCAAGCTGATCCAGGCCGAGTCGTTCACGCGCGGCATCGCCGACAACCTGCCGGTGCGCGTGGCCTACTGGGACGCCGACGAGCGCTGCCGCTTCGCCAACAAGGTCTATTGCGAATGGATCGGCAAGTCGCTGGACCAGGTGCTGGGCAAGACCAAGGCGGAGATCTTCGACTACGGGCAGAAGCCGGAGCGGCTCGCGCACGCGAAGCGCGCGCTCGAGGGCTCGACGCAGAAGTTCGAGTCCGAGGAGGTCAGCGCCGACGGCCGCTACGGCATCTGGGAGGTGCAGTACATCCCCGACCTGCAGCGCGGCGAGGTGCGCGGCTTCTTCATGCTGGCCAGCGACATCACGGCCTCCAAGCGCGCGCAGGCCGATCTCGAGACGCTCAACCTCGAGCTCGTGGCGGCGCGCGACGCCGCCGAGGAGGCGGCGCAGGCCAAGTCGGCGTTCCTGGCCAACATGAGCCACGAGATCCGCACCCCGATGAACGTGATCATCGGCCTGACGCACCTGATGCAGCGCGATGCGCACGACGCGGCCACGTCCGACCGCCTGGGCAAGGTCGGTGACGCGGCGATGCACCTGCTCGACATCATCAACGACATCCTGGACCTGTCCAAGATCGACGCCGGCAAGCTGGTGCTGGCGCCGGTGGACTTCTCCGTCGACGCGCTGCTCGCGCGCGCCATGGCGCTGGTCACCGACGGCGCGCGCCGCAAGGGCCTGGCGCTGACGGTGGATCGCGGCAACCTGCCGCAGGCCCTGCGCGGCGACGCGCTGCGGTTGTCGCAGGTGCTGGTCAACCTGCTGAGCAACGCCGTGAAGTTCACGTCGCGCGGCAGCGTCGTCCTGCGCTGCGACGTGGTGGGGCAGGCCGGCAGCGAGTGGACGATCCGCTTCTCGGTGCGCGATACGGGGGTCGGCATCTCGCCCGAGGCCCAGGCGCGGCTGTTCACGCCGTTCGAGCAGGCCGACGGGTCGACCACGCGGCGTTTCGGCGGCACCGGACTGGGCCTGTCGATCGCGCGCGAGCTGGCGCAGCTGATGGGCGGCGAGGTCGGGGTGGAAAGCGAGCCGGGCCGCGGCAGCGAGTTCTGGTTCACCGCCCGGCTGCAGGCGGCCGGCGCGCTGCCGCACGCGGCGGCGGGGCCCGTCGACGCGGTGATCGACGGCCAGGGCGTGGAACGGGCGCTCAAGGCGCGCCATGCCGGCGCGCGCGTGCTGATCGCCGACGACAACCGCATCAACCAGGAGCTCGCCACCGAGCTGCTCCGGCTGGTCGGCCTGAAGGTGGAAGTGGCGGACAACGGCCGCATCGCGGTCGACATGGCGCGCCGCGGCACCTTCGACATGATCCTGATGGACATGCAGATGCCCGAGCTGGACGGCCTCGAGGCGACGCGCCAGATCCGCGCCGAGCCGCGCCTGGACGCCACGCCCATCGTGGCGATGACCGCCAGCGCGTTCGGCGCCGATCGCGATGCCTGCCTGGCCGCCGGAATGAACGACCACCTCGGCAAGCCGGTGAACCCGGCCGCGCTGTACGACAAGATGCTGCGCTGGCTGGACGAATCGCGCAAGGCGCCGCGACGCGCGCCGGTGGATGCGCCCGCGCCGCCGCAGCCGCCGGCCGCGCCGCAGCCCACCGACGTCCTCGAGGGCATCGAGGCGCTCGACGTGGTGCGCGGCATGAGCCTGTTCGCCGGCCAGCGCGCGCTGTACATGCAGGCGCTCGGCTACTTCGTCGACCTGTACGGCGACGGCCTGGCGGCGGTCGACAAGTTCCTCGCGGGCGCGCCCGGGGGCACGCGCGAGGCGGCCGGCCGGGAGATCCACTCGATGGGCGGCGCCGCCGCGGCGCTCGGTGCCATCGAGCTGGAGAACGCGGCGCACCGCATCGACAAGATGGTGCGCGGCGAGCGCGCCCGCCTCATTGACGACGAGCAGTTGCGCCGGGAGCTGCAGGCCGTGCGCGACGCCGTCGCCGACCTCGTCGCGCGCCTGGGCGAGGCGCTCGGCCGGCGCGGCAAGGCCGCTACCTGAGCGGGATCGGCGTGGCCCGGTCGATCGCCACGGCCGTCACCGAGTTCTTCGGCGACCCGTCGATGAGGCGATCGGAATAGGTCAGGTACACCAGCGTGTTGCGCTGGCGATCGACCATGCGCACGATGCGCAGCCGCTTGAACACGAGGCTGATGCGCTCGCTGAAGACCTCCTCCTGCTGCGGCAGCGGCTTGGCGATGCTGACGGGCCCCACCTGCCGGCACGCGATCGAGGCCTCGGCCTTGTCCTCGGCGACGCCCAGCGCGCCCTTGATGCCGCCCGTCTTGGCGCGCGACACGTAGCAGGTGACGCCGGCCACCTTCGGGTCGTCGTAGGCCTCGACCACGATCTTGTGGTCGGGCCCGATCCACTGGAACGCGGTGTTGACGTCGCCGATCGGTTCGGCGTGGACGGCGGCCGCGGCGAGGGCGAGCGGCAGCAGGGCGGTGGCAAGGAGGTGCGACGGGCGCATGCGATTCCCTTCAGGCGGTGCGAAGCCCTGAACTCTAGTCGGTCCGGCCTGCGGACAGTGGCCGCCGCGAGGTCGACGTCCTGGCCAGGAAGGCCGGACGGCACCGCGCCCTGCCAGGCGCCTCCCGACGTCACATGTCTTCGCGCCTCAGGGGGCACCGGAGCCAGGCGACGGTTTGCCGGCCACGGGACTCTCGCTGCGGAGGAATGCATCGGCCTTCGATTGCGCCGCCGCGACCGATGCCGCGACGGCCTCGCGCGTCGCTCCGGGCCGACGCTGTACCGCAGGGGTCGGGGAAGGGCGCTGGCCGGGCTGGTCCCCGCGGGGGCCGGACGAGGCTGCGGCAGCTTGCCCGCCCTCCCCATCGGCGCTCAGGGCCGGTGCAGGCGGCGAGGCGGCGCCGGGCGCGCCCGGCGCCACGGTCACCGCGTCGATGCCTGGTTGTGCCGCGATCGCGGAAAAGGCGCGCGAGGACGCTTCGTCATGCGGCGTTGCCGCGGCCAGGGCCCCGGCGCCCTCGGGCGGCGCCTGGCCCGGCCGGGTCGCGGCTCGAACCACCAGGACCATGGAAACCGCGGCCGTCATCGCCGCCAGGAGCATCGTCGCGCGCGACGGCGTGGCGAGCATGCGCCGCGCAGGCGTGGCGGCTTGTCGCGTCGCCGGCGTGCTCCGGCCCGCGAGCCCCGCGCGGTGGCCGGGATTGGCGGCGGCCGGCGGCGAATTCGAGGGCGATGATGTCGTCGAATGCGGATGGCCTGCCGTGCCGCTTCGCACGGTCGGCATCGACGCGGATCGGCCGGCCGGAAAAT
>JAEKKH010000247.1 GCA_019510465.1 Burkholderiales bacterium
GGCGCGGGCCCATGCTCGCGGTGTGGCCAGGTACCCTTGGCCGTATTCCGACCGCACGCGTCCATGCGATACACGATCTGCCCCTGCAGCCGAGCCGACGACAGCGGCTGGATGGCCCTGCGCCGCGCGCTGTTCCCTCACCACGACGCGGCGTCCCTGCGCGCGGAGATGGATCGCTTCGTCGCGCAGCCCGATCGCCATGCGCAGTTCCTCGTGATCGACGAGGACGGCTCGCCGGCGGGCCTGGCCGAGGTCTCGCTGCACGCCGACCCTGCGCCCGGCACCCCCGGCGCGCGCGGCGCGCCGGTGGCCTTCCTCGAGGCGATCTACGTCGTCCCGCATGCGCGCCGGCACGGGCTGGCGCGCGCGCTCGTCACGCACGCCTGCGCGTGGGCCCGCGCGCAGGGCTGTTGCGAATTCGCTTCCGACGCCTTGCTGGGCAACGCCGACGGCCTCGCGCTGCATCGGGCGCTGGGCTTCGAGGACGCGACGCGAATCGTCCGCCTGCGCCAGCGGACGGCGGGATAACGCGATCCCGGCTCATCCGCGGCGCCTCGGCGTCGACGGCCGACATCGCGGGCGACCGGCCCGGCGCAGGCGACGGGCCCGTGGATTGCCCCACCTACTGCAGAGCAGCGCCACCGGGCGTGCCACAACGATGAGAGGGTCATCATGACCAGGAACCCCTTCACTCGCGCGACGCTCGCGTTCGGCCTCGCCTTGCTGGCGCCGCTGGCGGCGTGGCCGGCGGTCTCCGTGTCCGTCACCATCGCGCCGCCGCCGCTGCCGCTGTATGCGCAGCCGCCGATCCCCGGCGACGGCTACCTCTGGACCCCGGGCTACTGGGCCTGGGATCCGGCCACCGGCGACTACGTCTGGGTGCCCGGCACGTGGGTGCAGCCGCCCAGCGTGGGGCTGCTGTGGACGCCGGGCTACTGGGCATTCTTCGACGGCGGATACATCTGGCACCGCGGCTACTGGGGCCCGCACGTGGGCTACTACGGTGGCATCAACTACGGCTACGGCTACATCGGACGCGGCTACGAGGGCGGACGCTGGGAGCGCGGCCATTTCCGCTACAACGCCGCCGTCAACAACATTTCCCCAGGCCGCGTGCACGACGTGTACCGCGCCCCCGTGCCGCAGCGCCCGGCGCATCCGGAGAGCTTCAACGGCGGCAACTCGCACTGGCACTCGCAGCCCACGGCCAACCAGCGCCGCTTCGAGGGCGGCCAGCATCCGGGCTGGACGCAGGAGCAGCAGGAACACGAGCATCGCGCGTTCGGCACGCCCGAGCAGCGCATGGGCAGCAACCACGGCATGCCGCCCACCGCGGCCACGCCACGGCCCGGCGGCTTCGGCGAGCCGCAGGTCGAACACGCGCGCAGCGCGCCGGAAATGCACGCCCCGCCCGCGCGGCCCGCGCCCGACATGCGCGCCCAGCCGGTGCGCCCTGGCCCGTCGATGCGCCCCGCCGAGGCGCCGCACATGGAGGCCGGTCCACGCGGCGAAGCGCATGCGCCGGCGCGCGGCGAGCCGCATGGCGAAGGGCGCGGCCACCCGGGCGGCAACCGCGGGGATGACCATCGCTGAGCGTCAGGCCGCGGCCATCCCGCGCGCCGCCGCCCGGCGGGCGATCTCCAGCTTCGCGATCGCGTTGCGATGCACCTCGTCGGGCCCGTCGACGATGCGCACGGTGCGCTGCTGCGCGTAGGCGTCGGCAAGCCAGAAATCGCCGCTGACACCCGCGGCGCCATGCGCCTGGATCGCCCAGTCGACGACCTTGCACGACACGTTGGGGGCCACCACCTTGATCATCGCGATCTCGGCGCGCGCCTCCTTGTTGCCCACCCTGTCCATCCGGTAGGCGGCGTTGAGCGTCAGCAGCCGCGCCTGGTCGATCAGGCAGCGCGACTCGGCGATGCGCTCGTGCCAGATCGACTGCTCCGACAACGGCCGGCCGAACGCGACGCGCTCGGACAGCCGGTCGACCATGGATTCGAGCGCGCGTTCCGCGGTGCCGATCGAGCGCATGCAGTGGTGGATGCGGCCCGGCCCGAGGCGGCCCTGCGCGATCTCGAAGCCGCGGCCCTCCCCCAGCAGGATGTTGGCGACGGGCACGCGCACGTCCTCCAGCGTGACCTCCATGTGGCCGTGCGGCGCGTCGTCGTAGCCGAACACGGTGAGCGGTCGCACGACGGTGACGCCCGGCGTGTCGCGCGGCACGAGCACCATCGACTGCTGCGCGTGGCGCGGGCCGTCGGCGTCGGTCTTGCCCATCACGATGAAGATCGCGCAGCGCGGATTGCCGGCGCCGGAGCTGAACCACTTGCGGCCGTTGATGACGTACTCGTCGCCCTCGCGGCGGATCGAGCACTGGATGTTGGTGGCGTCCGACGAGGCGACCGCGGGCTCCGTCATCAGGAACGCCGAGCGGATCTCGCCGGCCAGCAAGGGCCGCAGCCAGCGCGCCTTCTGCTCCTCGGAGCCGTAGCGCTCGAGCGTCTCCATGTTGCCGGTGTCGGGCGCCGAGCAGTTGAAGACCTCGGACGACCACATCACGCGGCCCATCAGCTCGCACAGCGGCGCGTAGTCGAGATTCGAGATGCCGCCCTGCCCCTCGTACGGATGCGGCAGGAACAGGTTCCACAGGCCCTCGCGGCGCGCGATCGGCTTGAGCTCGTCGATCACCTTCGACGGGATCCACGCGTTGCCCGCGCGCCGGTTCTCGTCGACCTCGCGCACATAGCGCTCCTCGTTCGGGTGGATGTGCTGGTCGAAGAAGGCGCCCAGGCGCTGCAGCAGGTCGCGCGTCTTGCTCGAGTACTCGGTGGTCATCGGTTGCTCCGTCTGGAATGAGGATCGCCGCGGCGATCGCGATGGCGGTATTCAATCACCGCTCGCGACGCCGCGGCGTCCCGAAAGAGACAGGCCGCGGCGCGGCGCCAGCGTGGCCGCCTCACTTCTTCGTCTGGCTGCTGCCCGACGCGCGCTGGTGCGCCGTGCCGCGCCGGCCCGCGAGGCCGGAGGCGGTGTTGATCAGCGCGAGGTGCGAGAACGCCTGCGGGAAGTTGCCGAGCTGGCGCTGCGCGACCGGGTCGTATTCCTCGGCCAGGAGCCCGACGTCGTTGCGAAAGCCCAGCAGGCGGTCGAACAGCGCCTGCGCCTCGTCGATGCGATCCTGCAGCAGGTAGTTGTCGGCGAGCCAGAAGCTGCAGGCGAGGAACGCGCCCTCGCCGGGCGGCAGGCCGTCGTGGCCGTCGCCGGTGTCGTAGCGCAACACGAGGCCGTCGCGCAGCAGGCGCCGCTCGATGGCGGCCACGGTGCCGATCATGCGAGGATCGTCGGGCGGCAGGAAGCCCACCACGGCGACCAGCAGCAGGCTCGCATCGAGCGAGGACGAGCCGTAGGACTGCACGAAGGCGCCCTGCGCGGGATCGAAGCCGCGCTCGCACACCTGCGCGTGGATCGTGTCGCGCACCGCCTTCCAGTGGTCGACCGGGCCCTCGAGGCCGAACTCGGTGGCCGAGCGCACCGCGCGGTCGAACGCGACCCAGGCCATCACCTTGGAGTGCACGAAGTGGCGCCGGCCGCCGCGCACTTCCCAGATGCCGTCGTCGGGCTGGTCCCAGATCGTCTCGAGGTGCCTGACCATCGCGCACTCCAGCGACCAGCTCGTGGCGTCGTACGCGAGCCCCGCCTTGCGCGCGACGTACATCGCGTCCAGCACCTCGCCGTAGACGTCGAGCTGCACCTGCCCCGCCGCGGCGTTGCCCACGCGCACCGGGGCCGAGCCCTCGTAGCCGGGGAGCCAGGGCACCTCGTATTCGACGAGCCGGCGCTCGCCGGCCACGCCGTACATGATCTGCAGGTCGTCCGGGCCGCCGGCCACCGCACGCACCAGCCATGCGCGCCAGGCCTCGGCCTCATCGACGAAGCCCAGGTTCAGGAGCGCGTACAGCGTGAAGGTGGCATCGCGCAGCCAACAGAAGCGGTAGTCCCAGTTGCGCGTGCCGCCGATCTTCTCGGGCAGCGAGGTGGTGGCCGCCGCGACGATGCCGCCCGTCTGCCAGTGCGCGAGCGCCTTGAGCGTGACGAGCGAACGGCGCATCGCCTCCGACACCTCGTCGCCCTGCGGCAGCTTCGACGACCACGCCTCCCATTGCGCGCCGACCTGGTCGAGCGCGTCGGCCGCATCGGGCGCGGGAAGGTCGTCGCGCCATGACGGCTGCCACGTCAGCGTGAACGACACCTCGTCGCCCTGCGCCACCTCGAAGTCGCCCAGCGTGCGCATGTCCTCGCCGCGCAGTTCCACCGAGGTGGCCAGGGTCAGGCGGTCGGGGCCGGCCGTGAAGTGCAGCCGCCCGTCGTCCTGGCGCGAGACCCACGGCACGACGGAGCCGTAGTCGAAGCGGACCACGATCTCGGTGCGCATGGCCACGCGCCCGCGCACGCCGCGCACGACCCGCATCAGGTCGCAGACGCCGTCGCGCCGGCTCATGAAGTCGATCAGCAGGACCTCGCCTTCGGCCGTGGTGAAGCGCGTCTCGAGCACCGTTGAGCCGTCGCGGTAGCGGCGCCGGACCTGCACGTCGTCGGCCGCCGGCGCGATACGCCAGCGCCCGTGCCCGGGTTCGCCCAGCAGCGCGGCGAAGCACGGCGGGCTGTCGAAGCGCGGCATGCCCATCCAGTCGATCGAGCCGTCGCGCGCGACGAGCGCCACGGTCTCCTGGTTGCCGATCAGCGCGTAGTCTTCGATGAGGCGGGTCATGCAGCTTCTTCCATGCGTGGCGAGGACCGACTCGGCCGTGGCAACCGGCGGGCCAGGGGCACCGCATCGCCCTCCCCGCCAGCTTGGCAAGGAGGGGTCGGCAGGGCCTTCGGCGTCATCGCGACGGCCATTCACGGGACACGGGCGCGCCGTGACTTGATCCATGCCGTGCGGCTGTTCGGACGCCGTCCTAGAATCCTGCCATGTCCTTGCTCCGCGGCCGCCGCACGTTCTCCAGCTGGATCGCCTTGTTGGCGATCCTGGTGGTCACGCTGGCGCCGTCCGTCACGGGCATGCTGTCGGCCTCGAGCGGGCAGCTTTGGGACCAGGTCTGCTCGGCCACGTCGCCCGTGGTCACGACGAAGTCGACGTCCGGCGACCCATCGCCCGCCGCGCCGCACGCCTTCGAGCACTGCCCGTACTGCGCGCTGCACGCCGACCTGGCGCCGCCGCCCGATCCGCGGCAGGCCGGCGCAGGCGTGGCGTTCGCTTTCCAGGCCGTGCCGGCCGCGTTCGTCCACGCGCCGCGCGCCAGGGCCACCTGGACCAGCGCCCAGCCGCGCGCGCCGCCGCTCGCCGCCTGAGATCCTCCGCGCGGGAACGCGCGCGAAGCACCCGACATCCATCGGGCATCCCCTGATCTCGAGCCGACGCGCGCCCGCCGATTGCCCGCGGCCCGTCGGCCCACGGACTCGAAGACACATGACGAACTCCCTTTTCGCGGCCGCGCTGGCGTCCGCACGGCCCCTCGCACTCGTGCCCGCTGCCGCGCTCGCGCTGGCCGCCACCGACGCCTCGGCCTGCGCCACCTGCGGCTGCTCGCTGTCCACCGACGCGGCCACCGGCTACCCGACGCGCCCGGGCTGGAACATGAGCCTGCAGTTCGACGACATCGACCAGCGCCAGCTGCGCCATGGCGGCCACGCGGTATCGACTGCCGATGTCGCCGCGATCAACGACGCCGGCGGTGACCAGGAAGTCGAGCACGACACGGTCAACCGCTATACGACGCTGGGCATCGGCTGGATGCCCGATGAGGACTGGGGCCTGCGCCTGCTGCTGCCCTGGGTGGACCGCGGCCATTCGACCTATGCGGCGGCCACCAACCCGGTCACCGACGACCAGCTCAGCACCGCGCGCATCAAGGGCCTGGGCGACATCCGCCTGATCGCCACGTGGCAGGGCCTGCTCGAAGACCATGCGCTGGGCCTGCAACTGGGCCTGAAGCTGCCGACGGGACGCTACGGCGGCGCCAACGCCGACGGCAGCGGCGTCGTCGGCCGCAAGCCGGTCGCGTTCCAGCACGGGCCGCTGTCGGCCAACGACTCGCCCGACAACCTCGTCGACACCAGCTTGCAGCCCGGCACCGGCAGCACCGACATCATCCTGGGCGCGTACTACCACCGGCCCGTGAGCACCCGATTCGAAGGCTTCGTCAGCGCGACCTTCCAGGCCGCAGTCGCCAACCGGCTGCACGGCGCGGGACAGGACTTCCGCGTCGGCAACACCACCTTCGTGAGCTTCGGCGCGCGCTGGGAGG
>JAEKKH010000248.1 GCA_019510465.1 Burkholderiales bacterium
GACGTGCGCCGCTACGAGCGCGAGATCCGCAAGATCGTCGTCGACAAGTGCGGCATGCCGCAGGACCACTTCATCAAGACGTTCCCGACGAACTCGCTCAACCTGCACTGGGCCGAGAAGGAGATCGCCGGCAACCGCTCGTACAGCGTGGTGATGAACCGCAACCTGCCGGCCATCCAGGAACTCCAGCAGAAGCTGATCGACCTGCAGGCGCGCGCGGTGGTGCCCATCGAGCACCTCAAGGAGATCAACCGCAAGATGAACGAGGGCGAGAAGGCCTCGCGCGACGCGAAGAAGGAAATGATCGAGGCCAACCTGCGCCTGGTGATCTCCATCGCGAAGAAGTACACCAACCGCGGCCTGCAGTTCCTCGACCTGATCCAGGAAGGCAACATCGGCCTGATGAAGGCGGTGGACAAGTTCGAATACCGCCGCGGCTACAAGTTCTCGACCTACGCCACGTGGTGGATCCGCCAGGCCATCACGCGCTCGATCGCCGACCAGGCGCGCACCATCCGCATCCCGGTTCACATGATCGAGACGATCAACAAGATGAACCGCATCTCGCGCCAGCACCTGCAGGAGTTCGGCTTCGAGCCGGACGCGCCGACGCTGGCCGAGAAGATGGAGATGCCCGAGGACAAGATCCGCAAGATCATGAAGATCGCCAAGGAGCCGATCTCCATGGAAACGCCGATCGGGGACGACGACGACTCCCACCTGGGCGACTTCATCGAGGACACCAACAACCTCGCCCCGGTCGAGGCCGCGATGCACGCCGGCCTGCGCGACGTGGTCAAGGACATCCTCGACAGCCTGACGCCGCGCGAGGCCAAGGTGCTGCGCATGCGCTTCGGCATCGAGATGTCCACCGACCACACGCTCGAGGAAGTGGGCAAGCAGTTCGACGTCACGCGCGAACGCATCCGCCAGATCGAGGCCAAGGCGATCCGCAAGCTCAAGCACCCGAGCCGGTCGGACAAGCTGCGCACATACCTGGACAACCTCTGACATGACAGCCCCGAGGTCGCTTCACTCCCAGCCCCCGAGGCGCGCCCAGGCCGCGTCGGGCGGCCGGGCGCAGGCCTGAGTTCAAGCAGAGGCGCCGCCCGCATGTCAGCCATCCAGCGCCGTGCCGTCGTCTTCGCCGATCTTCGCGGCAGCACCGCGCTGTACGAGTTGCTCGGCAACACCGACGCGTCCCAGATCGTCACCGAGACGGTGGACGCGATCTCGCGGCGCGTGCCCGCCACCGGCGGCGTCGTCGTCAAGACGCTGGGCGACGGCCTGATGGCCGTGTTCCCTACGGCCGTGCAGGCCGTCGAGGCGGCCGACCAGATGCACGAGGAGATCGACATCGTGATGCGGCGGCGCGACGCGCTGACCGGCTTCACGGAGGCGCGCCTCCAGCTGCAGGTCTGCATCGCGCTCGGCGAGACGGTGGAGGTCAGCGGCGACTACTTCGGCGACGCCGTCAACGTGGCCGCGCGCCTGCTCGACCACGCCGGCGACAACGAGACGCTCGTCACCGCCGACGTCCTGCGCGCCCTGCCCCTCGATTCGCGCGACATGTTCCGCAGCCTCGACCTCGTGCGCCTGCGCGGGCGCGTCGAGCCCGTCGAGGTGCACCTGCTCTCGCGCCGCGGCATGGACACGGCTCCCACGCTGGTGGGCGGCGGCCCGCTCATGGGCATGGCGGGCCCCGACGCCGTCATCCTCACCTGGGGCAACAAGGTGCGCCGCTTCACGGCCAGCGACATGCCCGTGGTCATCGGCCGCGCCGCGGCCTCGGACATGCAGGTGGACGACGCGCGCGTGTCACGCTCGCATTGCCGCATCGACCTGATCGGCGCCACGCTGCAGCTGTCCGACCTGAGCATCAACGGCACCTTCGTGCGCTTCACCAGCGAGGACGAGGTGCTGAGCCTGCGCCGCGGCAGCTGCACGCTGCATGGCAGCGGCGAAGTGGGGCTGAGCGGCTCGCCGGAGGATCCCGGCGTCGCGGCGATGCAGTTCGAGGTCCTGCACGCGCCGCTGCGGCGCGACGACGAATACGACCTCCTGTCGCCCATCATCGCGCCGCCTTCCCGCCGATGAGCGCCGGCCGGCCGCCCGAAGGCGCTCGCACCGCGGCCCGCAGGGCGGAGGTTGCCTTGTGAGCGCCGCCGCGCGCGCGCACGCGCACGACGCCGGCGACAAGGTCGGCGTCCTGCTCGTCAACCTGGGCACGCCCGACGCGCCGACTCCCCCTGCCCTGCGGCGCTACCTGGCGCAGTTCCTGTCCGACCCACGGGTGGTGGAGATCCCGCGCGCGCTCTGGTGGCTGATCCTGCACGGCGTCATCCTGCGCGTGCGGCCGCGCAGCTCCGCCGCCAAGTACCGCAAGGTCTGGCTGCGCGAAGGCTCGCCGCTGGCCGTGTGGACGGCGCGCCAGGCCAACATGCTGCGCAGCTACGTCGGCGAGCGCGGCGCGCTGGTCGACGTGCGCTGGGCGATGCGCTACGGCCAGCCGGCCATCGCGGCGGAGCTCGACGCGCTGTGCGCCGCCGGCTGCACCCGCATCCTGGTGCTGCCGGCCTACCCGCAGTATTCGGCGGCCACCACCGCCAGCGTGCTCGACGACGTCGGCGCCTGGATGCGTCGCACCCGCCGCCTGCCCGAGCTGCGCTTCGTCAACCACTACCACGACGACCCCGACTACATCGACGCGCTCGCCGCCCAGGTGCGCAAGCACTGGCAGCGCGAGGGCCGCGGGCGCAAGCTGGTGATGAGCTTCCACGGCATGCCCGCGCGCACGCTGCAGCTCGGCGACCCGTACCACTGCGAGTGCCTGAAGACGGCCCGCCTGCTGGCCGACAAGCTCCAGCTCGACGACGACGCCTGGCGCGTCGCCTTCCAGAGCCGTTTCGGTCGCGCGCAATGGCTGCAGCCCTACACGGAGCCGACGCTGCGCGCGCTGGCCAAGGCCGGCGTGGAGGGCGTGGACGTCATCTGCCCCGGCTTCGCGGCCGACTGCCTCGAGACGCTGGAGGAGATCGCGATCGAGGCCAAGGCCGCCTTCCTGGCCGCCGGCGGCAAGACCTTCCACTACATCCCCTGCCTCAACAACAGCCCGGAGGGCATGAAGGCGATGGCCGGCGTCGCGCTGCGCCACTTGCAGGGATGGGACACCACCCCCATGTCGAAGGAAGCCCTCCAGCAACGCCGCGCCCGGGCGATCGCGCACGGCGCTTCCGAATAAGCCATGAACCGCCACGCCGCTGCCTCCCAAGCCCCTGCCGCCGCCGCCGACATGCGTCTCGACAAGTGGCTGTGGGTCGCGCGCTTCTACAAGACGCGCAGCCTGGCCGCCGAGGAGATCGAGAAGGGCCGCGTGCAGGTCAATGGCCAAGCCGCCAAGCCGGCCCGCTCGGTACGGGTCAACGACCGCATCGAGATCCGCCAGCCCGGCACGGTCCGTGAATTGCTGGTCCTCGGCCTGGGCGCGATGCGGGGGCCGGCGACGGTGGCCCGCACGCTGTACCAGGAGACCGAAGCCAGCATCCGGGCCGCCCAGCAGGCCGCGGAGGCGCGCAAGTTCGGCGTCGAACCAGCGCATGCGCAGGAAACCGGCCGCCCGACCAAGCGCGATCGCCGCGACCTCGTCGACTGGCAGCGCTGGAGCGCCTCGGTCGACGACGACCGCTAGCCATCCCCACCGCCCGGCGCCAGGCCGGCCAAAAAAATCCTGGACGGCCTCTTGAAACCCGCACGGCCGTCTCCATGTCACCGCGCAACGCGACCGTAAAACCCTGACCACGACATGAATACGGAAGACCAAACCCCGCAAAGTCCGCTGCCACCGCCGGTGGACGACAGCGCCGCCGACCTCGACGTCGGTCTCGGCGGCGACGCCGCGCGCATCGCCGAGCTCGAGGCCAAGGTGGCCGAACTGACCGATGCCAGCCTGCGCGCGCAGGCCGAGGCGCAGAACGCGCGCCGGCGCGCCGACGAGGAAGTGGCCAAGGCGCGCAAGTTCGCCGTCGAAGGCTTCGCCGACAGCCTGCTGCCCGTCAAGGACAGCCTGGAGGCGGCCATCGCCACCCCCGGCGCCGCCGTCGAACAGGTGCTCGAGGGCGTGCACGCCACGCTGCGCCAGCTGTCGGCCGCGCTCGAGCGCAACAAGGTCGCCCAGATCAACCCGCCCGCGGGCACCAAGTTCGACCCGCACCAGCACCAGGCCATCTCGATGGTGCCGGCCGAGCAGGAAGCCAACACGGTCGTCACCGTGCTGCAGAAGGGCTACCTGATCGCCGACCGCGTGCTGCGTCCGGCGCTGGTCACGGTCTCGGCGCCGAAGTGACGCCCGCAGCGGCCCCGGATGTCCTTTTCGAGCTCGAAACGCCCCTGAACGCGCATTTCGCCCTTGAATAAGACCGCCTCAGCCGCATCTCGAAAACAACACGAATTTCAGCTTCAACCGCATCGCAGGAGAAACCGACATGGGACGAATCATCGGCATTGACCTGGGCACCACGAACTCGTGCGTGTCCGTCATGGAAGGCAACTCGACCAAGGTGATCGAGAACTCGGAAGGCGCCCGCACGACGCCGTCCATCATCGCCTACCAGGAAGACGGCGAGGTGCTGGTCGGCGCGTCCGCCAAGCGCCAGGCCGTGACCAACCCGAAGAACACCCTGTACGCGGTCAAGCGCCTGATCGGGCGCAAGTTCACCGAGAAGGAAGTCCAGAAGGACATCGACCTGATGCCCTACAAGATCAGCGCGGCCGACAACGGCGACGCGTGGGTCGAGGTACGCGGCAAGAAGCTCGCGCCGCAGCAGGTCAGCGCCGAGGTGCTGCGCAAGATGAAGAAGACGGCCGAGGACTATCTCGGCGAGGAAGTGACGGAAGCCGTCATCACGGTGCCCGCGTACTTCAACGACAGCCAGCGCCAGGCCACCAAGGACGCCGGCCGCATCGCGGGCCTGGACGTCAAGCGCATCATCAACGAACCGACCGCCGCGGCGCTCGCGTTCGGCCTCGACAAGCACGGCAAGGGCGACCGCAAGATCGCGGTGTACGACCTGGGCGGCGGCACGTTCGACATCTCCATCATCGAGATCGCCGACGTCGACGGCGAGATGCAGTTCGAGGTGCTGTCCACCAATGGCGATACCTTCCTCGGCGGCGAGGACTTCGACCAGCGCATCATCGACTTCATCGTCTCCGAGTTCAAGAAGGAACAGGGCGTCGACCTGACCAAGGACGTCCTGGCCCTGCAGCGCCTGAAGGAAGCCGCGGAAAAGGCCAAGATCGAGTTGTCCAGCCAGACGCAGACCGACGTCAACCTGCCCTACATCACGGCGGACGCCTCGGGCCCGAAGCACCTGAACATCAAGCTGACGCGCGCCAAGCTCGAGTCGCTGGTGGAAGAACTGATCGAGCGCACGATCGCGCCCTGCCGCACCGCCATCAACGACGCGGGCGTGAAGACGGGCGACATCAACGACGTCATCCTGGTCGGCGGCATGACCCGCATGCCCAAGGTGCAGGACAAGGTCAAGGAGTTCTTCGGCAAGGAACCGCGCAAGGACGTGAATCCGGACGAAGCCGTGGCCGTCGGCGCCGCCATCCAGGGCCAGGTGCTCTCGGGCGACCGCAAGGACGTGCTGCTGCTGGACGTCACGCCCCTGTCGCTCGGCATCGAGACGCTCGGTGGCGTGATGACCAAGATGATCAAGAAGAACACCACGATCCCGACCAAGTTCAGCCAGGTGTTCTCGACCGCCGACGACAACCAGCCGGCCGTCACCATCAAGGTCTACCAGGGCGAGCGCGAGCTGGCCTCGGGCAACAAGAGCCTGGGCGAGTTCAACCTCGAGGGCATCCCGCCGTCGCCGCGCGGCACGCCGCAGATCGAGGTGACCTT
>JAEKKH010000249.1 GCA_019510465.1 Burkholderiales bacterium
GGCGCGACCTCGCCCTCGGGCTTGTCGAACAGCAGGCGCGGGTCGAACCAGTGGGTGGCGAGCATGGTCAGGACCACGACCGCGCCGAAGGCCATCGCGCCGGGGCCGGGCCGCAGTTCGGCCAGGCTCTCGACCTGCACCAGGGCGGCGAGGATGGTGATGGCGAAGATGTCCAGCATCGACCAGCGGCCGATGGTCTCGAGCGCGCGCCACGCCTTCAGTCGCCGCACTGCCCAGCGGCGGTCATGGCGCTGCAGGGAGATCAGCAGCAGCGACAGCAGCAGCAGCTTGGTCATCGGCACCACGATGCTGGCGACGAAGACGAGCGCGGCCAGGCCGTACGAGCCGTCCTTCCAGAAATAGACGATGCCGCTGAAGATGGTGTCGGACTGGCGCCCGCCGATGGACGCCGTGGTGGTGACGGGCAGCAGGTTGGCCGGCAGGTACAGCGCCGTGCCGGCCAGCAGGAAGGCCCAGCTGCGCGCCACCGAGTCGGGCAGCCGAGGATGGACGACCGCGTCGCAGCGCGGGCAGCGCGTTCGCCCCTGGGCGACGGCTTCGGGCGGCGGCACGCACACCGCGGCGCAGCCGCGGCAACGCCAGAGTCCGGCCGCGAGGGCGGAGCAGGCGGGCACGGCATGGGTGGCAGGATCGCAGGCGGCCATTGTTCCGTCGAGTCTAGCCCGACGGCACGGCAAGAATGGCGCCTGCCGCGAAAAGCGGTTCGCCCGCGCGGGCGGCCGAACCGGCGCGAGGGCGGGCGGCCTACTGCGCGCCGCCGCTGAGCGACTTCAACTCGAAGGTGCTGACGTACAGCGACTGCTGGCGGTCGTAGAACAGGTTCGAGTTGCGCGACTCGCCGGTGTCCGTGTACGGGAACCAGACGTCCATGCACTTCATCGGGCCACCCACGAAGACGCGGTACAGGATGGCCTGGCTGCCGCGATAGATGTTGACGTCCGGGTTGGCCTGGAAATCGGCCGGGGGCATCTTCTTCTTCGGGTTGTAGTTCTTCCAGATCAGCAGCGTGGGCTTGCCCGAGACGGCGCCGCCGTCGCGCGGCACGTCGACGTTGGTCAGGCCGACCAGGTTGCCGTTGACGGTGTCCGACCACGAGGTGTTGTACAGGCCCGGCACGTAGTCGCTCATGGGCAGGTCCTTCTGCGTGGCGAGCGACTTCACGCCGTTGGCCGCGCGCGGGCGGTCGGCGTTGCAGGTGGGCACCACCGGGCGCGCGGAGTGCGTGGCATCGGCGCCACCGGCGAAGTCGGGCGCGCTGGTGAGCGTGGCCGCGGGCACGCCGCCGAAGTCGACGAAGGCCAGGGTCGGCTGCTTGCCGCCCTTCTTTCCCTTGGCCGCCGGCGCGGGCATATCGGACAGCGGGGTGTCGCTGGCGCGGTAGTAGGCCAGCACCTGCCGGCGCGTGGCGAGGTACTTGTGGAAGGCGGCGTCGTCTGTGACGTCGACGATCTCGACGCGGCGGTTGGCGGCCCGCCCGGCCTCCGTGTGGTTGTCGGCCACGGGCAGGGTCTCGCCGGCGCCCTGGTAGTACAGGTTGGCGGCCGGGATGCCCTCGGCCGCGAACACGCGCGCCACGGCGGCGGCACGGTGCTCGGACAGGTTGGCGTTGTCGGTGGTGCCGCCCGTGTCGTCGGTGTGGCCCACCAGCAGGATGCGCTTGGTCTTGAGCGATTCGATGCCGGCCTTCTCGTCGTCGGACGACGTCGGCCCGAGCTTGGCCAGCTGCTTCGGGTACGAGTACTGGTCGGCCACCTCGCGGAACAGGCGCTCGGCCTCGGGTGTGAGCCTGTCGGAGCCGGACGCGAACTGCTTGCCGTTGTCCTTGAGCGTGACGGACAGGCCGGCGGTGGTGGTGTCGTTGCCCGAGGCGAACGGGGTGGCCGACGCCGGCGAGGGCGTGGTGGCGGCGACGGCGGCCGCCGGCGGCAGCTCGCCCTTGGGCACGACCACGTTGTTGACCGTGATCTCGGCGTTGTGTTCCTTGGCGATGGCGAACATGGCGCAGCGGCGCTGGTCCATGTTGTAGCCGATGGCCGCGCCCACCGCGCCGCCGGCCACGCCGCCCAGCACGCGGGCGTCGGTGGACTTGGTGAACTGCGACGTGACGACCGCGCCGGTGACCGCGCCCAGCACGCCGCCCACCACGGTGGCCGTCTTGGCGCATGGATCGTCGCTGACCTTGATGCCGGCGATGGACTGCGCGCCGGTGTGGGGGTCGGTGGCGCAGCCCTGGATCAGCAGCGCGACGGGGAGAGTGGCGGCCGCCAGCGGGTGGAGGCGGAAGCGATTCGTCGAAGTCATGGCAGTCTCGTCGATCAGGTGTTGTGCTTCGGGCCGTCCCTTTGCAGCGTGTGCACGGCCTGGCGGCGCGCGAGCCTTCCGATGCCGCGCGATCTATCCGGTATTCAATCACGGCTGATGGCGCGGCGCACTCGCCATTCCGGGGGATTTCCCCGTGGTTCGGTGGCCGAATCCCGGGCAGGCGGCGCTCGCGGGTGCGCAAAATCCGACCACGCCGGCTGGCACGCGGCCTGCCTGGGCCGCGCGTCGTCGCACAATGGGACCACCCACCCCCAACTGGAAGGAAGGCAAGCTCCATGACTTCGCGTCGCCGCTTCATCTCGCTCGTTCCGGTGCTTGGCGCCGCCACCCTGGCGCGTGCCCAGGCGGCCCCGCTGGTCGACCCGAAGGATCCGCAGGCCCAGGCACTGGGCTACACGACGGAGGCCACCAAGGTCGACAAGGCCAAGTACCCGAAGTACGCCGCCGGCCAGAGCTGCGCCAGCTGCGCGCTGTACCAGGGCAAGGCGGGCGACAAGGCCGGTCCGTGCCCGCTGTATGCCGGCAAGTCGGTGCTGCCGGGCGCCTGGTGCAGCGCCTGGGTCAAGCGCGCCTGACGGCCCGCGGGCCGGCCGCCGGCCGCCCACGAGGACGGGCCCCGCGGGGCCCGTCGTCCGTCCGGGCGCGCGTCACGCGCGCGGCGACGGGCCTCAGTGGTCGGTGTGCAGGTAGCTGGCCACCTTGGGCAGGCGCGTGCTCACCAGGAACACGATCACCATCATCACGGTGACGTACCAGAAGAAGGCCGACTCGATCTTCCAGTCCTTGAGCAGCAGCGCCACGCTCTCGGCCGAGCCGCCGAAGATCGCATTGGCGATCCCGTAGCCCACGCCCACGCCGAGTGCCCGGACCTGCGCCGGGAACATCTCCGCCTTCACGATGGCCGACACCGAGGTGTACAGGCTGATGATGGCCAGCGCTACGCAGATCAGCACGCCCGCCACCACCGGCGAGCCCGCGCTGCCGATGGCCGTCATCAGCGGCACGGTGGACAGCGCCCCCAGGGCGCCGAACAGCATCATCGACCGGCGACGGCCGATGCGGTCGGACAGCATGCCGAAGAGCGGCTGCATGCACATGTAGACGAACAGCGTCACCAGCGAGATGTTGGTGGCCGTCGTCTTGGGCATGTGGGCGGTCGTGATCAGGTACTTCTGCATGTACGTCGTGAACGTGTAGAAGATCAGCGATCCGCCGGCGGTGTAGCCCAGCACGGTCAGGAAGGCGGCGCGGTGGTCGCGCCAGATCGCGGCGAAGCTGCCGGCTTCGCTGCTCTTGAGGTCGGCTTCGCGCGCGGTCTCGTGCAGCGTGCGTCGCAGCAGCAGCGCCACGACCGCCGTGACCGCGCCGATCACGAACGGGATGCGCCAGCCGAACTCCTTGAGCTGCGCCTCGTCGAGGATCTGCTGCAGCACGAACACCACCAGCACCGCCAGCAGCTGGCCGCCGATCAGGGTCACGTACTGGAACGAGGAGTAGAAGCCGCGCTCGCCGCGCAGCGCCACCTCGCTGAGATAGGTGGCGGTGGCGCCATACTCGCCGCCCACGGACAGGCCCTGCACCATGCGCGCGAACAGCAGCAGCAGCGGCGCGGCGAAGCCGATCTGCTGGTAGGTGGGCAGGCACGCCACCATCAGCGAGCCGGCGCACATCATCACCACCGAGATCACCAGCGAGGTCTTGCGGCCGCGCCTGTCGGCGATCTTGCCGAACATCCACCCGCCGATCGGCCGCATCAGGAAGCCGATCGCGAAGACCAGCGCCGAATACAGGTACTGCTGGACGGTCGTGTAGGTCTTCGGGAAGAACGACGACGCGAAGTAGATCGTCGTGAACGAGTAGACGTAGAAATCGAACCATTCGACCAGGTTGCCCGACGACGCCGCCATGATGGCGAAGATGCGTCGCCGCTTCTCTTCGAAGCTGTAGTGACCGATGGTTCCGCTCGCGCCTGCATCCATGCGTTGTCTCCTGGGGTCGAAGGGCATTCTCCATCGTATGCGCCGGTTTGGCGCGGCAGGTCCGTGAGGGATATCGCCTAGCGGTCGCACGATGTGGACGTCCCTGGTCCGTGGATTGCCGAGTCCTGGCCGTATCCCCGGCACCCCTCCGGCCCATCCCACCCAAGGAGCATTCCATGCTTGGCACCATCCTCCTGATCGTCCTTGTCCTGCTGCTGCTCGGCGCGCTGCCCACCTGGCCGTACAGCCGCGGCTGGGGTTATGCGCCCACGGGCATCTTCGGCCTGCTGGTCGTCATCCTCTTGATCCTGCTGCTGACCGGCCGCCTATAGCCGGTGCACGGCCCGAAGGACGCCTCTTGCTGCGTCGCAGCAAGGGGCGTTTCTTCGTCCGTCGCGCGCGCGGGACGCGAACGCGACGGCGCGGAAAGCGCGTGATAACTTCGCGATCGCATCCCGCGAACCACCGCCCCCCGCACATGCCCCTCACGCGCTGCCTCGTCGTCGACGACGACCCCGAACTGCTGCAATCGGTCTGCGAGTACCTGCGTCGATTCGGCTTCGAGGCCATCGCCGCCCCGACGGCCGCCCGCATGCGCTCGCTGCTGGCCGAAGGCGGCGTCGACGTGCTGATCCTGGACGTGATGCTGCCCGATGGCGACGGCCTCGAGATCTGCACGCAGCTGCGCCAGCGCCCCGAGACGGCCGCGCTGCCCGTGCTGATGCTGACCGCGCAGGGCGACCCGCACAGCCGCGTGCTGGGGCTCGAACTGGGCGCCGACGACTATGTCGCCAAGCCCTTCGAGCCGCGCGAGCTGGTGGCCCGCATCAAGGCCGTGCTGCGTCGCCGCTCGGCGCCCGCCGGCGCGCCCGGCGGCGACGGCAGCGTCGAATTCGCCGGCTGGCGCTTCGACCGCCTGAAGCGCCAGCTGCTGTCGCCGCAGCAGGTGGTCGTGCCGCTGTCGAGTGCTGAATACCGCCTGCTCAGCGCCTTCGTCGAGCGGCCGCGGCGCGTGCTCACGCGCGACCAGCTGCTCGACGCCACGCGCGGCCAGGGCGTCGTCGTGGCCGATCGCGCGATCGACCTGGCCGTGTCGCGCCTGCGCCAGAAGCTGTCCGCCGCCCAGGACGGCGAGCAGCTGATCTGCACCATCCGCGGCGAGGGCTACATCTTCGACGCCGAGGTGAGGTGACGCGCGGCGTCGCGGCGTCGCAGGATCCAACCCGGCCGAGCCGCCGCCGGCGCACGCTCAGCGCGTGGGCAGCGCGATCGTCGCCCGCAAGCCGCCTTCGGCGCGGTTCTCCAGCGTCAGCGTGCCGCCCTGGCGGGCGACGAGATCGCGCGCGATGTACAGCCCGAGTCCGCTGCCGCCGGTCAGCCGGCTGCGCGAGGTCTCGAGGCGGTAGAACGGCTTCATCACGGCATCGAGCTGGGCCTCGGGGATGCCGGGGCCCTCGTCCTCGATGACGATGCGCACCGCGTCGCCCGTCCTGTGCACGCGGACGTCGGCGCGCTTGCCATGGCGCAGCGCGTTGTTGACGAGGTTGGACACGATGCGCCGCAGCCCCGCCGCCTT
>JAEKKH010000039.1 GCA_019510465.1 Burkholderiales bacterium
GCGTAGGTCGAGAACTTGTAGCCGCGGCGATATTCGAACTTGTCCACCGCCTTCATCAGGCCGATGTTGCCTTCCTGGATCAGGTCGAGGAACTGCAGGCCGCGGTTGGTGTACTTCTTCGCGATCGAGATCACGAGGCGCAGGTTGGCCTCGATCATCTCCTTCTTCGCGTCGCGCGAGGCCTTCTCGCCTTCGTTCATCTTGCGGTTGATCTCCTTCAGGTGCTCGATGGGCACCACCGCGCGCGCCTGCAGGTCGATCAGCTTCTGCTGCAGTTCCTGGATCGCGGGCAGGTTGCGGCCCATGATCGTGCTGTAGGGGCGGGCGGCGGAGATCTCCTTCTCGGCCCAGTGCAGGTTGAGCGAGTTGGTCGGGAAGGTCTTGATGAAGTGTTCCTGCGGCATGCCGCACTTGTCGACCACGATCTTGCGGATCTCGCGCTCGTAGCGGCGGACGTCGTCCACCTGGCCGCGCAGGATCGAGCAGAGGCGCTCGATGGTCTTGACCGTGAAGCGGATCTTCATCAGGTCGTCGGTCAGCGCTTCCTGGGCCTTGTCGTACGAGGGCGAGCGGTAGCCGTCCTTCTCGAAGGCCTTGCGCATCTTGTCGAAGTGCGTGCTGAGCTCGCCGAACTTGGTCAGCGCCTGGGCCTTGAGTTCCTCGAGCTTCTTGGTGAGCGCCTTGGAGCCGCCCGCGCCGTCGTCGTCGTCTTCCTCGTCGAACCGCCCGCGCCGTCGTCGTCGTCTTCCTCGTCGAACTCGTCGAAGTCCTCTTCCGCGACGTAGTCGTCGGCCTCGTCGTCGGAGACGAAGCCGTCGACGGCCTCGGAGATCTGCATCTCGCCCTTGGCGATCTTGTCGGCCACCAGCAGGATCTCGGCAATGGTGGTCGGCGACGCGGAGATCGCCTGCATCATGGCCTGCAGTCCGCCTTCGATGCGCTTGGCGATCTCGATCTCGCCCTCGCGCGTGAGCAGCTCGACCGAGCCCATCTCGCGCATGTACATGCGCACCGGGTCGGTGGTGCGGCCGAATTCGGAGTCGACGGTCGACAGCGCGGCCTCGGCCGCCTCTTCGGCTTCCTCTTCCGTCGCGCCGGACTGGGTCTGGCCCGAGATCAGCAGCGTGGCGGCGTCGGGCGCCTGCTCGTAGACGGCGATGCCCATGTCGTTGAGCATCGACACGATGGCCTCGAGGATCTCGTTGTCGACCAGCTTCTCGGGCAGGTGGTCGTTGATTTCCTGGTGCGTCAGGAAGCCGCGCGTCTTGCCCATCTTGATGAGCGTCTTGAGCTCATGGCGGCGCTTGGCGACTTCCTCTTCGGTCAGCTGCGTCTCGTCCAGGCCGAACTCGCGCATCAGCGCGCGCTCCTTGGCGCGCGAGACCTTCATGCGCAGCGGCTTGACCTTGGCCTTGACCTCGCCGACGTCCTCGACGACTTCCTCGACGCCTTCGGCCTCGACCTCGCCCTCGAGATCGGCCTCGACGTCCGCGTCTTCCTCGAACGGCGGCTTGGCGACCGCCTCTTCCTTCTTGCCCTTCTTGCCCTTGGCCTCCGGCGCGGCCGTCTTGGCAGCGGGCTTGGTGGTCTTGGCCGCCGCGGACTTGGCCGCGGGCGCCGCCTTCTCGGCCTTGGCCGCGGGCGCCTTCACGGCCGCCTTCGTGGCAGCAGCGGACACCGCCTTCTTCTCGACGACGGGCTTCTCGGCGGCCACCTTCGCGGCGGCGGTCGTCTTGGCAGTATCAGCGCTCTTCTTGGCAGTCATGCGTTTCCTTGAATGAATGTGGCCCCAGGCCGCCCGGCAGCGTCGCCCGCGTCAATTTCGACTGGCCCGCGATATATACGGGCAAGCAGCTGAAAAAGAAGGCAAGCGATGAATTTCCCTTCGCGTGCGACACGACGGGACACCGGCAGGCAAAGTGACGTGGACGTGGTCTGGATGAAGCAACTCTTGCGGGAAGAAGGTGGCCGGTGAAGATGCCCTTGTCGAGGGTGGCCGGGGCCCGGAGTCAGTCGCTCTCACTGCACGTCACAAGTTTGCCGCTGAGTGGGATATCGGATTATACCTCAAATGCCAATGAAAAACACCACGGCGGCCCCGGCGAAGCGGGCCGAGCGGCGTGCCTGCCTCACTCTTCGGCACGTTGGGACGACAGTCGAGCCTTCACCTCTTCCCAGTGCTTGAAGACCTCCCGGTAGCGCCGCAGCGCCTCCGGATCGGTGGCGGCCCGGGCGATCAGCGCCTGCGTCTGGGCGCGCAGTTCGCGGTCGAGGATCTTGTCGACGTTGCGGCGGAAATCCTCGAAGGTCGCGCCGGGCTCGGCGTCGCCGTCGGCGATCGCCAGGGCCTCGGGGCCGAGCTCGGGATCGTCGCGCAAGGCATGGCTCAGGATGGCCCAGGGCCGCGCGCCGTGCTCCGAATGGTCGCGTTCCAGCCAGGCGACCAGCGGGCCGTAGGGCGCTGGCAGGCTGTGCATCAGCGCATGTTCGTCGGCGGACAGGCGCTCCCAGTATTCGGCGTGGCCGAACAGCATCTGGACGGCCCGGCTCTCGGCGGTGCGCGGCGCCGAGCGCGGCTGGCGGCGCTGGGCCTCCTGCTCGGCCTCCTCGCGCTGGCGCGCCGCCCATTTCGGGTTCATGGGCCGACTGTCGAAACGGCGTGGCTTGCTGCCGAAGCGGCCGCCCTGGCCGTCGCGCGGGCCGGCGGGGCCGGCGCCGCTCGCCTGGGCATTGGCCTCGTCGAGATCGGGAGGGACGTCGTGCCAGGGCGCGCCGTCGTCCGCGTCGCGCTCGCGCGCGGGCCGGCGGGAGCGCGGCGCGTCGGTCTTCCACAGCGTCTGCAGGTCGGCCAGCGGCAGGCCGGCCTTGATCGCCAGCTCGCCCAGCAACTGCATCTGCAGGGCGCCTTCCGGCAGGGCGCTCCACAGCGGCCGGGCCTGCGCCAGCATGCGCGCCCGGCCCTCGGCGGTGGTCATGTCGCAGTCGTGCTGCGCCACCTCGACCAACTGCTGCGACAGCGGCAGCGCGTCCTGGACGTATTGCTCGAAGGCTTTCGCCCCGTGTTCGCGCACGTAGCTGTCCGGGTCGTGCTCCTTGGGCAGGAACAGGAAGCGGAAACTGCGCGTGTCGCTGGCGTGGGGCAGGGCGGCCTCGAGCGCGCGGCCGGCGGCACGGCGGCCGGCGGCATCGCCGTCGAAGCTGAAGATCACCTTGTCCGTGAAGCGCAGCAGCTTTTGCACGTGCTCGGCCGTGCAGGCGGTGCCGAGCGTGGCCACGGCGTTCGGGAAGCCGAGTTGCGCCAGGGCGACCACGTCCATGTAGCCCTCGGTGACCAGCACGTAACCCTTGTCGCGCAGGCCCTGGCGGGCCTCGAACAGCCCGTAGAGCTCGCGGCCCTTGCTGAAGACGGGCGTCTCGGGCGAGTTCAGGTACTTGGGCTCGCCCTTGTCCAGCACGCGGCCGCCGAAGGCGATCACCTCGCCCTTGACGTTGCGGATCGGGAACATGATGCGGTCGCGGAAGCGGTCGTAGCGCTTCTGCGTCGCCGGGTCGTCGCCCGAGACGATCACCATGCCCGACTCGACCAGCAGCGGGTCGTCGTAGCGCGGGAAGCAGCTGGCGAGGGTGCGCCAGCCGTCCGGCGAGAAGCCGAGCGCGAAGCGCGCCGCGATCTCGCCGCTGAGGCCGCGGCCCTTGAGGTAGTCGATGGCGCGCGGCGAGGCTTTCAGCTGCTGCCTGTAGTGGTCGGCGGCCTTGGCCAGCAGGTCGGTGAGCGTGACGACCTGCGCCTTCTTGCGCGCCGCCTCGGCGCGTTCCTCGGGCGAGGCGTTGTCCTCGGGCACCGGCATGCCCACCTGCTGCGCGAGGTCGGTCACCGCGTCGACGAAGCCCATGCCGTGCTGCTCGACGAGGAAGCGGATGGCGTCGCCGTGGACGCCGCAGCCGAAGCAGTGGTAGGTCTGCCGGGTGGGACTGACGATGAAGCTGGGCGACTTCTCGCCGTGGAACGGGCACAGGCCCTTGTAGTTGATGCCCGCCTTCTTCAGCGTGACGGAGCGCCCCACCAGCTCGACGATGTCGACGCGGGCGAGCAGGTCTTGGACGAATTGGCCGGGGATCACGACTCGAGTTTAGGTCGGGACTGCGGAGAACATGGGGTGGGGAACGGGCGCGCAAACGAAACGAGCGCCCCGGCGGGCGCTCGCGACGGGCCGGACGGGCGTCCGGCGGGAACCGCTCAGACGGCGAAGTCGGTCAGCTGCTTGCCCGATTCCAGCGCGGCCGCCAGCCACTTCGGCTTCAGGCCGCGGCCGGTCCAGGTCTGGCCACTGACGGGATCGCGGTACTTGGCCGCGACCTTGCGGCCGCTGGTGCTGGCGCGCGGGCCGGACGTCTTGGCCACCAGATCGGCGGCCGTCAACCCGTGCTCGGCCATCAGGGCGCGGACCTTCGAAATGGCCTCGTTGCGCTCATGCCGGCGTGCCTCGGAAATCTGGCGGTCGATATCGGCCTTCTGGGCCAGAAGATCCTGCAGGGAAGACATGTCTCAAAACCTCGTCTCAATTCGACAATCGAAACATCTTATCGCGAAATACGCAATGAGAAACTCCGTCGCGGAGCTGGCGCGTGACATTTGCACGCGCCCGGCGGCTGGAAGGTGAATATACACCGGGGCCGCCTCGAATATTGCTTGCACCTGAAGACGAATGCAAGCCGAGGATGAGAAAAGTCTCGCTCAGGCCGCCGGCGGCACGTAGCCGGCGGGTTGTTCCGCGCCGCCGCCGAAGAAGAAGTTTTCCATCTGGCGCGCCAGATATTGACGGGCCCGGGCGTCGGCGAGGTTCAGGCGATTCTCGTTGACGAGCATCGTCTGGTGCCGTTTCCAGGCCTCGAACGCCTCCTTGCTGACGTTGTCGTAGATGCGCTTGCCGAGCTCGCCCGGGTAGACCGGGAAGTCGAGGCCTTCGGCCTCGCGCTTGAGGTAGACGCATTGGACGGTGCGTGCCATGGGGACTCCTTGTTCGTGAGGTTCGCGCGGCCGGGGGCGCGCGAGGGATTCGGGACGGTTTTCGGGTTCGCGGCTCAGGCCAGTTTCTTCACGAGTACCTGCGAACGCCGATCCCAGTTGTATTTCTTCTTGCGCGCCTCGGGCAACCATTCCGGGTCGACCTGTTCGAAGCCGCGTTTGATGAACCAATGCATCGTGCGGGTGGTGAGCACGAATATCGACTTCAGCCCGAGCGCCTTTGCGCGATGTTCGATTCGCTTGAGAATCCGGTCGCCGTCGCCCTGGCCCTGAACCTGCGGCGATACCGTGAGCGCGGCGCATTCGGCGGTACCGGCCTCCGGATACGGATACAACGCCGCGCAACCGAAAATGATTCCGTCGTGCTCGATGACCGTATAAGTGGCGACGTCGCGTTCGATTTCCGTGCGGCTGCGCTTGACCAGCGTGCCGTCGCGTTCGAACGGCTCGATCAACTGCAGGATGCCGCCGACGTCGTCGGCCGTCGCCTCGCGCAGGCTCTCGAGCTTCTCGTCCACGACCATGGTGCCGATGCCATCGTGCGTGAAGACCTCCATCAGCAGCGCGCCGTCGACGGAGAACGGCAGGATGTGCGAGCGCTCGACGCCGCCCTGGCAGGCCTTGACGCAGTGCTGCAGGTAGAAGCCGATGTCCAGCGGGCCGGCCGGCGCGGGCAGGCTGGCGACGAGGCGCTCGGCCTCCGCAAGCGCCAGCTCGGTGTCGACCGGGGTCTCGGGGTCGCCGGGCACTTCGTGGATGCCGGCCACCTCGGTCAGGAACAGCAGCTTGTCGGCCTGCAGCGCGACGGCGGTGGACGTGGCCACCTCTTCCATCGTCAGGTTGAAGGCCTCCCCGGTGGGCGAGAAGCCGAACGGCGACAGCAGCACGACGGCGCCCGATCCGATCGCGCTGCGGATGGCGGCGGAGTCGACCTTGCGGACGACGCCGCTGTGCATGAAGTCGACGCCGTCGACGATGCCCACGGGCCGGGCGGTGAGGAAGTTGCCCGAGACGACGCGCACGGTGGCGTTGGCCATCGGCGTGTTGGGCAGGCCTTGCGAGAACGCGGCCTCGATCTCGAAGCGCAGCTGGCCGGCGGCCTCCTGCGCGCAGTCGAGCGCCACCTCGTCGGTGATGCGCACGCCGTGGCTGTAGCGGGCGGGGTGGTTCTTGGCCTTGAGCTGCTCGTTGACCTGCGGCCGGAAGCCGTGCACCAGCACCAGCTTCATGCCCATCGCGTGCAGGATGGCCAGGTCCTGCACCAGCGCGTTGAGCTTGCCCGCGGCGATGCCCTCGCCGGTCATCGCGACGACGAAGGTCTTGCCGTGGTACGCATGGATGTGGGGCGCCACCGCGCGGAACCAGGGCACGAAGGTATGGGGAAAGACGAGGTCCAGGCTCATTGCGGTGTGGGTGGGGAGACGCCGAAAGTGTCAGCCCGACATTGTGCCGCACGGGGTCACATCTCCTCGGGGTCAGGTCTTGAATCGTGCACTCCCGGCCGGAGCGCCGGCCAGGAGTGCACGATTCAAGACCTGACCCCGCAACATTCAAGACCTGACCCCGCAACGCGCAAGACCTGACCCCGCAGTTTTCAAGACCTGACCTCGCAACATTCAAGACCTGACCCCGTGGTGGTCGGGCCGCGAGATAATCCCGTCCCTCGTGAATTCGCCCGTCCGTCCTCCCGCACCGCCCGCCGCGCATCGCGCGCCGCGGCCTTCCCGTCCCGATCGTGCCGACCGCGGCGAGCGGGGGCCGCGCGCCGCGCCGGCGCCCGCCAACCCGGTGCCGAAGATCACCTTCCCGGAATCGCTGCCCGTCTCGGGCCGGCGCGAGGAGATCGCGCGCGCGATCGCCGAGCACCAGGTCGTCATCGTCTGCGGCGAGACGGGCTCGGGCAAGACCACCCAGCTGCCCAAGATCGTGCTCGCGATGGGGCGCGGCCGGGGCAACGGCGGCGGCCTGGTCGGCCACACGCAGCCGCGCCGCATCGCGGCCTCCAGCGTGGCCAAGCGCATCGCGTTCGAGCTCAATTCGCCGCTGGGCGACGTGGTCGGCTACAAGGTGCGCTTCCAGGACCGGCTGCAGCCGGGCGCGTCGGTCAAGCTGATGACGGACGGCATCCTGCTGGCCGAGACCCAGACGGACCCGCTGCTCAAGGCCTACGACACGCTGATCATCGACGAGGCGCACGAGCGCAGCCTCAACATCGACTTCCTGCTCGGCTACCTGCGCCAGATCCTGCCGCGCCGGCCCGACCTGAAGGTGATCGTCACGTCGGCCACGATCGATGCCGACCGCTTCGCCAAGCACTTCGAGTCGGCCCGCGGCCCCGCGCCGGTGATCATGGTCAGCGGCCGGCTGTTCCCGGTCGAACAGCGGTGGCGGCCGTTCGAGGAGTCGCGCGAGTACGGGCTGAACGAGGCCATCGTCGACGCCGTCGACGAGCTGTGGCGCAGCGGTCCGGGCGACGTGCTCGTGTTCCTGCCCGGCGAGCGCGAGATCCGCGAGGCCGCCGAGAAGCTGCGCGGCCACCATCCGCCCGGCGTCGAGATCCTGCCGCTGTTCGCGCGGCTGTCGCAGGCCGAGCAGGACCGCGTGTTCGAGCAGGGCGCCGCGCCGCGCATCGTGCTGACCACCAACGTGGCCGAGACCTCGCTGACGGTGCCCGGCATCCGCTACGTGGTCGACTCGGGCCTGGCGCGCGTCAAGCGCTACAGCTATCGCAACAAGGTCGAGCAGTTGCAGATCGAGCCGATCAGCCAGGCCGCATGCAACCAGCGCGCGGGCCGCTGCGGCCGCGTCTCCAACGGGACCTGCATCCGGCTGTTCGACGAGAAGGACTTCGAGGGCCGGCCGAAATTCACCGACCCCGAGATCCTGCGCTCATCGCTGGCGGGGGTCATCCTGCGCATGAAGAGCCTGCGCTTCGGCGCGGTGGAAGACTTCCCGTTCCTGGAGGAGCCGCCGCGCAAGGCGATCGCCGACGGCTACGCGCTGCTGGGCGAGCTCAACGCCGTCGACGACGCCAACGACCTGACGCCCATGGGCGCCGAGCTCGCGAAGCTGCCGCTGGACCCGCGCGTGGGCCGCATGATCATCGAGGCGCGCGAGCGCCACTGCCTGACCGAGGTGCTCGTCATCGCGTCGGCGCTGTCGGGCCAGGACGTGCGCGACCGGCCGCTGGAACAGCAGCAGGCCGCCGACGAGAAGCACAGGAAGTTTGACGACGAGCGCTCGGAGTTCATGGGCTACCTCAAGCTGTGGAAGTGGCTGGAGGTGTCGCGCGGCGGGCAGGCCGATGCCGATCTCGACGCCGTGCAGATCTCCCCGCGCCCGGCGCGCGGCGCCTCCGCGCATGCGCGTCACGGCGGCGCGCAGGCGGGCACGCCCGCGCCCGCCGCCACCCACAAGCTGAGCAACCGCCGCTACGAACAGCTGCTGCGCGAGCACTTCGTCAGCGTGCGCCGGGTGCGCGAGTGGCGCGACATCCACTCGCAGCTGCTGACCGTCGTCAACGACCACGGCTGGCACCTGAACACGGTGCCCGCGAACTACGACCAGGTGCACCTGGCGATGCTGGCCGGGCTGCTGGGCAACCTCGGCCTGAAGAGCGACGACGAGGACTGGTACCTCGGCGCGCGCGGCATCCGGTTCTGGCGCCACCCGGGCGCGCACCTGTCGAAGAAGCCCGGGCGCTGGATCGTCGTGTCCGAGCTCGTGGAGACGACGCGCCTGTACGGCCGCGGCATCGCCGCCATCGACCCGCAATGGATCCCGGGCGTCGCCGGCCACCTGCTCAAGACGCAGCTGCTGGAGCCGCACTGGGAGAAGAAGGCCGCCGAGGTGATCGCGCTGGAGCGCGCCACGCTGTACGGCATCGTCGTCTACCAGAACCGGCGCGTGAACTTCGGGCTCGTCGATCCGGCGGTGGCGCGCGAGATCTTCATCCGCGAGGCGCTGGTCGGCGGCGAATGGGAGACTCGCCTGCCGTTCCTCGCGCACAACGCGAAGATGGTCTCGCAGGTGCAGGATCTCGAGCACAAGTCGCGCCGCCAGGACGTGCTGGTCGACGACGAGCTGATCCACGCGTTCTACGACCAGCAGATCCCCGCCGGCGTCGTCAGCGGCGCCACGTTCGAGAAGTGGTACCGCGAGGAGTCGCGCCGGAACCCCAAGCTGCTGATGCTCACGCGCGACGAGCTGATGCGCCACGAGGCCGCCGGCATCACCACCGCGTCGTTCCCGAAGACGATCCGCCTGGGCGGCGTCGACTGCGCGGTCGTCTACCTGCACGAGCCGGGCGACGCCAAGGACGGCCTGACGGTGACGGTGCCGATCTACGCGCTCAACCAGGTCAACGCGGAGCGCGTCGACTGGCTGGTGCCGGGCATGCTGGAGGCCAAGGTGCTGGGGCTGGTCAAGAGCCTGCACCAGCGCCCGCGCTCGCGCCTGGTACCGCTGCCGGAATTCGTGGCGGAATTCGTCGCCACGCATGAATTCGCGCAGGGCGAGCTGCTGGAGGTGCTGCTCAAGGCCGTCAGGGAGCGCACGCAGATCGCGGTGCAGCGCAACGACTTCAAGCTCGAGACGCTGTCGCCGCACCACTTCATGAACTTCCGTGTCGTCGACGAGCACGGGCGCCAGCTGGGCATGGGGCGCAACCTGGCGGCGCTGAAGTCGGAACTGGGCGGGCAGGCTCGTTCGGCCTTCCAGGCGCTGGCGGCGCTGAAGCTGCCCGCCGCCGCGGTGCCTGCCGCGCCGGCGCCGGACGCCACGCCGGCGTCCGCGGGCAAGGGCATCGTCGCACGCGTGGCGACGCCCGCGCCGCCGCCGGCGATGCAGGCCGCCGCCAAGTACACGACCTGGTCGTTCGGCCAGCTGCCCGAGCTGATGGAGATCGCCAAGGGCGGCCAGACGCTGATCGGCTTTCCGGCGTTGATCGACAAGGGCGCGCACGTCGAGATCGAGGTGTTCGACGAGCCCGATGTCGCCGCCGCGAAGCATCGCGCCGGCCTGCGCCGGTTGCTCGCGCTGCAGCTCAAGGAGCCGATCCGCTTCCTCGAGCGCAACATTCCCGACCTGACGAAGATGTCGGTGCTGTACATGCCGCTGGGCAGCGCCGAGGAGCTGCGCGAGCAGATCATCGACGTCGCGATCGACCGCGCGTTCCTCGAGGAGCCGCTGCCCACGGACGAGGCCGAGTTCAAGCGGCGCCTCGAGCAGGGCCGCAGCCGCCTGAACCTGATCGCGCAGGAAGTGGCGCGCCAGGCCCAGGCGGTGCTGGTCGAATACGCCGCCGCCGCGCGCAAGCTCAAGGATGCGCGGCCGCCCAGGGAGGTGGTCGACGACGTCACCGCGCAGCTGCAGCGCCTGATGGGCAAGCGCTTCATCCAGGCGACGCCGTGGGCGCAGCTGCAGCACCTGCCGCGCTACCTCAAGGGCATCACGCTGCGGCTGGACAAGCTGCGTGCCGATCCGGCGCGCGACAGCCAGCGCCTGGCCGAGCTGCGGCCGGTCGAACAGCGCTACCTGCGCACGCTGGCCGAGCGCAAGGGAGCCGTCGACGCGCGCCTGACGGAGTACCGCTGGCTGCTCGAGGAACTGCGAGTCAGCCTGTTCGCGCAGGAGCTGCGCACGCCCCAGCCGGTGAGCGTCAAGCGCCTGGACAAGGCCTGGGAACAGCTGAGTCGTTGAAGGAAAACCTCGATGCCCGCCGCAAGGCTGTATCAAGCTGTTGCGCGACGAGGTATTCCGGTTGCTTTTGGCATCAAGCACCGCCGCGGCGTGGGCTAGATTGAGGGGATGACCTCGGAGCTGACGACGCCGGACGGCCGCTACATCGTTGTGCAAGGGCGCCTCTGGCGCGCGGCGAATCCGACGCTCTCGGCGGAGCGCAAGATCCGCTACATGCGCGAGCTGCTCAATGGCCGCCGCGCGCTCAAGGCGGCGAAGCTCTCCGGCGACGAGGCGGCCGTCGTCGCTGCGCGCCGGATGATCGCCCTGGCCCAGGTCGGCCTCGGCGAGCGCGGCCGGGTGTGGTGGAAGGACGGGGCGCCCGACCTGAACCGCACGCTCATCAAGAACTCGCCCTACGCGCCGTGGTACGCGTCGCTCGACGGCGACGCCCAGGACGCGCAGGCGGCCTGAAGCCGCGTCCTTCCGTTCAGCGCAGCACGGCCAGCGCGTCGTCCATCCCGCCTTCGTTGATCGCCAGCATGGCCTTCTCGCGCACCGCCGGCTTGGCGTGGAACGCGATCGACAGGCCGGCCTCGGCCATCATCGGCAGGTCGTTCGAGCCGTCGCCCACCGCGATCGCGCGCGCTGGCAGGATGCCGAGCGCCTGGCAGGTCTGCAGCAACATGCGCTGCTTCTCCGCGCCGTCGCAGATGTCGCCCCAGGGCTGCTCGACCACGCGGCCGGTGAGGCGGCCGTCGACGATCTCGAGCACGTTGGCGCGCGTGTAGTCGATCGCCAGGCGCCGGGCCACGCGATCGCTGAAGAAGGTGAAGCCGCCGGAAACGAGCAGCGTCTTCAGTCCGGCGTCGCGCAGCGCCTTCAGGAAGATCTCGACGCCCGGGTTGAGCTCGAGCCGGTGCTCCCAGATCTCGTGCAGCCACTTCTCCTCGACGCCCCGCAGCAGCGCCACGCGGCGGCGCAGGCTTTCCTTGAAGTCGGCGATCTCGCCGCGCATCGTCGCTTCGGTGATGGCGGCCACCTCGGCCTTCAGGCCCACGGCCGCGGCGATCTCGTCGATGCACTCGATGTTGATCAGCGTGGAATCCATGTCGAACGCCGCGAGGCGGAAGTCGGCCAGGCGCAGCGGCGCGGTGAAGCCGCGGACGACGAGGCCGCTCGGAAGGGCAGGGCTCATGGGAATCAGGCGGTGGGAAGGCGACGATTTTAAGTCGACGGCGCCGGCCAGGCTTCGGTTGCGGGGACGACAGTCTTCGCGCCGCGTCGATTTGCACCCATTTCCCGCCCCGCGCCGTGAAATACGCGGGACAATCGTCCACCCGCGCAGGCGCGCGGGCGGCACACTTGCGGGGTTGGCCGGCCTCCCGAAAGCATCTTGAGCTTGCTGTCCCAGAAATTCCGTCGCGACCTGATGCTGATGCTCAGCGTCATGCTGCTGTACGCGCTGGCGGCGCGACTGGGCTTCGTCTTCGCGCTCGACGGCAACGGCTACCTGACGCCGGTGTGGCCGCCCGCGGCGCTCGCCTGCGTGGCTGGCATCCTGTACGGCCCGTCCAGCCTGATCGGCGCGGCCGCCTACATCGCCTACGATTTCGTCGCCAACGGCAGCTCGCACGGCTGGGTGCACGACCGCTGGGCATTCGTCGAACCGCTGTCGATGCTGGCCTCGGCCGCGCTCGTGCGCTGGGCGGCCGTGCGGCTGGGCTTCAGCGGCAAGCTCGACACCGTGCGCGCCGTGATGGTGATGACCAGCCTCGGCGTGCTGTACGCCTTCGTCAACGGCGCCGGCGGCACGGCGGGCTACTGCGGACTGGCCGGCACGCGGCATTGCATCGAGCACGGCTGGTCGGGCTACTGGGTCGAGTCGATGATCGGCGACGTGTTCGGCTGCCTCATCTGCATGCCGGCGCTGTTCTCGTGGGCGCGCTGGCTCGACGCGCGCTTCCATCCCGCCGCACGACGGCTGCCGCAGACCACGTTCGCGTTCGAGCGCCGGAGCGCGCCACGCCCGCCGCGCCCGGCCGTCGAGCGCGCCGCGCTGCATGACGGCTCGCGGCTGCCGCCGGTGCTGCAGTTCACGCGCGAGCAGGTCTGGTTCGTCCTGTGCAGCCTCGCCGCCAGCGTGCTGGGCTGGGTCATCACGCGCGGCTGGAACGTGCCGGTGCACGTGGTCGGCTTCCTGGCGCTGCCGCTGCTGGTGTGGGCCGCGATCAAGTTCCCGCCGCTGTTCGTGCATACCGCCGTGATGGCCTGCGGCCTCATCACCATCACGCTGCAGCTCACCGCCCCCAGCAGCGCCAGCGCCGATCCGGCCACGCACACCGCCTCGCTGTTCCTGTTCCTGCTGAGCGTGTCGTCGCTGACGCTGATCGTCAACGTCGTCGTGCAGCAGCAGCGCCGGTTGGCTGGCGAGCTGGCGTTCCGCGCCCAGCAGGAGCGTGTCGAGCTGATGCTGCAGGCCGCCACCGACGCCGTCATCAGCTTCGACGAGGGCGGGGCGCTGTCGTACTGGAATCCGGCGGCCGAGCGGCTGTTCGGCCGCAGCGCCGTCGAGGCGCTCGGCCGGCCGGTGACGCAGATCCTGCCGCTGCCCAAGCTGATGGCGGCCACCGGCGGCATCGCCGCGCTGTGCGACGCCAACGACGAGCTCTTCTCCGGCGCCGTGACCGAGCTCGACGCGCTCGACGCCGGCGGCCGCCGGCTGCCGGTGGAGCTGTCGCTGACGGCCTACCGCAACGACCGCGGCTGGGCCGCCACCGCGTTCATGCGCGATGCGCGGACGCACAAGCGCCAGGAGGAGGCCTTGCGCCTGGCGCGCGACAAGGCCGAGGAGGCGACGCGCGCGAAGTCGCTGTTCCTCGCGACGATGAGCCACGAGCTGCGCACGCCCCTGTCGGGCATCATCGGCATGCTGCAGCTGGGCCTGCGCGAGGCGATGCCGGCGCAGTCGCGCTCGCGCGTGTCGCTGGCGCTCGGCAACGCCGAGGCGCTGCTGGCCATCATCAACGACATCCTCGACTTCTCGAAGATCGAGGCCGGCAAGATGGGCTTCGAGTCGGTCGATTTCGACCTGCGCGAGATGGTGCAGTCGCTGGTCGAACTGCTCGACCTGCGCGCCCAGGAAGAGGGCCTGTCGCTGCTGAGCCATGTCGACCCGAACGTGCCGCAGTGGCTGCGCGGCGACCCGATGCGGCTGCGCCAGATCCTGCTCAACCTGATCGGCAACGCGCTCAAGTTCACCGAGGTCGGCACCGTGGAGCTGCGCGTCACGTGCGTGGCCACCGAGACGGGCCGGCTGCTGCTGGAGATCGAGGTCGAGGACACCGGCATCGGCATCTCCCACGAGGCCCAGCAGCGGCTGTTCAGCAGCTTCGAGCAGGCGGACGTCACGACCACGCGCAAGTACGGCGGCACCGGCCTGGGCCTGACCATCACGCGCGCGCTGGTCGTTGGCATGGCCGGCGAGATCTCGCTGCGCAGCGCGGTCGGCGTGGGCAGCACGTTCCGCGTGCAGTTGCCGGTGGCGCTCGGCTCGCCGGTGGAGACGGTGCCCGAGCAGGCCGTCCCCGCGTTCGACTGCCGCCTGAACGTGCTGTGCGCCGAGGATGGCCACACCAACCGGGTGATCGTGCAGGCCTTCGTGCAGGGCCTGGGTCACGACGTCAGCTTCGTCGAGAACGGCCTGCAGGCGGTGCAGCGCTGCGCCGAGGAGAACTTCGACGTCATTCTGATGGACGGCCGCATGCCGGTCATGGACGGCCTCGCGGCCGCGCGCGCGATCCGCGCCGGCGGCATCGACGAGACCTGGGTGCTGGATCCCGCCATCCGCATGATCGCGCTCACCGCCAATGCCACCGGCAACGACCGCGACCTGTGCCTGGCCGCGGGCATGGACGACTTCCTGTCCAAGCCGGTGGACGAGCGGCTGCTGGCGCAGGCGCTGCATCGCACGGTGGCCGCGTTGCGCGCGCGCGGCCGCGAGCTGCGCCCGCGGCTGGACACGATGGCGATGGCCGGCGGCTCCACGGCCGCGCTCGACGCCCTGTTCCTGGACAACGAGCCCGACGCCGCGTCCGTCGACGCCGCCGAGGCCGCGCTGGCCGACGCCGCGGCCAGGCCGCCGCCGGCCGCCCCGGCGGTGCGCTCGCTGTCCGAGCGCCTGGCCGACGCCTTCCGCGCCGAGACCCCGCGCCTGTTGGCCGAGCTTGCCGATGCGATCGCCCGGCGCGACTTCGGCCACGCCGCGCGCATCGCGCACAACATCAAGGGCAGCGCGTTCTACATCCACAGCGACCCGATGGCAGACGACGCCGGCGGCCTCGAGCACGCCTGCGACATCGGCGACGCCGCCGCCGTCGAACGCCACTGGGCCGCGCTGCAGGAAAGCATTGACGACTGGATGACCGCGCACTGATACGCTTGGCCTTCCGCAACGGAGGGTCGACATGCGTATCCTGGCCGCCGACGACGACCTCGTCTCCCGACTCGCGATGGAAGACGTGCTGCGCCAGTGCGGCGACGCCGAGCTCGTGCTCGCCCAGGACGGCGCCGGCGCCTGGCAACGCCTGTCCGGCGACCAGCACTTCGACCTGGTCTGCCTGGACGTGCGCATGCCTCCTCCCGACGGCCTGGAGCTGGTGGCGCGGCTGCGCGCCGCTCCGGCGCTCAAGCGCGTCCCGGCGATGCTGATCACCTCCACCGCCGACCGCGACACCGTGCTCGGCGCCACACGGTCCGACCTGCAGGGCTTCATCGTCAAGCCGGTCGGGCCCGACACGGTCGGCCGCATCCAGCGCGTGCTGGCCCAGCTCGATGCGGGCATCCTGGAGCCGGTCGACGCCGCGGTCTCCCGGCTGCGCATCGACGTCGAGCGGCACGCGCGCTACGTCGCGGCGTTCCGGCAGCAGATCCAGGCCCTGACCGGCCTGGCCCTCGAGCTCGCGTCTTCCACGGCAGGCGCGCACGCACGCACCGCCTTCGCGCAGAAGGCCGACGCCTGTCGCACGGCGGCCTTGACGCTGGGCGCGCCGCGCCTGGAGCAGCTGATCTCCGATGCGCTGGCGCTGCTGGCCGCGCAGCAGCCGGGCGTCGAGCGGGCCATGGGCCAGGCGTCGTACTGGCTGGAGCGGGTGGCGGGCGCGCGCCGCCATTGAAGGCCGCCGTCGGTCGGGCAGGTCGTCTGCCAACACCGCGGCCACGCGGCCGGCGGGGTCGCCCGGCCCGGCGTTTGGCCGGCTGCACGGATCGTCGAACGGCGCAAGCCGGCCTGCCGCCAGGCCTTGCTTCAGCTCGTCGGCGACTCCAGATCCGGCGCCTCGTCGAACAGTGACAGCACCGGCGGCAGCGCGACGGACGCCGGCGGCGCTTCGTCGCGAGCGCCCGAGGCGTCGACCAGCGCGCCCGGCAACGCCTTGGTCGACTTCACGCCCAGGTCCTTGAGCATCTCCGCCTGGCGGATGACGTTGCCCTTGCCGGTGGACAAGCGCTTTTCCGCGTCCTCGTACGCGGACTGCGCGTCCTTCAGCTTGGCCCCCACTTTCTGCAGGTCGCCGACGAACGCGGCCAGCTTGTCGTAGAGCTCGGCGCCGCGCTTGGCGATGTCCTGCGCATTGCGCGTCTGCGCCTCCTGGCGCCACAGGTGGGCGATGGTGCGCACGACGAACAGCAGCGTCGACGGGCTGACCAGCAGCACGTTGCGCTGCCAGGCCTCCATGAACAACGCCTCGTCGCTGGTGACGGCGAGCATGAAGGCCGGCTCGATGGGCACGAACATCACCACCATGTCGAGCGACTTCACGCCGTACAGCGCCTGGTAGTTCTTCGCCGACAGGCCCTTGATGTGCGCGCGCACCGAGTCCAGGTGCTGGCGCACGGCCGGCACGCGCTCCTCGTCGGACGCGGCCGAGGCGTAGCGATCGTAGGCCAGCAGGGAGACCTTGGCGTCGACCACCAGCTTGCGGTCCTGCGGCAGGTCGATGACGACGTCGGGCTGCTGCAGGTTGCCCTCGGCGTCGCGCTGGCTGACCTGCACGTGGTAGACGCGACCCTTCTCGAGGCCGGACGCCTCCAGCACGCGCTCCAGGATCAGCTCGCCCCAGTTGCCCTGGGCCTTCGCCGAGCCCTTGAGCGCTTTGGTGAGGTTGTTGGCGTCGTTGCTGAGCGTCTTGTTCAACTCCATCAGCTGGCGCACCTGCTCGGACAGCGCCATGCGGTCCTTGCCTTCCTGGACGTAGACCTCCTCGACCTTGCCCTTGAACTCGCTGAGCTGCGTGCGCAGCGGATCGAGCAGGGTGCCGAGGTTGTGCTGGTTCTGCTCGGCGAAGCGCTTCGCCTTCTCCTCGAGGATCTCGTTGGCCAGCGCCTTGAACTGATTGGACAGCTCGGCCCTCGCGTCGGTGAGCAGCTGCAGCTTCTCCTGCGCGTTCGCGCGTTCCGCGTCGGCGCGGGTGCGCGCATGCGCGAGTTCGGCATGCGCCGTCTGCAGCGCGACGTGGCGCGCCTCGAGCTGGGCCGCGGTGTCGCGCGCCTTCTGCTCGAGGTCGGCGACGCGCTCGTTCAGCGATGCGACCTGCTGGTTCTTCTGCGCCTCGCCGGCGGCGGCGCGCAGCACCGTGTCCCGGGCCGCCGCCAACTCGTCACGGGCGGCGCGCGTCTCGTCGCGGCTGCGTTCAAGGTCGGCCTGCAACGCTGCCGCGGCCAGCTCCGTGGCGCGCAGGCGCTCGCGCACCTGGGCCAGCTCCAGCTGCGCGGCGTGGCCGGCCTCGGCCGCCGCCGGATCGACCGCCTTCTGGCCGCGGCGGGCCAGCAGCAGGCTCACCGCCACGCAGGCGACGGCCCCGAGGATGAACAGGACGGCGAAGACGATGACGGGCGTGGTGGAGGCCGGATTCATGCGTCGATTGTCGCCGCTCCGCCGGCTCATGGCATGCGCCAGCGGCTGCGGTTCCGGGTCGCATGCGGCGGCGCCCGCTGATCAGGCCGCCACCTTCGGCGGGCCCAGCGAACGCAGCAGGTCGCGCACGTACTGCGCGCGGTCGCGCGGCTCGGCGATCTCGCGGTCGATGCGCAGGCGGTCGTTGCCCGCCAGCTTCACGGCGCGGTTCTTCTGCACCAGCTCGATGATGCGCATCGGGTCGACCGGCGGGTTGGGCTTGAACGTGATGTTCATGACCTTCGGGTTGGCGTCCACCTTCAGCACCCCATAGCTCTTGGCGAGGATGCGCAGCCGGTGCGTGTCGAACAGCGCCTGGCCCTGCGGCGGCAGCTTGCCGAAGCGGTCGGTGATCTCCTCCAGCAGCGCGTCCAGGGTGTCGGGGCGTTCGGCCGTGGCCAGGCGCTTGTACAGCGACAGCCGCGTCTGCACGTCGCCGCAGTAGGCGTCGGGCAGCAGGGCGGGGGCGTGCAGCTTGATGTCGATGCCGCCGCCGAACGCCCCGGTGGGCGACAGCAGGTCGGGCTCGTGGCCGGACCTCAGCGCGCGCACCGCCTCGGCCAGCATGTCGTTGTACAGCTGGAAGCCGACCTCCATCATGTTGCCGCTCTGGTTCTCGCCCAGCACCTCGCCGGCGCCGCGGATCTCCAGGTCGTGCATCGCCAGGTAGAAGCCCGAGCCGAGCTCCTCCATCGCCTGGATGGCATCGAGGCGCTGCGCGGCCTGCTTGGTCAGGCCCTCGACGTCGGGCACCATCAGGTAGGCATAGGCCTGGTGGTGCGAGCGGCCGACGCGTCCGCGCAGCTGGTGCAGCTGCGCCAGGCCGAACTTGTCGGCGCGGCTGATGACGATGGTGTTGGCGGTGGGCACGTCGATGCCCGTCTCGATGATGGTGGAGCACAGCAGCACGTTGATGCGCTGGGCGACGAAGTCGCGCATCACCGACTCCAGTTCGCGCTCGGGCATCTGGCCGTGCGCGATCGCGATGCGCGCCTCGGGCAGCAGCTGCTGCAGCTTCTCGAGGCGGTTGGGGATCGTCTCGACCTCGTTGTGCAGGAAGTACACCTGGCCGCCCCGCTTGAGTTCGCGCAGCACGGCCTCGCGGATCGTGCCCAGGCTCTCGTTGCGCACGAAGGTCTTGATGGCCAGGCGCCGCTGCGGCGCGGTGGCGATCACCGACAGGTCGCGCAGGCCTTCCAGCGCCATGCCCAGCGTGCGCGGGATCGGCGTGGCGGTGAGCGTGAGCACGTCGACCTCGGCGCGCAGCGCCTTCATCGCCTCCTTGTGGCGCACGCCGAAGCGGTGCTCCTCGTCGATGATCAGCAGGCCCAGGCGCTTGAACTTGACGTCGGCCGACAGCAGCTTGTGCGTACCGACGATGATGTCGATCGTGCCGTCCGCCAGGCCTTCCATCGCCGTCTTGATCTCCTTGGCGGTGCGGAAGCGCGACATCTCCGCCACCTTCACCGGCCATTGGCCGAAGCGGCTCGAGATCGTCTGGAAGTGCTGTTCGGCCAGCAGGGTGGTGGGCGCGAGCAGCGCCACCTGCTTGCCGCCGTGCACCGCCACGAACGCGGCCCGCAGCGCCACCTCCGTCTTGCCGAAGCCGACGTCGCCGCAGACCAGGCGGTCCATCGGCTTGGGGCTGACGAGGTCCTGGATGACGGCGTGGATCGCGGCGCGCTGGTCGGGCGTCTCCTCGAAGCCGAAGCTGGTGGCGAAGGCCTCGTAGTCGTGCGGCGAGAAGCGGTGCGAGTGGCCGTCGCGCGCGGCGCGGCGGGCGTACAGGTTCAGCAGTTCGGCCGCGGCGTCGCGCACCTGTTCGGCGGCCTTGCGGCGCGCCTTGTCCCACTGGCCCGAGCCCAGCTTGTGCAGCGGCGCCTCCTCGGCGGACACGCCCGTGTAGCGGCTGATCAACGCGAGCTGCGCGACGGGCACGTACAGCGTGGCCTTGTCGGCGTACTCAAGGTGCAGGAACTCGCTCGGCCCCTCGCCGAGGTCGATGTTGATCAGCCCCTGGTAGCGGCCGATGCCGTGGCTCGCGTGCACCACCGGGTCGCCCGGCTTGAGCTCCGACAGGTCCTTGATGAGCGCGTCGACGCTGCTGGTCTGCTCCTGCCCGCGGCGGCGCTTGCGCGGCGTCGCGCCGCTGGCGAACAGCTCGTTCTCGGTGATGAACTGGATCGTGCGCCGGGCGTCCGGCTCGAACCAGAAGAAGCCCTCGCTGATCGGCGCCGCGGTGATCGCCACCTTCTCGTCGCCCGACTCGAACTCGGCCAGCGTGCCCACGCTCACGGGCTCGATCTGGTGGTCGCGCAACATGTCCAGCAGCGTTTCGCGCCGCCCCTCGCTGTCGGCCACGAGCAGGATGCGGTAGGGCGTGGCGTCGATGTGCTTCTGCAGGCGCGCCATCGGGGCGGTGGCGCCGCGCTCGACGCTGACGTCCGGCAGCGGCCGGGCCCACGGCGTGGATTCCGCGACTGTGCGCGCAACGACCGCTTCCTCGTCATGCTGCGCGCCCGGCTGGTCACCCTGCGCGGCGGGCTCGCCGTCCTGTTGCGCCGGCTGGTCATCCTGCGCGAAGCGGGATCCTCCCCCGCCGGGCGGCCGCAACGACAGCGCCGCGAACGCGCGCGTGCGGTCGAAGAACTGCTGCTCCTTCAGGAAGATGTCCTCGGGCGGCAGGATGGGGCGGTCGGGGTCGGCCTTGAGGAAGCGGTGGCGC